>NZ_JBIUVO010000010.1:0-111679 GCF_044742995.1 Pseudomonas sp. NPDC087803
CGTTTTGGCTAGTGCCCGAACGCTCTCATCTCCAGACCGCCGACGGTGTCGATTTCGTCGTCGGAAAATTCTCTGTCGTAGTACTCGTTGAAGTTCTCGATCGGCGTCAGGGCCTTGATCAGGAAGTCACCGCTGGGCAGCGGCTTGATGTAGCTGTCTTCTTCGACGTCGTGCTCGTCTTCGATGTCGCCGACGATCTGTTCCAGCACGTCTTCAATCGTCACCAGACCGGCCACGCCGCCGTACTCGTCAATGACGATGGCCATGTGGTTGTGGTTGGCGCGGAATTCACGCAGCAACACGTTCAGACGCTTGGACTCCGGCACGAAGGTGGCCGGGCGCAGCAGGTCCTTGATGTTGAAGCTGTCGCCGTTCTCCTTGAGGATCAGCGGCAGCAGATCCTTGGCCAGCAGCACGCCCATCACGTCGTCGTGGCTTTCGCCGATGACCGGGTAGCGCGAGTGGGCCGAGTCGAGCACGGCCGGCAGGAATTCACGAGGGGTCTGAGTCGCCTTGATGCTGATCATCTGCGAGCGCGGCACCATGATGTCGCGTACTTGCAGGTCAGCCACCTGAATGGCGCCTTCGACGATGGCCAGCGCTTCGCTGTCCAGCAGTTTGTTCTGATGTGCATCACGCAGCAGCTCAAGCAGCTCCTGACGGTTCTTCGGCTCGTGGGCAAAAGCCTGGGTCAGTTTACCCAGCCATGACTTCTGCCCGTTGCTCGATCGATCTTCGCTCATAGCGATTACTCTGAATCCTTTGTTGTAACGATAGGGGAGGTTTCGGCTTCGTCGTCCGCGTACGGATCGGGATAGCCCAGTTCGGCAAGCAACTCGCGTTCCAGTGCTTCCATTTCTTCGGCTTCGTCGTCATCTATATGGTCGTAACCGAGCAGATGCAAGCAGCCGTGAATGACTAGATGCGCCCAATGGGCCTGGAGTTCCTTGCCTTGTTCGGCGGCTTCACGCTCGACCACGGCCACGCAGATCACCAGATCGCCGAGCAGCGGGATGTCGAGGAACTCGTCCGGGACTTCGGCCGGGAACGACAGGACGTTGGTCGCGTAATCCTTGTGGCGCCAGGTGTGATTGAGTTCACGACCTTCTTCCTCGTCGACCAGGCGAATGGTCATTTCCGAGTCGGCGCTGCGCTGGCGCAGGGCCAGTTCGCACCATTGGCGGAAGTCGGCTTCACTCGGGGCGTTCGCTTCGGTAGCGATTTGCAGATCCAGCTCAAGCATCGCGCGAGGTTTCCTTGGCGGCTTCGACGCGGGTCTCGAAGCGCTCGTAGGCCTCGACGATGCGCTGCACCAACGGGTGACGCACAACGTCTTTGGGCTGGAAATGGGTGAAGCTGATGCCCGGAACATCCTTGAGCACTTCGATCACATGATGCAGCCCGGACTTGGTGCCGCGCGGCAGGTCGACCTGGGTGATGTCGCCGGTGATGACGGCGGTGGAGCCGAAGCCGATCCGGGTCAGAAACATCTTCATCTGCTCGACGGTGGTGTTCTGGCTTTCGTCGAGAATGATGAAGCTGTTGTTCAGCGTGCGACCGCGCATGTAGGCCAGCGGCGCGACTTCGATCACCTGACGTTCGATCAACTTGGCCACGTATTCGAAGCCGAGCATTTCGTAGAGCGCGTCGTACAGCGGGCGCAGGTACGGGTCGATCTTCTGGCTCAGGTCGCCGGGCAGGAAGCCGAGTTTTTCACCCGCTTCAACCGCCGGACGTACCAGCAGGATGCGGCGGATCTGCTCGCGCTCCAGGGCATCAACGGCGCAAGCTACGGCCAGATAGGTCTTGCCGGTACCGGCCGGACCGATGCCGAAGTTGATGTCGTTGCCGAGGATTTCCTTCACGTAGCGCAGTTGATTCAAGCCGCGCGGGCGAATCATGCCTTTCTTGGTGCGCAGGGCGACGGAGGCTTCGGCGGGGGCGTGGTTGTCCAGTTCGACCACGGCCGATTCCTGGAGGAACAGGTGCACCATGTCCGGCGACAGCTCGGTACCCTTGGTTTCCCGGTACAGGCGGCGCAGCAGGTTTTCCGCAGACGTGGTGTGCTTGGGGTCGCCGATCAGCTCGAACTGGTTTCCGCGATTGCGGATCTCGATGGCCAGGCGCTGTTCGATCAAGCGCAAATGCTCGTCGAATTGCCCGCACAGATTGGCGAAGCGGCGAGCCTCAAAGGGCTCGAGGATAAAACGATGTGGTTCTATGGGTGCGTTCAAGGTCGTATTTAGCCGCCCTGGGGCAATTAAGATGAAATCAAGGATAACGCCAGTGGCGTGGGTGCGAAAGCTCTTAAATATTCTTGGCGTTGAGACTGTCAAGATCGCAGCCTTCGGCAGGTCCTACAGAGAAATGTAATCCATGTAGGAGCTGCCGAAGGCTGCGATCTTTTGTTTTTACTGGACCAGCGAGCCGCGCAGCGAGTGCGGTTGCGCCGCGTCGATGTGCACATCGGCGAACTGGCCGATCAGGGTCGGATTATCGCAGCGGAAGTTGACGATACGATTATTCTCGGTGCGCCCTTGCAGCTCGCCCGGGTCTTTTTTCGAATAATCGGTGACCAGAATGCGCTGGATCGAACCGACCATTTGTCGGCTGATCTCGAACCCTTGCTGATTCAAACGATGCTGCAAGGCGTTCAGGCGTTCTTTTTTCAGCTCTTCCGGGGTGTCGTCGGCCAGATCGGCCGCCGGGGTGCCCGGGCGCTGGCTGTAGACGAACGAGTAGGAGAAGTCGAAGCCGACGTCGGCAATCAGCTTCATGGTCTGCTCGAAGTCCTTTTCGGTTTCGCCAGGGAAGCCGACGATGAAGTCCGAGCTGATGCAGATCCCCGGCACGGCAGCGCGCAATTTGCGCAGCTTGGATTTGTACTCCAGCGCGGTGTGGTTGCGCTTCATTGCGGCGAGGATCCGGTCAGAACCCGACTGCACCGGCAAGTGCAGGTGTTTGACCAGCTCCGGCACTTCGGCGTGGGCCTGGATCAGGCTGTCGGAGAACTCCAGCGGGTGCGAAGTGGTGTAGCGAATGCGGTCGATGCCATCGACGGCGGCGACCACACGGATCAACTCGGCCAGATCGGCCAGGCGACCGTCATGAGTCGTACCGCGATAACCGTTGACGTTCTGCCCGAGCAGGGTCACTTCACGCACGCCGTTTTCCGCGAGGTGAATGATCTCGGCGATCACGTCATCGAACGGCCGGCTGACTTCTTCGCCACGGGTGTAGGGCACCACGCAGAACGTGCAGTATTTGCTGCAGCCTTCCATCACCGACACGTAAGCGCTCGGGCCGTCGATGCGCGGCTCGGGCAAATGGTCGAATTTTTCGATTTCCGGGAACGACACGTCGACTTGCGGCAACTTGCTGCTGCGAGCGGCGTCGATCATTTCCGGCAAACGGTGCAGGGTCTGCGGGCCGAAGACCACGTCGACGTACGGCGCGCGATCACGGATCGCCGCGCCTTCCTGGCTGGCCACGCAACCGCCAACGGCGATCACCATGTCCGGGTTGGCCAGTTTCAGTTCACGCCAGCGGCCGAGCTGCGAGTACACCCGATCCTGTGCACGTTCGCGGATCGAGCAGGTGTTGAGCAGAATCACGTCGGCGTCTTCAGCGCGCGCGGTGACTTCCAGGGCCTGATGTTCGCCCAGCAGATCGACCATGCGCGAGCTGTCGTACTCGTTCATCTGGCAACCGTGGGTTTCGATGTAAAGCTTCTTGGCCATGGAGTAGGGTCGTCACGTGATTCAAAGAACCGCGCATTATAGGGAACAAGCCCTCAGGTTCCTACCGCTGTGCGTCCGGCGGCTATGCTATAGTTTGCGCCCTCATTTTTATCCCCGATGTTATCCCCCCGCCATGACCAAACGCGAAGCTCCAATCTATAAGGTGATTTTCCTCAACCAGGGCCAGGTGTTCGAAATGTACGCCAAGCAGATCTATCAAAGTGATCTGTGGGGCTTTCTGGAAGTGGAAGAGTTCGTCTTTGGCGAGCGCACGCAAGTGGTCGTCGATCCGAGCGAAGAGAAGCTCAAGGCGCAGTTCGAAGGCGTGGTGCGCAGCTTTGTGCCGATGCATTCGATCGTGCGCATCGACGAGGTGGAACGTCTGGGCACCCCGAAGATCAGCGAAGCCCGCGGCGCGGTCGGCAATGTGATGCCGTTTCCGATGCCGATGCCTGAGAAGTAAAAACTGATTGAGTGAGGGGCTCTTGTGGCGAGGGGATTTATCCCCGATGGGCTGCGAAGCGGCCCCAAAACCTGCAACTTTGATCTTCCAGAATTACCGCGCTGAATGGATTTGCGACTGCTGCGCAGCCGATCGGGGATAAATCCCCTCGCCACAACGAGTAATCACCACAGAGCTCATTCTGCTTACATTTAGGGAAGCGGTGAAAACGGCGTACGCCCATCGGCGTTCTGCAGTTCCATCAGGTATTTACGGAAAATTTGCCCGAGCACCTGGGTCGCGGTTTCGAGGTCTTCACGGGACATTTTTTCCGAGACTTCGTCGGCGGTGTCCAGCGCATCTTCGGCGCCGTTGACCGCGGCCATCTTCAGCACGATGTACGCCTGAATGTTGTTGGCCTGTACGCCTTCGCCGTGGAAGAACATGGTGCCGAGCTTGAACTGTGCCTGAGCATGGCCTTGCAGCGAGGCCTTTTCGAAATAGCTCAGGGCTTGATTGAGGTCGCGCGGCGCATTCTTGCCGTCGTAGTAGAACTCACCCAACTCGTATTGTGCTTGCGCATCCCCTTCGTCAGCGGCTTTCTGGCAGGCGGCCAGTGCCTGCGTGACGTCTTGCGGCTGAGTGTTGAGGGTGCAACGACCCATCGCCGGGATCAACAACGAGTTGCCGCCTGCTTGTGCATGCGCGAGCAGGGGCTGAAGGAGCAACAGGCAGCCCAAGGCAAGGGTGCGGCCGGTGCGGTTCATGGGAATCGACTTACCTCTGAAGGGCACGCGGACCCATCGAGGGATCCAATAAGCGCGCATTATGAAATAAGCAGGGCCAACCTTACAAAGTCTTTACTCGTTTTTCTGCTGCGCGGGGAATATATCGCCCACTTTCTGGCGGATTTTTAGCAGAGGCGTGGGAAAAACGGCGTGGATGTAGGTGAAAGCTGACGCTGGCGATGGCCAACGTCAGCGGGGCGGCAATTACTTCAGTGCAGCGAAGGCGCGCTCGGCAGCGTCCAGGGTGATTTTCAGCTCGGCTTCGCCGTGGGCGATCGACGTAAACCCGGCTTCGAAAGCACTCGGCGCCAGATATACGCCGCCCTCGAGCATCAGATGGAAGAAGCGCCCGAACAGTGCCGCGTCGCTGGCCATCACGTCTTCAAAGGTGACGATGTCGTCGGCGCCGCTGAAGTACAGACCGAACATGCCACCCGCTTGCGTGGTCACGAACGGAATGCCCGCCGCATCGGCGCGTTGTTGCAGACCGTCGAGCAGGCGCGTGGTGTAGTCGGTCAGCTCGTCGTGGAAACCCGGACGGCTGATCAGGCGCAGCGTGGTCAGACCGGCAGCCATCGCCAGCGGGTTACCCGACAGCGTACCCGCTTGATACACCGGGCCCAGCGGCGCAATGCGCTGCATGATTTCGCGTTTGCCACCGAAGCAGCCGACCGGCATGCCGCCACCGATGATCTTGCCGAAGGTGGTCAGGTCCGGAGTCACGCCGTAGTACGCCTGAGCGCCGCCGAGGGCGACACGGAAACCGGTCATCACTTCGTCGAAAATCAGTACCACGCCATGCTTGTCGCACAGCGCACGCAGGCCTTCGAGGAAACCCGGTGCCGGCGGCACGCAGTTCATGTTGCCAGCGACTGGCTCGACGATGATGCAGGCAACGTCCTGGCCGACTTCGGCGAGCATCTTTTCAACGGCGTCGATGTCGTTGAACGGCAGGGTCAGGGTGTGTTTGGCAAACGCCGCCGGTACACCGGCGGAGCTCGGCACGCCTTGAGTCAGCGCGCCGGAGCCGGCCTTGACCAGCAGGCTGTCGGAGTGACCGTGGTAGCAGCCTTCGAACTTGATGATGCTGTCACGGCCGGTGTAACCACGGGCCAGACGGATCGCGCTCATGGTCGCTTCGGTGCCGGAGCTGACCATGCGCACCATGTCCATCGACGGCACCAGCGAGCAGACCAGATCGGCCATCTCGGTTTCCATCGCGGTCGGCGCGCCGTAGGACAGGCCGTGTTGCAGTTGATTGCGCACCGCGTCGAGCACGTCCGGGTGGCTGTGGCCGAGGATCATCGGCCCCCACGAACCGACGTAATCGACATAGCGCTTGTCGTCTTCGTCAGTGACGTAGGCGCCTTCGGCATGTTTGAAGAACAGCGGTGTGCCGCCCACGCTCTTGAACGCGCGAACCGGCGAGTTCACGCCACCGGGAATGTGTTTCTGGGCATTGGCAAACAGGGTTTCGGAACGAGACATGTTCGGGCTCTCAAATCAGATTTTCAGAAGTTCGTTGAAGGCGCGGGCGCGGCGGGTCACTTCGGCGGTGCTCTCGGCACCGAACAAACCGTGGACCACCGCCAGCAGGTCGACCCCGTGGGCCACCAGCGGCGCGGCGTTGTCGAGGGTAATACCGCCAATCGCGCAGACCGGCAGGTGCAGCTTGCGTTTGGCCTCGTCGAGCAGATCGAGGCTGCAGCTTGGCGCGCCGGGTTTGGTGTTGGAATTGAAGAAGCGACCGAAGGCGACATAACTCGCGCCTTCTTTGGCGGCCTGCTCAGCCAGTTCGAGCTGCGCGTGGCAGGTCGAACCGATAATGGCTTTGGAGCCGAGCAGGGCGCGGGTCGGCGACAGCGGGCCGTCGGTCTGCCCCAGGTGCACGCCAACATTGAGGCGCGCGGCCAGTTCGGCGTCATCGTTGATGATCAACTGGGTCTTGTAGCGCTCGCACAGATCGCGCAGCGCTTCGGCCTCGCGTAGACGGCGGGCCTCGTCGCTGCTTTTGTCGCGGTATTGCAGCAGGGTGACGCCGCCTTCCAGCGCCGCCTCCACGTAGGACAGAAACTTGCCCGCCAGCAGCGTGCTGTCGGTGATGGCGTACAGGCCACGGAGTTTCATCAGGCAGACCTCACGACGTTACGAGCAAAAATCCAGCGGCAGGCGACGCGGCACGAACTGGCCTTTGCCCAGTTGTTCGGCATCACGCAGGGTGCGCCAGGTGTAATCCAGTGCGGTACGCACGGCGCTGGCAAGGTTTTCACCTTGGGCCAGCCGACCGGCTAGGGCGCTGGCCAATGTGCAGCCGGAGCCGTGATAACTGCCCGGCAAACGCTGGCAATAAAAGGTTTCACGCAGGCCGTCACGGCTGTACAGGCGATTGTGGATTTCAGTTTCGTCGCCATGGCCGCCGGTGATCAGCAGGTTTTTGACGAACGGCAGGAGTTTTTCCGCGCACTCGTCCGCCGTGCCTTCAGGCAATTCGGCGAGAATCCGCGCTTCGGGAAGGTTTGGGGTGGCAATGATCGACAGCGGCAGCAGACGCTCGCGCATCGCATAACCGACTTCATCCTTGCCCAGGCGTCCGCCGCCGCCGGCACGCAGCACCGGGTCGCAGACCACCGGCAGGTGCGGGTGCGCCGAAAGCAGTTCGACAACGGTGTCGACCATTTCCAGCGAACCGAGCATGCCCAGTTTGACCGCAGCGACTTCGGAGTCGTTGAGTACGGCATTGGCCTGGGCCAGTACCCACTCACGGTCGAGGACGCGGAAGTCAGTGACGTTGACGGTGTCTTGCACGGTCAGGGCGGTGACGGCCGGAGCCGCATGGCAACCCTGCGCGAGCAGGGCTTCGATATCTGCCTGCAAGCCGGCGCCACCACTGGGGTCGTGGCCGGAGAGACAGAGGACAACGGGGCGGGAGCTGTAGATATTCATGGTGCGCGAGCTTACCACCAAACCTGATTTTGGGGTTCAGTCCTGACGGTGTTTGCGAGCAGATTGTCGGACAACACTGCAGCTACCATTGTGGCGAGGGAGCTTGCTCCCGCTGGGTTGCGAAGCAGCCCCCTGCATTTATTCAGGCACAGCGCATTTACAGGTTTTACGACTGCTGCGCAGCCGAGCGGGAGCAAGCTCCCTCGCCACAAAAGCGGATCGCAATGATTGAGCTGACCAACTCAACAGCTCTAGTCCGCAGCTTTGCTCTGAAACGCCCGTTCTAGAGCCTTTGCCGGAAAAGTTTTAATGGTGCTCAATGGCCATCAACGGCTATGCTAGTCTGGATCCAAACCAAAAACAGGTAATACCGGTTTTACGTCTACTCAAAGGGAATGGGGGGCTTCCTGACACAACCGGACGAGCCACGCTGGGGCTTCAATGCGCTATTTGCTGATGTTGCTGTTCTGCTTGCCCCTCCTCGCAAGCGCCGTCGAGTTCGACGAAAATACCCAGAGCCTTCCCCTGGGCCGCTCCTTGCAAGTGTTCGAAGACCCGAGTGGTCAGGCGAACATCGCCGACGTCCGCGCTCAAGCGGCGGCGGGCAATTTCAAACCTCACGATAAAGCCACGCTCAATGCCGGTTACTCACGCTCGGCGTTCTGGCTGAAGATCGACCTGCATTACCGTCCGAACAATCCGGCCGCCCAGCGCACCTGGCTGCTGGAACTGGCGTATCCGCCACTCGATCACCTCGACCTTTATATGGCCGATGCCAATGGCGACTACCGGCTGATCCGGCAAACCGGCGACGCCTTGCCGTTCGCCAGCCGCGAGATCCGGCAGAACAACTACCTGTTCGACCTGACGTTTACGCCCGACCAGCAACAGACCGTGTACCTGCGCCTGGCCAGTGAAGGTTCGATCCAGGCGCCGGTGACGTTATGGTCGAGCACCGCGTACCTCGAAGATCAACCAGTGCGCCTGTATGTGCTGGGGATCATCTATGGCGTGCTGCTGGGGATGCTGGTCTACAACCTGTTCATCTACCTCAGCGTGCGCGACACCAGCTACCTCTATTACATTTTTTACATTGCCTCGTTCGGCCTCTATCAACTGTCGGTGAACGGCGCGGCGGTCGAGTATTTCTGGCCGGACAATCCGTGGTGGACCAACGCCTCCACACCGTTTTTCATCGGCTGCGCCGGCCTTTTTGGCAGCCAGTTCGCCCGCAGTTTCCTGCAGACCAAAAAACACAGCCGCTGGCTCGACCGCTTGCTGATTGCCCTGATCGCGTTTGGCGCGCTGGTGGTCGGGCTGTCGCTGATGACCAGTTACGCGTTGTCGCTGCGCCTGGCGACTCTGTTGGCGCTGGTGTTCACCGTGGTGATCTTCGCCGCCGGGATCCTCGCCTGGTGGCGCGGCCTGCGGGTGGCGCGTTATTTCATCATTGCCTGGTCGGCGTTCCTGCTTGGCGGCATCGTCAATACGCTGATGGTGCTCGGCCTGCTGCCAAACGTGTTCCTGACCATGTACGCCAGCCAGATCGGTTCGGCGATCGAAGTCGCGCTGCTGTCGCTGGCGCTGGCCGATCGCATCAACGCCATGCGCGAACAGCAGGCGCAGACCCTGTTCGACGCCGGGCAGAAACTCGAAGTGCTCAACCAGCAACTGGCCCACAGCAACAAGCTCAAGGATGAATTCCTCGCGACGCTGACCCACGAATTGCGCACGCCGATGAACGGGGTGATCGGTTCGCTGGAGCTGATGCAGACCGTCGAGCTGGAACCGGAGCTGGAGCAATATCACCAGACCGCCGCCGGTTCCGCGCGGGACATGATGCGTATGGTCAACGGCATCCTCACCCTCACCGAATTGCAGGCCGGCAAGCTCAAGGCGACGCCGGGCAGCTTCAGCCTGCGCGCGGTGGTCGAGGCCTTGCGCGTGCAGTTCGACGGCAACGCGGCGAGCAAGTCGCTGGACTTCAAGGTCGAGGTGCTGCCGACCCTGCCGGATCGCTTGCATGGCGACAGCGCCAAACTGGCGCAATGCCTGGAGTGCCTGCTGGACAACGCGATCAAGTTCACCCGGGTCGGCGGACTGGCCCTGCGGGTCACCGGCAAACCGGCGGCGGACAACCGCTTGGCGCTGTCGTTTGCAGTGATCGACACCGGCATCGGCTTCACCGACCTGGGCGAGGCGACGATGTATCAGCGCTTCTTCCAGCTCGACGGTTCGATGACCCGCGAATACGGCGGGCTGGGCGTGGGGCTGGCGATCTGTCGGCAACTGGTGGAACTGCTCGGCGGCAAGCTGACCCATCGCTCGCAGCCTGGCAGCGGCAGCCGTTTTCAACTGGATGTCGAGTTCGAGCTGCCGCAGGTTGAAGCGCCGCCAACCCCGGACGCGCTGCACGAGCGCAGCCGTGCGCCGCAGGACTGCACGGTGTTGCTGGTGGACGACAACAGCGTCAATCAACTGGTGATGCGCGGCATGCTGCTCAAGCTGGGGTTCCGCGTACGCACGGCGGACAACGGTGCAGCGGCGCTGGACTGTCTGCAACGGGAAACCTTCGACGCAGTGCTGATCGATTGCCAGTTGCCCAGCCATGAAGGGGCGTCGTTGTGCTGCCAGATCCATGCGCTGCCCGGCTGCGCCAATCTGCCGGTGTTCATGCTGGCGCTGGGCACGGATCGCGAGCACTGTGCGTCCGGCACGCGCATTGATTACCTGAACAAACCGGTGAAATTCGAAGACCTGCAGACCGCACTTGAGCGTCGCGTGCTCAGCGCGTAATAGGGTGAAAGCGCCGACAGTTCGGCGCATATGACACTTTGATCAGCCACGGGCCGGTGCTTAACTGGATTCCCTGGCTGACCAAAGGAGCCCCGTCATGAACCTGCATCAGTTCGCCGAAACCCACGAAGTCACCAACCAGCCACCGTCGCTGGATGGCGCCAACCTGTACCGCATCGACCTGCCATTGCAGGAGTGGTCGCGCCGCTTTGGCGCCGGTTGGGCTGAGTCGCGGATCGACGCCTACGGTGCGCTGGCCGGTGGGCCGTTGATGGAAGCGGGGTTTCTCGCCAATCAGAACAAGCCAGTATTCAACAGCCATGACCGCTTCGGTCATCGTATTGATCTAGTGGAATTCCACCCCGCATATCACGAGCTGATGCGCACTGCGATCGAACATGGCCTGACGTCGTTGCCATGGGCGCATCCGCAGGACGGCGCGCATGTCGCCCGCGCTTCCATGAGCTATCTGCACAGCCAGGCCGAGGCGGGCAGCGGTTGCCCGTTGACCATGACCTTCGCCAGCGTCCCGGCCATGCGCTTGCAGCCGGATCTGGCCGAACAGTGGCTGCCGAAGATCCTCGCCACAGAATACGACCCGCGCAACGTCGGCATGGCGCACAAGGCCGGCGTGACCATCGGCATGGCGATGACCGAGAAACAGGGCGGCACCGACGTGCGCGCCAACACCACCAAGGCCTATCCGGTGGGCGCCAGTGGTCCCGGTCAGGCCTATGAACTGGTCGGGCACAAGTGGTTCTGCTCGGCGCCGATGTGCGACGCATTCCTCACGCTGGCGCAGACCGACAAAGGCCTGACCTGCTTCCTGCTGCCGCGCCATCGCCCGGACGACACGCGCAATCAGTTCTACATCCAGCGCCTGAAAAACAAACTCGGCAACCAGTCCAACGCCTCCAGTGAAGTCGAGTTTCGCGGCGCGCTGGCGTGGATGGTCGGCGAAGAGGGGCGCGGCGTACCGACCATCATCGAGATGGTGGCGATGACCCGTTTCGATTGCATGGTCGGCTCCAGCGCCTTGATGCGTCAGGCGCTGACCCAGGCCAGCCACCACTGCGCGCACCGCAAGGTCGGTGGCAAGCTGCTCAGCGAGCAACCGCTGATGCAGAACGTGCTGGCCGATCTGGCGCTGGAAAGCGAAGCTGCACTGGCGCTGAGTCTGCGCATGGGCAAGGCGCTGGATCATCTGGATGATCGCCACGAAGCGCAATTTGCCCGTTTGGTCACGGCAGTGGGCAAATACTGGATCTGCAAACGTGCTCCCGGAATGATCAACGAAGCCGCCGAGTGCATGGGCGGCGCCGGGTATGTCGAGGAGAGCATCCTGCCACGGCTGTACCGCGAGGCGCCGGTCAATTCGACGTGGGAAGGCTCGGGCAACGTGCAGTGCCTCGACGTGCTGCGTGCGCTGTCGAAAGAGCCGGGTGTGCTCGATGTGCTGTTCAGCGAGTTGGGCGACGGGCATGGCGACAAGCGCTTGGCCGCGCATATCCAGCAGTTGCAGGCACAGTTCAAGGACACCAGCGACATTCAGTATCGGGCGCGGCAGTTGACCGAGGATATTGCCTTGGGGCTGCAGGCCAGGCTGTTGCTGGAGGCCGGTAACTCGACTGTCAGCGACGCGTTCATTGCCAGCCGTCTGAGTGGTGGTGGCCGAGTCTACGGTGCATTGCCGCGCGGTGTGGACGTTGAAGCCATCGTCGCCCGCTCAACCCCACAAGGCTTCTGACCTAACACAACTCCCCTGTAGGAGCTGCCGCAGGCTGCGATCTTTTGATCTTGATCTTTTTAAAAGCAAGATCAAGAGATCGCAGCCTGCGGCAGCTCCTACAAGGGACCGTGTGCGATCGACATATTGTGCGGTTGCCAACATGCCACTGTTCCCGTGACGCCACGATGCAGGCAAGATGAAGCTCTGCAAGTCAGAACACAGGAAGCTGATCGTGACCGAAGCGTTTATTGTCGTTCAAACCGCCGAACAAGCCGTGGATCGTCTGGCCGAGCTGCATGAGCGGGCCACCACTGCGCTGAACTCGGCGCTCAAGCGTTACCTCAAGGATCGCGTCGAGCCCGACGCCGAACAGCGTGCTCTGTTTCGTTACCCCGAACTGCGTCTGACCTACCTGTGTCAGGGCGAAGTCCCGCAGACCACCCGCGCCTACGCCAAGGTGCAACTGCCGGGCACTTACAGCGTCACCGTCACCCATCCGAAGGCGTTCCGCAAATACCTGCTGGAACAGCTGGTGCCGTTGATGCATGACTTCACCGTGACCGTGGAAGTCGGCGTCAGCCAGCAGAACATTCCGTATCCGTACGTGGTCGAGCAGGGCGATGAGCTGGCCGGCTCCGGCGTCACCGCTGCGGTGCTGGCGCGGGTGTTCCCGAGTACCGACCTGTCCGCCGCCACCGATGGCATCGCCGACGGTCTCTATGACTGGGAAAACACCGATCCGCTGCCACTGGCGCTGTTCGACGCCGCGCGGGTCGACTTCTCGCTGCGTCGTCTGGTGCATTACACCGGCAGCGACTGGCGCCATGTGCAGCCGTGGATTCTGCTGACCAACTATCACCGCTACGTCGACCAGTTCATCGTCCATGGCCTGGAACAACTGCGCAACGACCCGCGTTTCGTGCGCATGGTCCTGCCGGGCAACGTGATCATCGAGAAGGGCATGGACCACGGCGAAGCGTCGGCGATTGCCGCTGGCGTGGTCTGGCACCGCTACCAGATGCCGGCCTATCACCTGATCGCCAACGACGGCCATGGCGTGACCCTGGTCAACATCGGCGTCGGTCCGTCCAACGCCAAGAACATTACCGATCACCTGGCGGTGCTGCGTCCGCATTGCTGGCTGATGATCGGTCACTGCGGTGGCCTGCGGCAGTCGCAGACCATCGGCGACTACGTGCTGGCCCACGCCTACATGCGTCGCGACGGGATTCTCGACCGCGTGGTGCCGCCAAACATTCCGATTCCGGCGCTGGCCGAGGTGCAGCTGGCGCTGCAACAAGCTGCGGCCAATATCACTGGCGAGCAGGGCGAAGAGCTGAAAAAGCGCCTGCGCACCGGCACCGTGCTGACCTACGACGACCGCAACTGGGAGCTGCGCTGGGCGCAGGAACGTCCGCTGATCAACCTGTCCCGCGCCGTGGCGGTGGACATGGAAAGCGGCACCATCGCCGCCCAGGGTTATCGCCTGCGGGTGCCGTACGGCACGTTGCTGTGCGTTTCGGACAAACCGCTGCACAGTGAAATCAAACTGCCGGGCTCGGCCAACGCGTTCTACGAGCGTGCGGTCAGCCAGCACTTGAAGATCGGCATCGAGGCGGTGGATCTGCTGCGCACCGAACTCAACTCGCTGCACTCGCGCAAACTGCGCAGCTTCGACGAGCCGCCGTTCCGTTAACGGTTAGTCGTGGTCATTTGGCGGTCGGGGCACTAGCATTGTCAGCCCAGATCGCCAGATGTTGTTTTGCCCATGTCCCGTCCCCCGCGTCCTCCTTCCCGCCGTCCCGGTGCGAAGCCTTCCCCCTCAGCTCCACGTCGCGTCGCCAAGGCGCCGCCGGCTGAGCCGAAGCTGATCCTGTTCAACAAGCCGTTCGATGTGCTGACGCAATTCAGCGACGAAGGCGGGCGGGCGACGCTCAAGGATTTTATCGAGGTGCCCGGCATCTACCCGGCCGGACGCCTTGATCGCGACAGCGAAGGTTTGCTGCTGCTGACCAACGACGGCCAGTTGCAGGCGCGCATCGCTGATCCGAAACACAAACTGGCGAAGACTTACTGGGTACAGGTCGAAGGCGTGCCGACAGGCGAGCAATTGCAGCGTTTGCGTGATGGTGTCGAACTGAATGACGGCATGACCTTGCCCGCCGAGGCGCGACAACTGGACGAACCGCAATTGTGGCCACGCAATCCGCCGGTGCGTTTTCGCAAAAGCGTGCCGACCAGTTGGCTGGAATTGGTGATTCGTGAAGGGCGCAACCGTCAGGTACGGCGCATGACCGCTGCGGTGGGGCTGCCGACGTTGCGGCTGGTGCGGGTCAGGATTGGCGACTGGACGCTCGAAGGGCTCGATCAGGGCCAGTGGAAAGAAGTGCCGGCGCGGCTATAGAGCGCCGGATTCGATCAGGCCGATCACCACACTCTTGATGATGAACGCGGCCACACCCAGGCCCAGGACGAAGAACAGAATGAACGAGCCGAAGCGCCCGGCCTTGGACTTCTTCGCCAGATCCCAGACGATGAAACCCATGAAAATGATCAGGATGCTGACCAGGCCAGTCATCATCCACTCTTCGAATACTGCAGGATCCATCGGGCATCTCCGGCGCGCACAGGGCTGAAAGGGCTGGGCGATTATACGCCGAGGCAGATTGCGGGCGCATTGACCTGTGTCGGTGTGCCGCAGTTATGGTGGTCGCCTGTGCCGGCCCCTTCGCGAGCAAGCCCGCTCCCACAGTTGAAATGCATTTCCCTGTGGGAGCGGGCTTGCTCGCGAAGGCGATGTCAGCTGCGCAGATGGGTCAGCGGCAATTCAGTGCTGTTGAGCACCTGATTCAGCACAAAGCTCGAACGCACACTGGTCACCCCTTCGATCCGGGTCAGATGCCCCAGCAGCAGCTTCTGATAGTGATCCATGTCCGGCACCACTACTTTCAGCTGATAGTCGGCGTCCACGCCGGTC
This sequence comes from Pseudomonas sp. NPDC087803, assembly GCF_044742995.1. Classification (NCBI taxonomy): domain Bacteria; kingdom Pseudomonadati; phylum Pseudomonadota; class Gammaproteobacteria; order Pseudomonadales; family Pseudomonadaceae; genus Pseudomonas; species Pseudomonas sp. NPDC087803. The sequence goes on from NZ_JBIUVO010000010.1 coordinate 15,416, forward strand.
ACCAGGCTGCATTCCAGCACCTGCGGCAGGGTGCGGATCGCTGCTTCGAAGTTCTCGAAGCGCTCCGGGGTGTGCCGGTCCATGCCGATCAGCACGTAGGCGGTCAGGCTCAGGCCAAGCATTTTGCGATCGAGCAGGGCGACCTGGCGCGAGATGTAGCCGTCGTCCTCCAGTTGCTTGACCCGGCGTGAGCAGGGCGAGGGCGACAAACCGATACGCTCGGCCAGTTCCTGGTTGGAGATGCGGGCGTCGCGCTGCAATTCCGCCAAAATGCTCAAGTCGTAACGGTCGAGTTTGCTCATGAATCAGTCCTTGGTTGTAACTATTGCGGCGGATTATCTATCCAGGGTTAAAAATTGCGCAAGCAGTGTTTATTTGAGCAATCTTCGCAATCATCTGCCGCGCCTCCCGGCCTATTCTTATCACCAGAATCACTGCTCGGTAACACAGTCCACTGCGGCCCGCCCAATCAGGCCCGCCGCGGCCGCCACCCCCACCGGGGATGTGCCGGCCCCCGAGCTGCACACTGTCCAAAAGACGGCGTGAGGTGAGCCGACGTCAAAAGCGTCGAGCCAGGACGAAGTTCTCTAAAGGGAGGCCGACGGGTCTCCCTTTTTCTTGCCTGCGATTTTTGTGCCTCGCTGCACGGCCTACCTCAATAAATAAGTTTCGTGACTGATAACCTGTCGCAGAACCCGGTATGCGTATTCCCGGTCTTAGCTACAAGCCCTCTTAATACCCGCAGTGAGGAAAAGCATGAAGTCGCGCATCTGGCGTCTGGCCGGTGTTGGTTTGCTGTGTGTGAGCGTCAGTGCGCAAGCGCTGGCCGACGAGCCGCAGAATCGGGGCCCCGAGAACAATGGACGCGGTCCCGAGCATCAGGGCAACAATCAGGGCCATGGTGGCAACAATCAGCCCCGCGGGCAGAACAACCCGCCGCCGCAAAACCAGCCACGGCCGCAGAACAACGAAATCATTCGGGGCGACAACAGCCGCCAGTTCGAGCACAACGGCCAGCAGCACAACAATGGCCAGTGGCAGAACCAGAACCGTGCACCCAACGCGCCTGCTCCGGTGCATCAGGCGCCACCGCCACCGGCCAACAACCTGCCGATCCAGCCGCGGCCTGACACCGTGCGCCAGACTCAGGAACCGCGCCAGGGTTACTACCGCGACGAGCGTCCGCAGAACGGCTACAACAACCAGCAATGGCAGGCCGGCAACAATCGGCCCAACGATAATCGCTGGCCGGGTCGCCCGGACGGGCATGGCAACGGTTGGGGCCCAGGCCCGCAATACCGCCCGGGGCATGTGATCGACCGCTTCCCGGACCGTGAATACCGCGTGCCGTATCGCGGTCAGGATTACTTCTATTCCGGCGGCTACTGGTATCGCCCGCAAGGCCCGCGCTATATCGTCGTGCAGCCGCCACGCGGAATTCGCACCCAGTATCTGCCGGACTACGCCCGTGAAGTGTGGATCGGCGGGGCGCTGCTGTTTCTCGCTGCCGGCTCCTACTATGCGTACGAAGAAAGCACCCAGGATTACGTGGTGGTCGAGCCACCGGTGCAGCAACCACCGCAACCGCAGCCGCAATCCCAGGGCTATGACGTCGAGGCCTATCCGGCCAACGGTCAGTCGCCGGAACAGGTGCAGCAGGACGGTTACCAGTGCTACCAATACGCGGTGCAACAGAGCGGTTTCGACCCGCGCAGCGCGACCTATCAACCGGCGCCTGAAGTGGTGCAGGCTTACCGTCAGGCCCAGGGTAATTGCCTGAGCAGTCGCGGTTATCAGGTGTCTTACTGAATCCGGGTTTGTGCCCGTTCGGTCTTGACCACTTCCTGCGGGTCGGCGTGCACCAGCACTTCGGCCCGCGGGTAGGCGGCGTGAATCGCATCGGCCGCCTGATCGCTGATGCCGTGGGCGACTGACAAGGTCAGCTCTCCCGGCAATTCCAGATGCAACTGCACAAACCAGTGGTTACCCGAGATCCTTGTGCGCAAGTCATGCGCGCCCAACACACCGGGTACGCCGCAGGCCAGTTCGAGCATGTGCTGACTGACGTCTGTCGGCAGCTCTTCATCCATCAGCACCGAAAAACTTTCCCGGGCGATTTGGATCGCGCTCCACAAAATGTACCCGGCAATCCCCAGGCCGAACCACGCATCGAGTTGATGAAAGCCCATGCCGGCGAGGATCAGCGCGATCAGAATGCTGCCGTTGAGCAGCATGTCCGACCGGTAGTGCAGAGAGTCGGCGCGCACCGCGTTGGAGCCGGTCTGCTTGATCACTCTATGTTGCAGCGTCAGCAACGCCGCGGTCAGCAGCAGTGAGAACACGATCACGCCGATGCTCAGCCACGGCGCGCCGAGCGGCTCCGGTTGCTGGATGCGCTCATACGCCTGAAACGCAATCAGCACCGCACTGCCACCGATGAACAGCGCCTGCGCCATGCCCGCCAGCGATTCGGCCTTGCCGTGGCCGTAACGGTGATCGTCATCGGCCGGGCGCAGTGCGTAATGTACCGCCAGCAGATTCAGCAGCGAGGTGACGCCATCCAGCGCCGAGTCGGTGAGGCCGGCGAGCATGCTCACCGAACCGCTCAGCCACCAGGCGATGGCTTTGGCAATGATCAGCGTGCAGGCCACCGCCACCGAGGCGCGGGTTGCCAAGCGCAGCAGGCGGGCGTGTTCGGGGCTGGTGGTCATGGGGTAGGAATGTCCTTATGCGGCGGGTTGCAGGCCAAACATGGCCAGTTGTTGCGTGCTGCCCTTGTGCTGGATCAGGCGCGGATCGTCCAGCGGCAGATTGCGCCCGAGTTCTGTTTCGAGAATAGCCTGCAACTTGAGGTTATCGACCTGACCATCCGGGCCGACTGCTTGTTTAAGCTTGGCCGGATCGACCTGGGCGGTATGGCCCGGTTCGAAATAGATCGCGCCAGTGGCGAAGTCCACCGCAAAGGCGATCAGACCGGGAATGACATAGAACAGCAGGCCCACGGCATCGAGCACGGCAATTGCCGGGTCGACCTTGCCGTCGATCTGACCGCGACGGTCTGGATAGAAAATCGAGCCGCAGGCAGTGAGTTGAGTGAGCAGGGTGGCGACCAGTACACCGCCGATCAGGCGAGAAGGTAAGCGCATGTGATGGATCTCCTGAGTCATCTAAAAACGAAGCAGCGTTGTGTGGAATTAAGACCCTGACAAACGCCCGGCAGTTCGCCGTTATACTCGCGGCTCTGTTTGGGAGCCAGCATGATTTCTTTGCCGATCGACGAAGTTTTACCCGCCCTGCGTGAAGCCTTGGCGACACGCCACGAAGCCGTGCTCGAAGCGCCGCCCGGCGCCGGTAAAACCACCCGCGTGCCGCTGGCCTTGCTCAATGAAACCTGGCTGGCCGGGCAGACCATTCTGATGCTCGAACCACGGCGGCTGGCGGCGCGTGCAGCCGCAGAGCGACTGGCCAGCGAACTGGGCGAGAAGGTTGGCGAAACCGTCGGCTATCGCATCCGCCTCGACAGCAAGGTCGGCCCCGATACCCGTATCGAAGTGGTCACCGAAGGCATCCTCACCCGGCGTCTGCAGGATGATCCGGCGCTCGAAGGTGTCGGCCTGCTGATCTTCGACGAATTCCACGAACGCAGCCTCGATGCCGATCTGGCCTTGGCCCTGAGTTTGAACGGTCGTGAACTGTTCCGCGCTGAACAGCCGCTGAAGATTCTGTTGATGTCCGCCACCCTCGAAGGCGAGCGTCTGGCCGGGTTGCTGGATGACGCGCCGATCCTGCGCAGCGAAGGGCGCATGTACCCGGTGACGATGCGCTGGGGCCGGCCGTTCCAGCCCGGCGAGTACATCGACCAGCGCGTGACCCAGACCGTCCTCGAAGCGCTGCACGATGAAACCGGCAGCCTGCTGGTGTTCCTTCCGGGGCAGGCGGAAATCCGTCGCGTGCATCAGCAACTGAGCGATGCCATCGGCGAGCGCAAAGACGTATTGCTCTGCCCGTTGCACGGCGAACTGGACTTGAATGCCCAGCGCGCCGCCATCGACCCGGCTCCGGCCGGCCAGCGCAAAGTGGTGCTGGCGACCAACATTGCCGAGACCAGTCTGACTATCAATGGCGTGCGCGTGGTGATCGACGCCGGGTTGGCGCGGGTGCCGCGTTTCGACCCGGGCAGCGGCATGACCCGCCTCGACACTCAGCGCATTTCCAAGGCCAGCGCCACCCAGCGTGCAGGTCGTGCGGGGCGTCTGGAACCGGGGGTGTGTTATCGCTTGTGGTCGCAGGATCAGCACGAACAACTGGCCGCTTACGGCAGCGCGGAAATACTGTCGGCGGATCTGGCGAGCCTGGCCCTGCAACTCGGACGCTGGGGCGTGACCCCGGGCGAACTGGTCTGGCTCGATGTGCCGCCGGCCGCAGCCTATGCACAGGCGCAGGATTTGTTGCAGCGCCTGGGCGCACTCGAAGGCGAGGCGCTGACCGCGCACGGTCAGGCCATGGCCGAGTTGCCGGCGCATCCGCGCATCGCCCATCTGTTGCTGCGCGGTCAGGCGCTGGGGCTGGCGCACATGGCCTGCGACGTCGCCGCGTTGCTTGGCGAGCGCGATATCCTGCGCGGCGCCGGGGCGGATCTGCACAGTCGATTGGTGCTGCTTTCCGGCGAAGAACGTGCGGCACGCGGGGCTCAGGGGGGCGTGCAGCGTGCGCGGCAACTGGCGCGGCAATATCGTGGTTATCTGCGCGGCAAGGCCAGCGCGCCGGTCAGCGATCCCGATCACCCGCGCTGGCTCGGTGCGCTGCTGGCGCTGGCCTATCCGGACCGTGTCGCCCAACAGCGGCGTGCCGGTGGCGCCGAATATCGGCTGGCCAACGGTCGCGCTGCGCTGTTCGCCGAGGCCGACAGCCTGATGAAGGAGCCGTGGATCGTCATCGCCGACCTCGGCAGCCGTCAGGGCCAGCGTGAAGAACGGATTTACCTGGCGGCGGATTTCGATCCGGCGCTGTTCGATTCGGTGCTTGCCGAGCAAGTGCACAACGTCGATCAACTGGACTGGGACGAGCGCGAAGGCGTGCTGCGTGCCGAGCGCCAGCGCAAGGTCGGCGAACTGATCCTCAGCCGCGAACCGTTGACCGGTCTCGACGAGGCGGCGCGCAGTCAGGCGCTGGTCAATCTGGTGCGGCGCAAAGGTCTGGAGTTGTTGCCGTGGACGCCGGAACTGCGGCAGTGGCAGGCGCGGGTCGCCCTGTTACGGCAGCTGGAGCTGGCCACGCAGGATGATAGTCAGTGGCCGGATGTCAGCGACGCGACGTTGCTGAACACCCTCGAGCACTGGTTAATGCCGTATCTGGGCAAGGTCTCGCGGCTCAGTCATTTTGCCAATCTCGATCTGGCGAGCATCGTCCGCAACCTGCTGCCGTGGCCGCTGCCGCAACGGCTGGACGAGCTGGCGCCGCATCATTTGAGCGTGCCGTCGGGGTCGTCGATCAGGCTGGATTACAGCGAGTTCCCGCCGATTCTGGCGGTACGTTTGCAAGAGCTGTTCGGCCTCGCCGAGACACCGCGGATTGCTGGTGGCCGGCAAGTGGTCAAGCTGCACTTGCTGTCGCCGGCGCGGCGCCCGGTGCAGGTGACCCAGGATCTGGCCAACTTCTGGCGCAGTACTTACGCCGAAGTGAAGAAGGATCTGAAGGGGCGGTATCCCAAGCATTACTGGCCGGACGATCCGCTGGTGGCTGAAGCCACGGCACGGGCGAAACCCCGGGGTACCTGAACCGGGGCTGCGCCGATGCCGTGCGCCGTTTCAGGCGCCCACGGCTGCGAGACTCGAAGGTCCTCGGGCGAAACGTGTCGCCGAGGTCTGCAACAGCAGGGCGACGCTCAATGTCACCAGCAGGAATGGCAGCAGCCAGGCATTGTCGATCATCGCCAGTTGCAGGCTGAGGATCAGCAGCAGCACCGGCGTCGCCAACGCATTTGCCCGACTGACATATAACCCCACCGCCGCCTCGCTGTAGCGGCAGGCGATGGCGACACGGATATGCACCCGTGCACCGCCGAAAGCCATGCCCAGAATCAGCAGGCTCAGTGCCTTGAGCATCAGATTGTCCGGCATCAGCAACCACATCGACGTGGCGATCAGCGCCAGGGCAATCAGGCCGGACAGATAGGCCGTCAGGTTGCGCCCGGTATTGGCGATGATCACCAGCACGCCGATCAGCGCCATGCCCAGGCCGAACACGGCATCGAGCACGCCCAGTTCAAACAGGCTCCAGCCGTGGCTCGCCACATACACCGGCAGCATGAAGTTGAAGGCCCCGAGGATCGGCCAGATCAGCACCATCGGCACAAACAGCGTCAGTGGCAGCTTGGCAGGGGCAGCGACTTCGGCGGTGGTCTGCACCGCCGTGGGCAGGCTGTGCCGGGTAAAGCAAATTGCCGCGACCATGAAGAAGCCGGCGCTGAGCACCAGCGAGAAGCCCATGCCGCTCAGAATCGGCATCAAACCTGCCGCCAGCAAAGGTCCGGTCATCAATGCGGCCTGACTGGTCGCGGTGGTTGCCCCGCTGATCCGCCGCACTTTGGTTTCGTCCATGCCCCGTTGAATCTGCGCGAACCACATATCCAGGCTGGCTTCGAGCGACATGATCATCAGCCAGGCAAACAGGTTGGTGATCAGCAGGCCGAGAGTGAAATCCCGGGACACTCCCGAGATCAGGGCCAGGCCCGCCAGCCCCAGTACAAACCAGCTGCTCATCTGCCGCCCGTTCATGCGCAGTGACAGCCGCTTGATCATCGCCGGAGTGATGAACGCCGGAATGAACGAACAGAAAATCGCCAGGGCCAGCGGCAGATACCCGCCTTCGTCCTGGTTGAGGATGGTCCATGTCAGCGAGACCATCAGCGCACCGGAAAACAACCGATAAACCGTCGAGCAGAACAGGAACATGCTCAATTCTTTTGCAGCGTTCTGGATGACGGCGGTTTTTTCATTCATGTAATCGATCCTTGCCCTTGAGCACGCGGCGATTGTTATTGGAAGGCAGACGCCAGCGACTGCACCGGCGTTGAGCCAGTGCAGGCAACCGATGTCGGTTCGGGCTGGCGTCAGACCAGAGTGCGCATCACTTTGAGGGTCTTTTCGATGTCTTCAGGCGAGTTGATGATCCCGGCGGAGAAGCGCACCGTCGAATGCCGGTAGGGCGTGGCGCTGGCAATGATCTTCTGTTCCTTGAGCCGGGCGACGATCTCTTTGGGGCTGCGATCCTTGACGTCGCAGCAGACAAAACCGGCGGAGAACTGTGCCGAACGTGGCGTGTGCAAATACACGTTCGGCAGCTTCGCCAGACCTTCCTTCAACTGGCCGTTGAGTTCGGCGATGCGGTCGGCAATGCGCTTGCGGCCGATCTGCTGGATGAATTTGAATGCCTCGATCATCGCCCACTGGTTTTCGAACGCCAGGAACCCGCCGGGACTGACCCAGGCGGCCTGCGTCTGACCCTGTGGATCGCGCTGTTCACGCCAGGCGTTGGCGGGTTCGGCGGCCATGATGGTGGGGATGGTTGGCGTGATCTGTGCCCACTGACCTTCACGGGCCCAGACCAGACCGGTACCGTGCGGGCCGAGAATCCATTTGTGGGTGCCGGCGCTGAAAAAGTCGCAACCCAGGCTCGCCACTTGCGCCTCGGAACAGCCGAAGCCGTGCACGCCGTCGATCACGTAAATAATCCTGTCCGCCTCGGCGCGATCGCGGTTGATCCGCGCCACCAGTGCGCCGATTTCTTTTGCCGGCAAGCGCACGCCGGTGCCGGAATGCACCCAGGTCATGGCCAGAATCCGGGTCGTCGGTTTGATGGCTTTTTCAATGCGCGCGACGATCGCGTCGACGCTGACATCGTCCGGCCCCTGGTACAGATCGATCCGGCGAATGCTGCCGCCCCATTTGACCACCGCCAGACGCATCGCTTCGTCGTGGGTGTACCACTCGTGGTTGGTGGTCAGGATTTCCTGGTGGGGCGCCAGTTTCAGGCCGTTGTAGACCATCGACAGACCCTGGGTGGTGCTGGTGGTCAGCGCGATGTCCTCGGCGCGGCCGCCGGTGTACTCGGCCGCCGCGGCGCAGACCTTGCGCCAGACCATGTCCTCCGGCCGGGCGAACATGTTGTCTTCAAGGTAGGTGTACGGATTTGCGTCGAAGGCCTGCCGGTGGCGCGCCATCGCCTCGCGTACGGGCCTGGGATTGGAGGCGAGAAAGAAGTTGGAAATGTGCACGAATTCCGGCGACAGATTGAACTGCGCCCGCACCGATGCCCAGTCATTGGGGTTCAGCGCTGTAACCACGTCATCCTGAACAGGCTTGTTACTCGCCTGTGCTCCCGCCACGCCTGCAATCATGCTGCCTCCAACCAGGGTCGCCCCCATGGCGGCCCCCACAAACTCACGCCTTCCCAGACTCATACCAACTCCCTGTCGATTCATATTGAAGTGCGCGCAGGACGCGCAAACATAGCATTGAAAATACGCTGTCCATAGAGGCCGACGGCCAGACCGAGCACGATCAGCACCACCGCCATGACTTTGCTCGCCGGTACGCTTTCATGAAAGATCAGCACCGAGCCGAGCATGCCGAAAATCGGCACCAGCAACGACAGCGGTGCGACGGTCGACACCGGATAGGTCTTGAGCAGCGAGTTCCAGATCCAGTAGGCGAACAGTGTGTTCGGGTAGACCTGAAACAGGATCGATAGCACCGCGGTGGTATCGACCTGATTGACGAATGTGGTGTAGCCGGCACTGCCGTTCACCGCATAGTCGAGTGCGAACAACGGGATCGGTGCAAAGGCGCTGGACCAGACCAGAAAGCCGAAGACTTCCTTGGTGCTGGCCTTTTTGTTGATGACATTGGCGACGCTCCAGGAGACCGCGCCCACCAGCACCAGCAGCACACCCGGCAGGCTGACCGTGCCATCGCTGATCATGATGATGCACAACAAGCCGCCGAGGGCGATCAGCATTCCCAGGACCTGAAAGCGGGTCAGCGCTTCCTTGAACACCCAGCCGCCGAGCAGAATCGTGAAGAACGCGCTGAATTGCAGCACCAGCGACGCGATGCCGGCCGAGAGCCCGGCCTTGATGCCCAGGTTGACGATGCCCCACAGGCCGATGCCGAACACCAGTCCGTAACCGATGATGTAGCGCCATGGCACATTCGGTTTGCGGATGAAAAAGATCGCCGGTAACGCACAAAGGCTGAAGCGGATGCCCGCGAGAATGAACGGGTCTACGGTGGCCAGTCCCAGTTTGATCACCGAGAAGTTGACCCCCCAGATGGCCGTGATCAGTACAGCCAATACTACGTGCAGTGGTTTCATTGCTGAGTCGCCTTCATGAGGATGGACTGGGTCACGCGACGGATGTCAGGTTTTCTGCCAGATACACCCGGGAAAACAGGGTTTGCATCCAGGCCTTGGTCTGTTGCGGATCTGCGGTTTTGACGATGCCTGCCAGAGGCGCCTCGAACGCCGAGTAAGTCACGTGGCCGGGTAACAGAGCACCGGTTGGCAACTCGTTCCATTGCACGACGGATGGGCTGGTGCGAAATTCGTCCGCACCTTCCAGGCCTTGATAGATGCGCTGGTGGTGGGTGTGTCCGGGGAACACAAACCAGCCGAAGCCCAGGTCTGGCTGCTGTCCGCCAAGCTCCGCGCGGTCTACTTCGCCCTCGACGTGAATACGCAGCTCCAGCGATGGCAGGTGGATGCCGGTCGCCAGTTCGTAAGTCGCGACCACATCGGCGCCACCGACCCGGTTGCCGACTTCGAGGAACACCGGCTCGTCACCTTCCATGATGGCTTCCAGATGGAAGGCACCATTGCGGATCTGCACCGCTTCCAGCGCGGCACTGACCCATGCCTGCATCGGCGCGGTGGTTTCCAGGTGCCAGGAGCCCAGTGGATGGCCGCGCTCCATGTAATCCAGGCAGGTGCCGACATATTGGCTGGAAAGCAGGGTGAGGATTCGACCGTTCTGCACCAGACCGTCGAAGTGGCGGATGGGGCCGCTGATGAATTCTTCAACCTGAAACTCATCGATGCTCAGGGAAAGTTCACTGATCTTGCGACTGATCTCGTCAAAGGCCCGCGCAGGCTGCTGATGAATGCTGACGTCCATGCTCGATGCGCCGCTGTGCGGCTTGAGCACGGTGGCCCCCGACCAGGGCACCTGGCCCTGCAGCGCCAGATAACGGTCAAGCGCCATGAACCGCGGTACGCGTAGATTTTGCGCGGCAACGGCGGCCTTCATGTCCAGCTTGTTGCGCGCCAGGTTCACGGCCGCCAGTGATGCGCCTTCGACGTTCAGCGCTTCGCGCAAGCGTGCCGCGTCGAGCAGTTCGTACTCGGACATCGAGATGATCCGGTCAAATGCCTGCGGAGACTGCGCCAGCCACTGCTGGGCCTCATCATAGGCACTGGCCACTCCCGGGCGAATCACCCGGTGGCAGCGCAGGTCGCCCGGCAGCGTGTCGATCGCCGCTTGTTTGCCCAGATACGTGACCTCGTGCAGGTCATGGTTGATGCCACGGTGGTACTCGATACGCGGGTAGGGCACGCGGTGAAGAATGAGAATTTTCATGCAAACGGTCTCGAAGCGAAAAGGGCAGGGATCAGGACGCAACTTTCAACAACAGCTCGGAAGACAGGTTGCGCTCGAGTACCAGCAGCCACTGCTCACGCAGCACTCGCACCAGATCGCGGATATCGACCGTCGGCGCACGCAGCGCGACGCAGGCCTGAGCGACGAAGTCGCTGTTGTCACGAGGGATGGCATGGATCAAGCGTGCTTCGCCGGCAATCCACGCGCTTTCGAGCAGGGCGATATCGTCGGTGGACAGCGCCAGTTCGCGCGCCGCCAGTGTCAGCGTGTCGTCGATCAGCGCTCGCACATCGCCCAGTTCGCTCACGTCGACGGTCACGTCGCGCGGCACGCCGAACATCACCGTCGCGGCGCTGCAGGTGGCGGCGGGCAGTACGTCCGGCACTGGCCCGGCGAACACCGAGTCAACCCATGCCGCGTACAGATCAAGCCCATGCACGGCGTGCGCCAGGGTCCAGATCTTCATGCCGCCGGGGCGCCGGTTCGGCTCGATCACCGCCGTCTGATAGCCGCTGTCGCTGAGTTTGATCTCGTTGTGAAACGGCCCGATACGCTGGCCGACCAGACGATTGACCTGCTCGCCGGCACTGCGAATGGCCTGTCGTTCCTGCTCACTGAGGCGCGCCGGCAGAATTTGCGCGACCTCCACCGGGTAACGCCCGCTGGCGCTGACTTTCTCCGTGACGAACCACAGTTTGCCCAGGCCGTCATACGAGTATTCGCGGGTGAAGGTGATGAATGCTTCCGCCAGCACACCGCCGTCCAGATACGGTGCCACTTCGGCAAATGCCTGCTCACAGTCGCCACCCGGTGATACCACCACCACGCCGCGATTGTTGCCCTCACAGGCAGGCTTGATCACGAAGCTGCCTTCCTGGCGCACTGCAAAATTGCGCACATCGTTCAAACCGTCGATGCGCACGAAGTCCGGGAGCATGACACCCAGTTCGTTCAACTGCGGGCGGATGCGATCTTCGGCAATGCGGTACGCCAGCTTGTCGAATGCGCCCAGTGCCAGCGCGGCATCGTCTACCGGCAAGCCGAGGCGTTCCAGCAAGGCGGCGCCACTGGCCACCGCGTTGTCGGAAAAAACCAGGCCTGCGCTGATCCGGTCCGCCTCATTGCCGAGCAGGCTCAGTGCCTGATCGACGAAGTCGGGGTGCAGCGGATCGGCATCGATCACCCGATCGCTGATGCTCAGGTCATGCTCCTGCGGGTTCGCCCTGATCAGCCAGGTCTGCGCGCCCCATTGCTGACGTGCGTAGTCACGCAGGTGCCGCACATCGCCGATCCGGCTCAGGTTGTAGTCCACTATTAGCAATACAGGCGCTCGCAACGGCATGTTTGTTTTTCCTCATCCGTGGGGGTTGGTCATCGGCAGCGGTTGTGTTCAGGCGATTGCCCGGATTTTTATTAGTGGCTGTCGTGCTCGTAGCGAATATCCAGCGCGGTCGCGCTGATGCTGGCCAGACGCTCAAGCTCGGCTGCCCGGTTGGCCCGGTCGAACGTCCACAACAGTTGCCCGAGGAACACTTCGCGGGCGTGTGCAGGAATCACGTCGCCGGCCTTCAGCAGAATGTGCTGCACCACCGGGGCCAGCGGCAATTCGTTGAGCGTCACCGAACTCAGGGTTCCCGGTTCGGCGAAATACACCCGAAAGAACGTCGCCACGGACTGATCGCTGGTGCCGTCCGCGTGCCATTCAAACTGTGCCAGATCCTCGACGAGTTTCTGCCGCAGCCCAGTGTCGTCCTGGCTGGCGAGCAGCAGGTCGAGCCACAGTGACAGCATGCTGTGACCGTGGGTAACCGCCTCGACGCTGTGCGAGATCAGACTGCCGCCGACGCGCGGGTTGATTTCGATCAGGTCCCAGTGCTGGCCCGAGAAGCGTGCCTCCACGTGGTAGCAGCCCCACTGCAGTTCCATGCAGCCCAGTACATCTTTCAGCCATTGCACACCGGCGGCGATCTGCGTCTGACCGAGGCTTGCCGGCGGCGTGGTGCAACTGTCCTCAAGCACTGTGGCGGCGGTTTCGGTCACTTCGTATTTCTCGTGGATGGCCACGACATGCACCTGGCCATCGACGAGCAGGGTTTCGAAGCTGAATTCATTGCCGGCGATGTAATCCTCGGCCATGAACGTCAGCCCATCGTTGAACGCCGAGGCATACACCGTGTCTTCGGCCGAAGCCAGACGCAGCTCTTCAAGGGCATTCCACGCGGTGTCTTTGCGCATGGGAAAGGCCGCGTAGGAGGCGATCCCATGAACCGGTTTGATGAAATAACGCTGATCCTGGGCCTTGAGCCGTTCCAGCACGGGCTCGGTCAGGGCATAGGCGTTAGCGTGCGACAGGCCGGCTTCGGCCAGTCGGTTACGGACATTGAGCTTGTTGCGCAGGGCCAGTGCCTGTGCTGCGTCCATGTCATACGTGCCCAGCGTCGCGTTGGCCGCCGCCATCAGATGGCGATAGCCTTCCCACACGCTGATGCAGCAGGAAACCTGTTCGCCCGACTTGCGCAGGGCCTCAAGAGCGGTCTGCACATCCTCCAGCTTCAACTGGTGGGAGTCGGTGGTGTAGAGCCGGTCCGCCCAGGCATGAATCTGTTCCAGGCGGGCCGGTACATGTTCTGGAAGCGGCAATGAAGACAGCACGAAACACCGGAGCTGCCGTCGATGAAGCTCCTGCTTCAGGTCTTCCAGGAAAGAAAAGCCGCAGTGGCTCAGGATCAGAACACCGGGTCGATTTGCAATCATTGCCTGCTCCATGGCTTAAGCTGCCTTGTCTTGCGGCTTGGCCAGGGTGTTGAGGTACAGCTTGTTGAAGAACAGCGCGAGAATCGCCTGGTGCTCTTCGAGGTATTTTTTCAGTGCTGCGATGTCCTGCTCGCCTTTGATCAGGAAGCGCAGGGCCGCCCAGACTTCACCCGGGTGATCGTCATTGATGTCGGTATGCGAGTGGGAAACCTGACCGGCGATGTTGGTCTCGCCCACCGAAGTCTTCAGCGCTTCGAGCTTGCGTGGTTCGAGCTTCACGTTGACGTACTCGACCAGGTAGGAATAAGCGACGACGCCCAGCGGGCCTTCATGATCCAGCAGGTACGAAAAGAACCCGACCAGCAGTTTGGTTTCCAGGTACGGTTCGGTGGCGAGGAACTCCGCACGGCTGACGCCGATGCGGGTCAGGTCCGCGATGAACAGCTCGTCATGCAGCATTTCCTCTTGCTCGTAGTGAGCCCAGATCTGCGCAGCCTCAGGGCTGATCTTCGCCACTTCGGCCAGCGCCTTGGATTCAGCAACGCGCAGCAGACGGATACGCCATGCGGTTTCGATCAGGTGGCGCTTGTAGTACTCGCTGTTAACGTCCTTGCCTTCCAGGTGCGCAGCCTCAGGAACGGTTGCGAACCATTGTTCCACTTGCCCGTCGATGATCTTGTCGATCTCTGCACGCAGGCCTGCCGAGCCGGCGGCGCTGAGGAACGGAGTGGTATCACCATAGCCAACATTCTTTACACGGTTAAGCATGAACAAGTCCTTTTTAGTTTATTTGAAACGCTTTGATTAAAACCGCCGTTAAGCCGTTAACACTTAGCCAATGATTTCAATGGCTACTTCTCCTTTTAACAGGCACTGACAGGCCAGCCGGTATTCTTCACCGCTGTGCCCCAATACCTCGATAAAAGCCTCTTCATCTTCGTCGCGACGACTGACCGCCTCGAAGCCTGATGTAATCTTGATCAAACACGCGCCACACGCCCCGACACGGCAGCCCAGAGGGATGATGTTCTTGCCGCCGGGTTCGTACTCGATATCCGTGAACGGGGCATTGGTCGGTAACTCGAACTCAATTTTATTCGCTGTAGTAGAGGTAACAGTTAGTGTGTGAAACCCTTCCATACTTGCCTCATTTAATTATTTAAGTTCGTGTGGCGGGCACACAGTTTCACGCCAGGGCCAACGGGCCATGGATACAGGTTTTAAAGAGTCCGGAAGTTAACGCGACGTCAGTTCCAGGTATAACCAGTACAACAGCGCGGTACCACTGAACGCAGCGCCCAACAGGCAAACGGCAACCCAGCCAAAGTGTGCGTAGGTGTAAGTCGCGGCAATCGCACCGAGACCGCTGCCCACCGAGTAGAAGCACATGTAGGCCCCCACCAGCCGGCTTTGTGCATCCGGCCGTGCGGCGAAAATCAGGCTCTGGTTGGTCACGTGCACCGCTTGCACGGCAAAGTCGAGCAGGACCACGCCGACGACCATGGCCAGCAATGAACTTTCAACGAACGCGGTGGGCAGCCAGGACAGGGTCAGAAGCGCCAGCGCAATGCCTGTGGTGCGATTGCCAAAGCCTTGGTCGGCCAAGCGTCCGGCCCTTGCTGCGGCCAGTGCGCCCGCCACCCCGGCCAGACCGAACAAGCCGATCTGGGTGTGCGACAGCGACAGTGGCGGTGCGCTCAGTGGCAGCACCATGGCGGTCCACAACACGCTGAATGCAGCGAAAATCAGCAGGGCGAAGGTGCCCCGGACGCGCAGCGTCGGTTCGGTCAGGTACAACTGGAACACTGAGCGCAGCAACTGCCAGTAACTGCCTTTGGCCGGCGGCGTGGTGGATGCCGGCATGGTGCGGTACAGCACCAGCGCCATGCTGATCATCAAGGCTGCCGAAACAAAGTAAACCCCGCGCCATCCGGCCAGATCGGCCACTGCGCCGGAGACGAAGCGCGCCAGCAGAATGCCCAGCACCACGCCACTGGTCACCGTGCCGATGGCTTCGCCGCGTTGCTCGGGGCTGGCCAGTGTTGCCGCGTAGGCAACCACCACTTGCACGACCACCGCCATCAGTCCGACCAGCACCATTGCGCCGAGCAGCATGCCCCAGTCCTGCGCCAGTCCGACCGCACACAAGGCCACGGCCGACAGCAGCATCTGCGTGAGGATCAGTCCCTTGCGATTGAGCAGGTCGCCCAGCGGCACGATGAACAACAGGCCAACGGCATAACCGGCTTGAGTCGCCGTGACCACCACACCGATGGTCCCAGGCGATACCGACAGGCTGGCGGCCATCGACTCCAGCAGCGGTTGTGCGAAGTACACGTTGGCCACGGCCATGGCGCAGGTGATGGCGAAGAGAAATGTCTGGTAACGACTTAAACCGTGGGTGGTTGCGCGTCCCTGAGGGGACTGAACAGTGCCGCCACCGCCTGATTTTTCGGCTTCGACGTCCATTATCGAAGGCTTTTGAGGGTTCCACATCATCATTCCATCCTTGGGAATAACTGGTTTCAAAACAAAACCGATGCGTTGATTTTTATCAAAACTGGTTTTAATCTACAACTAGTTTTTCAAAATATTTTCTTCTGACGTTAGAACTGTTCTGACGCGCTCTTTCATCAATTTGGAGACTCATGGCCAGACAGCAGCTACTGGCAAAAAGCGAATGCCCCGTGGCCCGTACGCTTGAGGCCATCGGCGATCGTTGGGTGTTGATGATCATCCGTGATGCTTTCGATGACGTACGTCGCTTCAGCGAATTCCAGAAACGCCTGGGCCTGGCGAAAAACGTCCTCACGGTGAAACTCAAACGCCTGGTCGAACTCGGCATATTCGAGGTGCAGCCAGCATCCGATGGCACCGCCTACAAGGAATACGTACTGAGCGAGATGGGGCGTTCGGTGTTTCCGATCGTGATCAGCATGCGCCAGTGGGGCGAGCGCTTCCTGTTCAACAAGGGCGAGAGTTATTCGGTTTTGCTGGACAACGAGCACGCGGAGCCGATCGAGATCATTGAGGTGCGATCCAAAGCGGGCAAGGTATTGGGCCCGGCGGATTGCCATCGGCGTGTGGTCAAGCGCCGCAGCTGAAGGGGCGCCATGGCGTGGGGCTGCTCAGTCGCCCGCCTTGCGCGTCAGCTGTTCGCGGCAATAATCGGCGAACAACTGCGCCGGTTTGGTCAGTTGCCCGCGCTTGAGCCACGCCGCGACCAATCCTGATCCGGTGACGTCTTCGACAATGTCCACGCACACCACTTTTTTGCCGTCATAGGTGCATTCCGAGTGCGGCTTCGTCACCAGCACCGAGAAGCCGAACCCTTGGCCGACCATGCCCCTGACCATTTCGATCGACGGCGAGCTGAACTCGATACGCGGCGTCAGGCCCAGCTCCTCGAACAGGCTGACGAAGTAGGTCCGGCTGGGCTGCACGTCCAGCAGAATCATCGGCTCCAGACACAAGTCGCGCAGCGACACCTGCTTGTATTCGGCGAAACGATGGTCGGCGGGCAGCAGCGCATAGGGCCGTTGCGCCGGCATCAGCGGTTCGGTCTGGATGGTGGCGTCGAGTTCGTGTTCATAGAGGATGACCAGGTCAAAGGTGCCCGAGGTCAGGCCTTGCACCAGTTCCTGTTGTTCGCCGTCGCGGATGCGGATTTTCACCCCCGGGTACAGCGCGGAAAATCCGGCGATCAATTGCGGCAGGTACAGCGGCGCGACGGTTTCGAAGCAGCCGATGTCGATCTGTCCGGCGACGATGTCGTTGTCGGCGAGGGCGTTCTGCTCGAACTCCCGGGCCATGCGCAACAGCTCCTGCGCCTTGCGGAAAAACCGCGCACCGCTGGGCGTCAGGGACACGCCCTGGGCGTGATGGCGGATCAGCAATTGCACCGCGAAGCTGTCTTCCAGCCCTTTGATCGCGGTGGAGATCGCCGGTTGCGCGATGTACAGCTTGCGCGAGGCTTCGGCAACGCTGCCGCATTCGACGGTGGTGATGAAGTATTTCAACTGACGCAAATTGTAGGCGGCCACGGCAAACCTCAGGACGAGCGGACTCGACTTCCAAGCAATTTGTGCGCCGCCGCGTCCGCTGCGCGACGATGTTTTTATCCTTGAACAGTAGTCATCCATGGCGGTTTTGGGGAAACCGATTGAGCAGTTTTTTCATTGCCTGCGAAGACATTTTTACTATTTTTCGCCCGTCCGGGCCTGCGCCACCATCGACTGCACAATAACGTCCAAGGAGCATTCGACGTGTTCGAACTTGCAGAGTGGCAGCGCCAGGCCGTTGCCTTGAAGTTTCCCGATAAAGCCGTAATCAATGGCCAGCATTGCGCCGCGCAATCGGGGCAGACCTTCGCCGCGATCAATCCCGCCACTGGCCAGTGGCTAGCGAATGTCGCGGCGTGTGGCGAGGACGATGTCGACGCAGCGGTGGCTAATGCGCGACAAGTGTTCGAGTCCGGCACCTGGGCGCAACGCCCGCCCGCCGAGCGCAAACAAGTGCTGCTGCGTCTGGCTGATCTGCTGATGGAGCATCGCGAAGAACTGGCCCTGCTCGATTCGCTGAACATGGGCAAACCGGTGATGGACGCTCACAACATTGATGTGCCGGGCGCCGCCGGAGTGTTTCGCTGGTACGCCGAAAGCATCGACAAACTCTACGACCAGATCGCCCCCGGCGCCGCCAATGTGCTGGCGACCATCACGCGTGAAGCGCTGGGCGTGGTGGCGGCGGTGGTGCCGTGGAATTTCCCGTTGGACATGGCCGCGTGGAAGCTCGCGCCAGCGCTGGCGACGGGCAATTCGGTGATCCTCAAACCGGCTGAGCAATCACCGTTTTCGGCGTTGCGTCTGGCAGAGCTGGCGCTGGAAGCCGGGTTGCCGGCGGGTGTACTCAACGTGTTGCCGGGGCTGGGTGAGCAGACCGGCAAAGCCTTGGGCCTGCACCCGGATGTCGATTGCCTGGTGTTCACCGGCTCGACGCAGGTCGGCAAATATTTCATGCAGTACTCGGCGCAGTCCAACCTCAAGCAGGTGTGGCTGGAGTGCGGCGGCAAGAGCGCCAATCTGGTGTTTGCCGATTGCCATGATCTGGATCTGGCGGCGGAAAAAGCCGCGTTCGGGATCTTCTTCAATCAGGGCGAAGTGTGCTCGGCGAACTCGCGGTTGCTGGTCGAGCGCTCGATTCACGATGAGTTTGTCGAGCGCCTGAAAGCCCAGGCCGAGCGCTGGTTGCCGGGGGATCCGCTCGACCCGCAAAGTCGTGCCGGGGCGATCGTCGATCAGCGGCAGACGGCGAGCATCATGCGCGCCATTCGCGCTGCCGAGCAGGCGGGTGCGACCCTTGTATGTGGCGGTCGGCAGCGGCGCTTCAATGGCTCGGACAACTTCATCGAGCCGACGATTTTCACCGGCGTCAGTGCCGACATGTCGCTGTTTCGTGACGAGGTGTTCGGCCCGGTGCTGGCGGTGGTGCCGTTCGACGATGAGGACGAGGCAGTGCGCCTGGCCAACGACAGCGTGTATGGGCTGGCGGCGTCGCTGTGGACCGATGATCTGCATCGCGCGCACCGCGTGGCCCGGCGGCTGCGAGCCGGTACGGTGTCGGTGAATACCGTCGATGCGCTGGACGTGACGGTGCCGTTTGGTGGTGGCAAGCAATCCGGTTTCGGGCGCGACCTGTCGCTGCACTCGTTCGACAAATACACCCAGCTGAAAACCACCTGGTTTCAGTTGCGCTGATTGCGGTTGATTTCAAAAGCAAAGATCGCAGCCTTCGGCAGCTCCTACAGGGCTCAGTGTCGCCCTGTGTAGGAGCTGCCGAAGGCTGCGATCTTTTTACTTTTCAGGACTGTGCACCATCCCCGCTCAGGGCGCTCTTTAGCGGTGCACGCTAAGCAGTTTTTTCATCATTTGCTGCCAACAATTTCCTGATTTTCCTCTGCCCGCACATGGGCCACCATCATTCTCGCCAGCCCGGTGTTTCACGCCAGAGTCCAGCAGAGACCGCAGCGTGGATTCCCCTCATCGGTGCCGGCCGTACTGCCCATGACAAAACTAAATCAACAGCGTCGGGAGTGCTCCATGATCAAGTCCTTGTGTATCCGTCTCACCCATCCTCTGGCAATCACCGCCCTGGCCGCCACGGTCGCGACTGGCGCTCAGGCCGGCACCCTGTCCATCGGCCATACCACCTGGGTCGGCTACGGCACGCTGTACCTGGCTCAGGACCTGGGCTACTTCAAGGAAAACGGCCTGACCGTCGAATTGCCGGTGGTGGAAGAAGCCTCGATGTACATGGCCGCCCAGGCCTCCGGGCAGTTGTCCGGCTCGGCCTCGACCATCGACGAAGTGCTCAAGTACCGTCCGCAGTTCTGCTTCAAAGCCGTGGCGGCGCTGGATGACAGCCACGGTGGTGACGGCGTGCTGGTCGGCAAGGACGTCAAGTCGTTGCAGGAGCTCAAGGGCCAGGCCGTCGCCGTTAACGAAGGTTCGACCTCGCAGTTCTGGCTCTCCTATCTGCTGAAAAAGAACGGCATGAAAATGAGCGACATCACCGTGCAGAACATGACGGCCGACGATGCCGCCACCGCGTTCATCGCCGGTCGCGTGCCCGCCGCCGTGACCTGGGAACCGCACCTGTCGATGGTCCGCGACAAGCAGCAGGGCAAGGTGTTGATCGACAGCAGCAGCACGCCCGGGGTGATCGTCGATGTGGTGGCGCTCAATTGCAGCGTCATCGAAAAACAGCCGCAGGACGTCAAGGCGCTGGTCGCCGGTTTGTACAAAGCGGTCAAGTACACCCAGGAGCACCCGGACGAGGCCTACGCGATCATGGCCAAAGGCGTCGGCGGTTACCTTTCCGATCCGAAGGAACTGGCCGCTGCCGCCAAAGGCGTGCGTTTCTACGATCAGGCCATGAGCGAGAAACTGCTCGGCTCGCCGGGCAACCCGGGTGACAGCGCCGCGCTGATCAAACTCGCCAACGAAACCGCCAGCGAACTGCAAGGCAAACCCTACAACGTCAGTCATGACGAGCTGGTCGACAACCGTTTCGTCAGCCCGCTCTAGGAGGTCCGCATGTTCAAGCGCAAATCATGGCTGAGCCGCTGCCTGACGCCCAAGACCGGATTGCCGGTGCCCGTGGTGTGGAGCGCCAGCGGTCTGGCCTGGGTGTTGTTGATCGGCCTGTGGGCCGGGCTGTCCTATGGCGGCATCGTTCCGGGGATGTTCCTGCCAACCCCCGGCGCGGTGCTCGAAGCGGCGCTGCGCCTGAGCCGCGACGGCACCCTCGGCACGCATGTGTGGGCCAGTGTCGAAGTGGTGATGGTCGGCTTCATCGTGTCGTCGCTGGTGGCGGTGCCGCTGGGGTTGTTGATGGGCAGCTTTCGCATCGTCCAGGCGTTCCTCGAACCGCTGGTCAACTTCATTCGTTATTTGCCGGTGACCTCGTTCGTGCCGCTGTTCATTTTGTGGATCGGCATCGGTCTGGAGCAGCGCGTGTCGGTGATCATCTTCGGCGTGTTCTTCCAGCAACTGGTGATGATCGCTGACGTGTCCAAAGGGATTTCCAAGGACCTGATCAACGCCTCTTACACCCTCGGTTCCAACCGGCGCGACGCGGTGCTGCATGTGATCGCGCCGGCGTCGGTGCCCGGCGTGCTCGACACCTTGCGCGTGACCATGGGCTGGGCCTGGACTTATCTGGTGGTGGCCGAACTGGTCGCGGCGTCGAGTGGCCTCGGTTACCTGAGCCTGAAAGCCATGCGCGGTTTTCAGGTCGACGTGATTTTCCTCGCCATCGCGATCATCGGCCTGCTGGGGCTGGTCACCGATCAACTGTTCCGCTTTCTCCGCTTGAGGGTTGCCGCATGGGCTCAGTAACTGCCGCCAATCATCGTTTCATCGAACCACGGGCAGCAGCGCCGCAAGCCGCGCCGCGCCTGCAAGTGGACAAGGTCAGCCTGCGTTACAAAAAGCCCGATGGCGGTACGTTCACTGCGCTGGAACAGGTGTCGTTCGAGGTGCCGGATCAGCAGTTCGCGGTGCTCGTCGGGCCGTCGGGTTGCGGCAAGTCGAGCCTGTTGTACCTGACCGCCGGCCTCGCCGAGCCTACCTCCGGCGAAATCTACGTCGGCGGTCAGCAAGTGCAAGGCCCCGGTGCCGATCGCGGCATGGTGTTCCAGAGCTACACGCTGTTTCCGTGGCTGACGGTGCGGCAGAACGTCGAATTCGGTCTCAAGCGGCGCGGCATGCCGGCGGCTCGGCGCAAGGAAATTGTCGATTACTACGTCGATGAGGTCGGCCTCAGTGGTTTCGCCGACAGCTACGCCAAACAACTGTCGGGCGGGATGATGCAGCGCGTGGCAATTGCCCGGGCGCTGGCCAATGATCCGCAGATCCTGCTGATGGACGAACCGTTCGGCGCACTCGACAGCCAGACCCGTTTGCAGATGCAACAGCTGTTGCTGCGGGTCTGGGGCAACAGCAAGAAGACCGTGCTGTTCGTCACCCACGATATCGACGAGGCGATTCTGCTCGGCGATCGGGTCTATGTGATGGGCGCGAAACCGGGGCGGATCAAGCAGATCCTCGACGTGCCGATCGAGCGCCCGCGCTCACTGGACATGGTCATGGAGCGCGCGTTTATCGACATGAAACGGGAGATTTTCGGGCTGCTGCATGACGACCTCGAGGAAGTGCATTGACCTGGAGTCATGCATCTTTCCCTGTGGGAGCGGGCTTGCTCGCGAAGGCGTAGTGTCAGCCGCCATCAACGTTGAAGACACACCGCTTTCGCGAGCAAGCCCGCTCCCACAGGGTTATGAGGGGTGTATGACTACGGAGCAGCGGGCAGCAGGAATCGCGCGATCACCGGCAAATGATCGGAAATGCGCAGCGTATCGTCCTGCCGCACCATCGCCTCGATCCGTTTGATCTTCGGGCTGTAGAACAGGTAGTCGACGGTGCGATCCGGGCCATTCAGGCCGGGGTCGTTGGGGTAGTGGGTCAGCCAGTGGGCGCGGTCGATGCCGCTGGCTTCGTTGTTGGTCGGGATCATCGGGTATTTGTCCCACAACAAATGCAGCGCGCTGTCGATCGAGTAGGGCGTGCGCTGCTCGGTGGGCAGGCGCTGGTACTGGCCCAGCGGCAACAGGTTGAAGTCACCGCCGATCAGCCATGGCAGGCCTTGGCTTTCGTACTTGTCGAGCACTTTGGCCACCGCCGTCACTTGCGCCCGCAAGGTGTCGTCCGGTTGGCTGGCGCGATCCAGATGGGTGTTGAATACCGTCAGTTGCCCGCCGTCGCTCAGCGGCAGCTTGGTGGCGAGCAGGGCGTCCTTGGGTTCGAACTGGCGCGAGATGAAATTCGCCGGGGGCACCGGCAATTGCAGGCGTTCGGCATGTTCGATGCGATAACGGCTCAGGGTCGCCAGTTGCCGGCCGACGCTGCCGAAGATGTGCGGGTCGGGGACAAAATCGGCCTTCCAGTCGAAGGCGTGGGCGCTGCATGGGTAAAGGTCGGTGACCCGCTCTTGCAGCAGCTTGAGCTGATTCTGGTAATCGCTGGCCTTGGCGCCGTCATCCAGTTCCTGCAACAGAACCACGTCGGGCTGCTCGTCGCGGATCACCCGTGCCACTTCGTCGAGGCTGAAAGCCATGTCTTCCAGGGTTGGCGACTCGTCGTCGCCGGAGGCCAGATCGTTCCAGAACACGTAGCGTTTGCCCGCCAGGTACTGCACGTTCCAGGTCATGACTTTCAGTGCCTGCCCGGGCACCAGGGTCGGCGGCGTACCGATGCAACTGACCGGCAGGGTTTCGCGGGCGCCGGGGCGCCAGGTCAGGCTGTAGATCAGCCCGCCGATCAGGACGATGGCGAGCACAATCAGCAACAGGGTGTAGCGCAGTAGACGGGGCATGGCTCGGCTTATCGCGTTACAAAGATGGCTCCGAGCATACCTGACGGTGAACGCTTGGCCCAAGGGCCACGAGGTCAGACCGCGCCGTTACGCTTGTCAGGCAATTCGCTGATCAGCATGAACAGGCGGAACAGCACCACACTGGTGAACAGTTGCAGGAAGCTGTGTGCGCTGTCGATCATGACCGCGATCAGCGGATT
Source organism: Pseudomonas sp. NPDC087803 (assembly GCF_044742995.1). Lineage (NCBI taxonomy): Bacteria > Pseudomonadati > Pseudomonadota > Gammaproteobacteria > Pseudomonadales > Pseudomonadaceae > Pseudomonas > Pseudomonas sp. NPDC087803. Next base: position 38,960 of record NZ_JBIUVO010000010.1, read on the forward strand.
CTGTGGGTCGGGGTACACCGCCAGCGTCGCGCCCTTGAGCAGCCACAACGGCCCCATCACACACAAAATGCACAGCAGGATGCGCCAGAAATGCCCACGGGTCAGGCGCAGACTTTCCTTCATCGCCTGCAACGGCCCCATGCCGCGCAACACCAGCAGGTATTCACCGAACGCGAGCATCACCATCAGCATCAGGCCCGGCAGGAAATACAGCGACAGCCCCAGCAGGATCAACAAGGTATTGAGCGCCGTGAGCAGGGCGAAGCGCGGCCACAGGCGCGCGGCCATCGCCAGCAGGTCGAGGGTGCGCGGGGCTTCGCCACGGGTGCGGGCGTCGAGGAACAGAATCAACGCGGCGGTGTACAGCGGGTACACCAGCAGACCGACCACCACGCTGGCGGCGGAGAAACTGTCGGGGTCGGTGGCATGATCCACCACTTGCTGCAGCGCGGCCTCGAAGATCACCAGCGGCAGGCACAACTGCACGATGCTGGCCAGATGGCGTTTGAAAAAATACAGGGAGTCGCGCAGCACATCGAAGGCATTCATCAGTCGGTATCGCAGGTCGAAAACAGTGGCTCACTTTAACCGATGATGGGCGGGCCGACACAAACGTAAACATTCGGTAAAGGTCGTTGAAACATCCTGTCACTGCCTCCATTACAGAGGTGCGCCATGTCCACAGTGGGCACGGGCAATGTTATCCCCGGCAATCTACGAGGTCGCCATGAACAGCGAAGAGCAAACCCTGATCGATGGACTGTTTTCCCGGCTGCAACAGGCCGAAACGGAGGCAGCCCCGCGCGACGCCCAGGCCGAGGCGCGGATCAAGGAACACCTGACCCGCCAGCCGGCGGCAGGTTATTTCATGACCCAGGCGATTCTGGTGCAAGAGGCGGCCATCAAGAGCCTCGACGAACAGAACAAGCAGCTGACCCAACAAGTCCAGCAATTGCAGGCAGAACTGCAAGCGGCCAAGTCGCAGAGCGCGGCCCCGGCGCCAAGCGGCGGCGGTGGTTTTCTGTCGAGCATCTTCGGCGGCGGCAGCTCGCGTCCGGCGCCGACCCAGAGCGCTCCGGCTTCCACAGGCGGCTGGCGTGAACCGGCGCCGCAACAGAATTACGCTGCGCCAGCGCCACAACAGAACTACGCCGCGCCGCCGCCCAACTACGCCCAGCAAGCAGCCCCGGCAGCGGGCAGCAGCTTCCTCGGCGGCGCGCTGAAAACCGCAGCTGGCGTGGCCGGTGGCGTGATGCTGGCGCAGGGCATCAGCAGCCTGTTCCATCACAACCAGCAGCCTGAAGAAATCGTTGAAGTGATCAAGGAAGAACCGGCGCAAGTGGCTGACCAGAGCGGTAATGACTGGGGCAACGACCAGCGTGTGGCTGATAACGGTTTCTCCGGCAATGATCAGGGCGGATTTACCGACACTGATTACAGCGATGACAACTCGTCGTTCTTCGATGACGACGATTCGTTCGTCTGACGGATCGGTCGCCATTACCAAATCTGTGGTGAGGGGATTTATCCCCGATGGAGTGCGCAGCAGTCCCATTTTCGGGGCCGCTGCGCTGCCCATCGGGGATAAATCCCCTCACCACAATCCACCATCCGTCCGGAGTGGTGGGTCGATTATTCGCGCCACCTTCCTGTGGGCTGGCATACTGAGCGCCTTTTTCGGGCCTCGTGCCTGATTCCGCTTCGTGCGCTCGCGCGCTCACAGGAACTCCGGTGAAAAAAATCGCAGTGTTCGCCGATGTGCAGAACCTCTACTACACCGTGCGTCAGGCCTATGGTTGCCATTTCAACTACGCCGCGCTGTGGGCGGATGTGAGCAAGCACGGGCAGATCGTCGAGGCCTATGCCTATGCGATCGACCGTGGCGACAGCAAGCAGCAGCAGTTCCAGCAGATCCTGCGCAACCTCGGTTTCACCGTGAAGCTCAAACCCTACATCCAGCGCAGCGACGGCTCGGCCAAAGGCGATTGGGACGTGGGCATCACCCTCGACATCATGGACGCTGCCGACCACGTCGACGAAATCGTTCTGGCCTCCGGTGACGGCGACTTCGACATGCTGCTCGAACGCATCATCAGCAAGCACGGCGTGCAAGCGGTCGCCTATGGCGTGCCCGGCCTGACCGCCAACTCGCTGATCCGCGCTGCCAGCCGTTACGTGCCGATCGAAGGCGCACTGTTGCTCAAAAATTGATTTTTGTACGGAGTTGAACCCGGTTTGGAACGCATTGCAGTCATCGACTTTGAAACCACCGGCCTGTCGCCGAACAGCAGTTGTCGCGCCACGGAAATCGCCGTGGTCATGCTGGAAAACGGCCGTATCGTCGAGCGTTACCAGAGCCTGATGAACGCCGGCGTGCGCGTCCCGGCCTTCATCGAACAACTGACCGGCATCAGCAACGCCATGCTGCGCACCGCGCCTGCGGCGGAGCGGGTGATGGAAGAGGTCAACGAGTTCGTCGGCTGCACGCCGCTGGTCGCGCACAACGCCTCGTTCGACCAGAAGTTCTGGGACTTCGAACTGGGGCGGATCAAGCGCACCCGACTGCAGAACTTCGCCTGTTCGTTGCTGCTGGCCCGGCGCCTGATGCCGGCGGCACCGAATCACAAACTCGGCACCCTGACCACCTTTGCCCGCCTGCCACACACCGGTCAGGCGCACAGGGCAATGGCGGATGCGGAGATGGCAGCCAACCTGATGGCGCATTTGGCGGAAGAACTGCGGCACAAGCATGGCGTCCGTGAACTGTCCCATGACCTGCTGTGCAAACTGCAGAAAGTCCCCGCCGCGAAAGTCGGCGAGCACTTGCAGCGCTACCGCTGATCCCGAGAACGCTACAAATCCCTTGTGGGAGCGGGCTTGCTCGCGAAAGCGGTGTGTCATTCGGCAAAAGGTTGTCTGACACAGCGCATTCGCGAGCAAGCCCGCTCCCACATTTTGATCTTCTGAGTTCCTGATTACTTGCCGTTGGCTTCTATATGGCTGAGCGGCACACGCTTGTCGATCGCGCTCGACAGCACAATCGAGGTCTTGCTGAAGCCGAACTTCGCCACCCGGTTGATCAACTCTTCCAGTTCCGTCATCGAGCCCACCGCGCCCTTCATCATCACGCAGGGATCGCCGGTAACTCGAAAGCATTCGGTGAGTTGCGGGATTTTCACCAGTTCGTCGTAGACCTTCTGGCTGCCGTTCTGGTGCAGGCGCAGTTCGATCATGCACTGGATCGGCAAGCCGATTTTCGACAGGTCGATGTTTGCCTGATACCCGGTGATCACCCCGGACGCCTCAAGCTTGGCCACGCGTTCGGCCACTGCCGGGGCAGAGAGGTTCACCTTGCGCGCCAGATCGGCGTAGGACGCGCGACCGTTTTCCAACAGGGCGCTGAGCAGCATGCGGTCGTATTTGTCCAAGGCCGGACTCCTTAAATTGCCAGACTTTCGAAATCGTGGTTTATCCCGATGATCTCCGTTGTTTCAAAAGTGTACCGGCGCGATAAACAGGTTTTGTAGCTTATTTTTGCGCGCCAGCCTTTCTAGAATAATTCACACCCTGCCTCTGACTGTCGAGCTGCCCATGCCTGCCTTGCGCCGTTTTTCCTTGCCGTTGATCGCCGCGTTTTTCGCGCTGTATGTGATTTGGGGATCGACCTATCTGGTGATCCGCCTCGGCGTCGAATACTGGCCGCCACTGATGCTCGGCGGCGTGCGCTTCGTGATTGCCGGCAGCCTGATGTATGCGTTCCTGCGCTGGCGCGGGGCGCCGGCGCCGACCTGGGCGCAGTGGAAAGCGGCGGGGATCATCGGGGTTTTGCTGCTCAGTCTGGGTAATGGCGCGGTGAGCGTGGCTGAACACACGGGCGTGGCTTCCGGCGTGGCGGCATTGGCCGTGGCGACGGTGCCGTTGTTCACCTTGCTCTGCGGGTATTTCTGGGGCGCGCGCAATACGCGGCTGGAGTGGGCCGGGGTGGCGCTGGGGATTATCGGCATCGCCATGCTCAACATGGGTTCCAACCTGCAATCGAGCCCGATGGGCGCGGCACTGCTGATCTTCGCGGCGGCGACCTGGGCGTTCGGCTCGGTGTGGAGCAAACATCTGCCATTGCCGCAAGGGGCGATGGCCAGTGCCGTGGAGATGCTGGTGGGCGGCGTGGTGCTGTTGATCGGCAGCGCGGTCAGCGGCGAACACCTGCAAGCATTGCCGCCGCTGGAAGGCTGGCTGGCCCTGGGTTATCTGATTTTCTTCGGCTCGATCATCGCGTTCAATTCCTACATGTACCTGCTCAAGCACGTGCGTCCGGCGGCGGCCACCAGTTATGCCTACGTCAACCCGGCGGTGGCGGTGTTGCTGGGGATCGTGTTTGTCGGCGAGACCATCGGCATGGAAGAAGCGCTGGCGATGCTGGTGATCATCAGTGCCGTGGTGTTGATCGGTCTGCCGCAGTGGCGGCGGCCGGCGCGGCCGCTCGTCGTGGAGACGCCGAAGACCGCCATTCCAGCAGAGCAACGTGTGAATTAGGGTAAACTGCGCGCCATTGCATCCTTGTTTTGCGCAACCGCGCTGATTTTTCCTACGGTACTCCCATGACTTTCGCCACCCTTGGCCTGATCGAACCCTTGCTGCGCTCCCTCGAGAAGCTCGGCTACCAGACTCCAACGCCGGTCCAGGCGCAAGCCATTCCGGCCGTTCTGGCCGGTCGCGACCTGATGGCTGCGGCCCAGACCGGTACCGGCAAGACCGCCGGTTTCGCCTTGCCGCTGTTGCAGTTGCTGGCCATGGAAGGGCCGAAAGTGGCCGCCAATTCGGCGCGTGCACTGATTCTGGTGCCGACCCGCGAGCTGGCGGAGCAGGTTCATGAGTCGGTGCGCCAATACGCTGAAAACCTGCCATTGCGCACGTATGCGGTGTATGGCGGCGTCAGCATCAATCCGCAGATGATGAAGCTGCGCGGCGGCGTTGATGTGCTGGTCGCCACGCCTGGTCGCCTGATCGACCTGTTCCGCCAGAACGCGTTGAAACTCGATCAGTTGCAAACCCTGGTGCTGGATGAAGCCGACCGTATGCTCGACCTGGGCTTCTCCGAAGAACTGGCGAACATTTACCGCATGCTGCCGAAGAAGCGCCAGACGCTGCTGTTCTCCGCGACCTTCTCCGATGACATCCGCCTGCTCGCCGGGCAGATGCTCAACGATCCGCTGAGCATTGAGGTCAGCCCGCGCAACGTCGCGGCCAACACCGTCAAGCAGTGGGTGGTGACGGTGGACAAGAAGCGCAAGCCGGAACTGTTCGTGCACCTGATGCGCAAGAACAAATGGAAGCAGGTGCTGGTGTTCGCCAAGACCCGTAACGGTGTGGATGCGCTGGTGGAAAAACTCCAGGGCCTGGGCATCAACGCCGACGGTATCCATGGCGACAAACCGCAGGCGACCCGTCAGCGTGCGCTGGATCGTTTCAAGCTCAGCGAAGTGCAGATTCTGGTGGCGACCGACGTCGCCGCCCGTGGCCTGGATATCGAAGATTTGCCGCTGGTGGTCAACTTCGACCTGCCGATCGTCGCCGAGGATTACATCCACCGCATCGGTCGTACCGGCCGTGCCGGTGCGACCGGTGAGGCGATCTCGCTGGTGTGCGCGGATGAAGTGAACATGCTCTCGGCGATCGAGATGCTTACGCGTCAGACCTTGAAGCGCCAGAACGAGCCGGACTTCGAACCTGAGCACCGCGTGCCGGATACCGATGCCAGCGGCCAGGTGATCAAGAAGCCGAAGAAACCGAAAAAGCCGAAGACCTCCGGTGGCGGTGGCGGCAAGCGCAATCTGGGCAAATGGGTCGACAGCGGTGAGACTCAGGCGCCGGAGCCGTCGATCAAGCCTGTGCGCAAAGTACCGGTGTTCAATACCGGGCCGCGTAAGCGCAAGCCTTGATCTGATGTGGCGTCTGTAAGGACGCTTTCGCGAGCAAGCCCGCTCCCACATGGGTCTTCATTGAAATGGAGATCTCCTGTGGGAGCGGGCTTGCTCGCGAAGGGCGCGCCGCGGTCTTCAGCCTTGGCGCTGCAGCCACTGCAGCATCCCCAATCCTGCAGCCCGCCCGCTGGCAAAACACCCGGTCAGCAGATAGCCGCCCGTCGGCGCTTCCCAATCGAGCATTTCCCCCGCGCAAAATACGCCCGGCAACGCCTTGAGCATCAAGCGTTCATCCAGCGCTTCGAATGTCACGCCACCGGCACTGCTGATCGCTTCGTCCAACGGACGGGTTTTCACCAAGGTCAGCGGCAACGCCTTGATCGCCCGCGCCAACAGCGCCGGGTCAGCGAAGGTCTCGGCGCCAGTCAGCTCGCGCAACAACGCCGCTTTCACCCCATCTATCCCGACCTGACTGTGCAGATGCTTGGCCATCGAGCGCGCGCCGCGCGGTTTGCTCAACGCCGTCTGCAATTTATCCACAGGTCGGCCGGGCAGCAGATCTATGTGCACCGTGGCTGAGCCGTGCGTATTGATCGCCTCGCGAATCGGCGCCGACAGCGCATAGATCAGACTGCCTTCAACCCCGGTCGCGGTGATCACGCATTCGCCCAAGCGCGGCACGTCGTTGTTCAGCCCGATGGCGACATTTTTCAGCGGTGCGCCAGCGAATTTGCTGACAAGGAACTCGCTCCAGGACTGCACCTCGAAGCCGCAATTGCTCGGCTGCAACGGCGCCAGTCCTACGCCTTTTTGCTCCAGGGGCAGCATCCACGCGCCATCCGAACCCAGCCGCGACCAACTGCCGCCGCCGAGGGCGAGCAGGGTGGCATCGGGTTTGACGGTGATTTCGCCGTCGGGGCTGCTGATGCGCAGCGCGCCGTGTTCATCCCAGCCGAGCCAGCGATGGCGGGTGTGGATAACCACGCCGCTGTCGCGCAGGCGCTTGAGCCAGGCGCGCAGCAGCGGCGCTGCTTTCATGTCGGTGGGGAATACCCGGCCGGAGCTGCCGATAAAGGTTTCGATGCCCAGATCATGGATCCAGCGGCACAACGCATCGGCGTCGAAACCGCGCAGTAACGGCGCGATCTGCGGCGCGCGTTCGGCGTAGCGCGCGAGGAACGCCGGGTAAGGCTCGGAGTGGGTGATGTTCATGCCGCCGACCCCGGCCAGCAGGAACTTGCGCCCGACCGAGGGCATGCCGTCGTACAGATCGACGCGCACGCCGGCCTGGCTCAGCACTTCGGCGGCCATCAGGCCGGCGGGGCCACCGCCGATGATGGCGACGTGAGCGGGGAGGGGGGCGGAAGTCTGGGTCATGGCGTGCGCTGCGGTATGGCGGGATAAGGCGCGCATTCTAACAGCCGGGATCCGTGTAGGAGCTGCCGCAGGCTGCGATCTTTTGATCTGGGCCTTGAGAAAACAAAGATCAAAAGATCGCAGCCTGCGGCAGCTCCTACAGGGGGATCGACGGTAAATCTGGTGGGCTGGTTAAAAAACAACCATCGCGCTGTACGCCAGGTTCACTGCGGCCTGTAGTCCCTTTCGCTCAGGTTATCCACAGGCCGTTCCACAGCCATTGTGGGTAACGCAGCACAGCTTAGTGACAACCGTGTGACGTCCAGACCCGTTGCGCACTGTGATGGAGGATGCCGTGGCGGCGGGCGAGGGCTTGGCGATCCTTGCTGTAGCCGCCGCCGATCACACCGACTACCGGGATGTCGCGGCCCAGACAATGGCGCATCACGCTTTCATCGCGGGCGGCGACTCCGGCGTCTGTCAGCTGCAGATAACCGAGGGCGTCGTCCTTGTGCACATCGACTCCGGCGTCATACAGCACCAGGTCCGGTTGATACAGCGGCAGCAGGTAGTTAAGGGTCTCGTCCACCACCCGCAGATAGTCGGAATCGCCCATGCCTTTGGGCAGCGGAATGTCCCAGTCGCTTTCGGCCTTGCGTGCCGGAAAATTCTTTTCGCAATGCAGGGATACGGTGATCGCCTCGGGGGTGTCGTGGAGGATCCGCGCAGTGCCGTCGCCCTGATGCACGTCGCAATCGAAGATCAGCACCCGGTTCACCCGACCGCTTTGCAGCAGGTAATGGCTGATGATCGCCAGGTCATTGAAGATGCAGAAGCCGGCCGGGTAGTCGTAGTGGGCGTGATGGGTGCCGCCGGCGAGGTGGCAGGCCAGACCGTGCTCCAGGGCCTTTTCCGCCGCGAGAATCGAGCCGCCAACGGCCCGCACCGTGCGCCGCGCCAAGGCTTCGTTCCACGGTAGACCGAGGCGCCGCTGGTCTTCGCGGGACAACTCGCCGCTCATGTAGCGTTCGATATAGCGACGGTCATGGGCCAAGGCGAGGATGTCATTGGGGCAGATCTCGGGACGCAGCAGGTCGGCGTCGCGGGTCAAGCCGCTGTCGACCAGGTGATCGCGCAGCAAGCGGAACTTGTCCATCGGAAAGCGGTGATCCGCCGGAAACTCGGGGCTGTAGTCTTCGTGGTAGATCAGCGGCAGTGGCATGGCGACTTCATGTAGGAACGATGGAAAGAGTGAACGATCCTACCAGCGATGTAGACTTGCGGCATGGAAACGGAGGGGCATGATGGAGCCGATTCAGGAACTTGAAAGCGCACGCCTGCTGATGCGTCAGTGGCGCGACGAGGATTTGCCGGAATTTGCGGCGATGTGCGCCGATCCTCAGGTGATGCGCTACTTTCCGGCGCCGCTCAGCCGTCTGGAAAGTGCCTCGATGATCGGCCGGGTGCGCGGGCATTTCGCCGAGCACGGTTACGGCCTGTGGGCGCTGGAGCGCAAGGACAGTCGCGAGTTCATCGGTTTTACCGGTCTCGGCGTGGTCGGCTTCGATGCGCCGTTCACCCCGGCGGTGGAAATCGGCTGGCGTCTGGCCCGCGAGCATTGGGGCCTGGGCTATGCCAGCGAAGCGGCGTGGACGGCATTGCGCGCAGGCTTTGATCGGCTCGGGCTGAAGGAGATCGTCTCCTTCACCGCGCAGAGCAATCTGCCGTCGGAGAAAGTCATGCAGGCGATTGGCATGCAGCACGATCCGGCCGATGATTTCGATCACCCCAGAGTTGCCGTCGATCACCCGTTGCGCCGGCATCTGTTGTACCGAATTACCAGGGAGCAATGGCTGCAAACCCTGCATGGCTAAGCCGACACGGACGTTTACAATGGCGCGACAGTGGCTCGCGCCAGAACCTGAATGGGCCGCCGCAGCCAAGACTGCGCGGCATAGCGTTGTGTGAGGAGAGTCTGAATGAGCCAAGTGTTGGAAGATCTGGTCGACCTGCTGACCCTGGAACCGATCGAGGAAAACCTGTTCCGTGGCCGCAGCCAGGACTTGGGTTTCCGTCAGCTGTTCGGTGGCCAGGTGCTCGGTCAGTCGCTGTCGGCGGCCAGTCAGACGGTTGAAGAGGCGCGCCATGTGCATTCGATGCACGGCTATTTCCTGCGCCCGGGCGATGCGAAGTTGCCGGTGGTGTATTCGGTGGATCGCGTGCGCGATGGCGGCAGCTTCAGCACGCGGCGGGTCACGGCGATCCAGAAGGGCCACCCGATTTTTACCTGCAGCGCGTCGTTTCAGTACGACGAGGCCGGCTTCGAGCACCAGAGCCAGATGCCAGTGGTGGTCGGCCCGGAAAACCTGCCGTCGGAGCTGGAACTGACCCAGCAACGCGCGCACCTGATTCCCGAGCACATGCGCGAAAAACTGCTGTGCCCGAAACCGATCGAAGTGCGCCCGGTCACTGAAAAAGACCCGTACAACCCGCAACCGGCCGATCCGGTGAAATACGTGTGGTTCCGTGCTGATGGCGCGTTGGCCGACATTCCGGCGCTGCACAAATACCTGCTGGCCTACGCCTCGGACTTCGGTTTGCTGACCACTTCGATGCTGCCGCACGGCAAGTCGGTCTGGCAGAAAGACATGCAGGTCGCCAGCCTCGATCACGCGCTGTGGTTCCACAATGATCTGCGCGCCGATGACTGGTTGCTCTACGCGATGGACAGCCCGTGGGCCGGCAATTCCCGGGGTTTCTCCCGTGGCAGCGTATACAACCGCGCCGGGCAACTGGTGGCGTCGGTGACCCAGGAAGGCCTGATCCGTCACCGCAAGGACTGGGCATGAGCCTGAGCGATGTGAAGCACTGGGTGTTCGACATGGACGGCACCCTGACTGTCGCCGTGCATGACTTTGCGGCGATCCGCGTGGCGCTGGCGATTCCGCCCGAGGACGACATTCTCACCCACCTCGCGGCGTTGCCGGCCGAGGAGGCCGCGGCGAAACATGCGTGGTTGCTCGAGCATGAGCGCGATCTGGCGCTGGGTTCGAAACCGGCGGCGGGTGCGGTGGAGCTGGTGCGCGATCTGCACGAGCGTGGTTATCGCCTCGGCATTCTGACGCGCAATGCGCGGGAGCTGGCGCATGTGACGCTCGACGCCATCGGTCTGGCTGACTGCTTTGCTGTAGAAGATGTGCTGGGCCGCGATGAAGCGCCTCCCAAGCCGCATCCCGGCGGATTGCTGAAACTGGCCGAAGCCTGGAACGTGCCGGCAAGCGACTTGGTGATGGTCGGGGATTACCGCTTCGACCTGGATTGCGGGCGGGCGGCCGGGGCGCGGACGGTGCTGGTGAATCTGCCGGACAACCCGTGGCCGGAGCTGACGGACTGGCATGCGCAGGATTGTGTCGAGCTACGGCGGATGCTTTTGGCCTGAGTTCTTCGGTGCCTGCCAGAACGCCTTCGCGAGCAAGCCCGCTCCCACATTAGATCTTCGGTGCACAGAGATTTTGTGTAATGCATCAATCCAATGTGGGAGCGGGCTTGCTCGCGAAGAGGCCAGAAAGGCCACCGCAAGGATTACTGATCAAACAGCGCTTTCTGCCCCTCCGGCGACGTCAGCATCCCATCGCCGTTATGCCCGACCCCGGGCACTTCCACCAGCCGCTGATTCACCCCTTCCGGATGGCGGCGCAACAGGTAACTGAAAAACAGTTTGCCCCGTTCCAGTCGATACGCGCCCTGCGCTTCGGCGGCGCAACCCTTGTCTAGCGCCGGATGTTGCGGGTCGGTGTCCTGCTGCCCCAGCAGATAAATCACCTCGCGTTTGATGTAACTGCTTTCAAGCTGCAACGGCGTTTGCCCACCGGCGTACACCGGCATGTCTGCCAGCCCGTACTTCCAGCGATTGAAGCCCGGGCACTGGGCGTGATCGAACGCCACTGGCCGCTGTTCGTTGAAATACGCGTACGACGACGGATTGGCCACCACATACCGCAGGCGAATGCCGTTGGCCTTCAGTGCCGGTTGCTCCTTGGCCAGCAGGGCGTAGCGCTGCACCACTTGTCCGCCGCCGGAATGGCCGAAAATCACGATCTGCTGCACATCCGGAAACTGCTTGCGATCGCTGACCCGGGCGACGATGGCGTCGAGGGCGGCGTAGGAACTCAGCGGTTTCGGCCCTGTGGATAACCCGCCACCCATCCACTCATTGCCTTTCCAGCGCAGCAATGTGTTGGGCAGGGAGTACAGGGCGACATCACTTTCGTTGAGAAACTGCGGCGCGATCACCAGCGTGTGCGCGGTTTGCCCAGCCAGTTCAGTGGCGCGCTCGGCACTCTTGCGGTAGGTCTCGGCATTGCGCAGACGACCGTGAATGACGATCAGCACTCGTTCGATCTTCTCCGGTGCCGGGCTGATGCCCACGGCCATTTCGCCGGCCTCGAATTGCAGGCGCCCGGGGCTGATGGCATCGACGCCTGCCGCGTGCGCGTTGCCGCCGATGATCAGTAAAGCCAAAAGCCAGTTGCGCATTTACAGGTTTTTCGCCGCGAAGGTATCGCACTGGCCGACCTGGCCCTGGGCGAAACCGGTTTTGAACCAGCGCACCCTTTGCGCCGACGTGCCATGGGTAAACGAGTCCGGCACCACACGGCCCTGACCCTGTTGTTGCAGGCGATCATCACCGATGGCGTTGGCCGCGTTCAAGGCCTCTTCGACGTCACCCGGTTCCAGCCAGTTCAGGCGCTTCTGCGCATGGTAGGCCCAGACGCCGGCCAGGCAGTCAGCCTGCAACTCCTGACGCACCAGCAAACCGCCGTCGCCCTGCATCTGCCGACCCTGCTGACGAGCTGCCTGAATTTTCGCCGAGACGCCGAGCAGCGTCTGCACATGGTGGCCGACTTCGTGCGCGATCACGTAGGCCTGGGCGAAGTCGCCGGCAGCCTTGAAGCGCTGGGCCATTTCCTGGAAGAAGGCCATGTCCAGATAGACTTTCTGATCCGCCGGGCAATAGAACGGGCCGGTCGCCGAAGTCGCCAGACCGCAGGCGGAATTCACCCGGTTGCTGAACAGCACCAGCGTCGGGTCCTTATATTGGCGGCCGGCCTGCTGGAAAATCGCGCCCCAGGTGTCTTCGGTATCGCCCAGGATCGACCGCACGAATTCGGCTTGCTGGTCGTTGGCCGGTGGCGCCTGACGGGTTTGCGTCGTGGCCGGCGACGATTGTTCGGTCATCTGCCCGGTGAGCTGGCCGAGGATCTGCAACGGGTCCTGCCCGGTGATCCAGCCGATGCCGACGATCAGCAGGATCGCCCCCAGACTCAGGCCTTTGCCGCCACCGAAACGCATGCCACCGCCACCGCTGTCGCCCTCATCACCCCGGGCATCGACGACGTTGTCACTGCGTCGGCCTTTTTTCCATAGCATGTGGGAATCCTCTTTCTGTGCGTGGTGATGAGTGTTGCTGGTGTGTGAGTGTGGCGCCAGTCCGGTCGTCCGTCTATTCGCGCGCACGCAAGCAGGCCCGGCCTCGGGTGACGAGGGCGGGCCTGTTATTGACGAGCGTGTGCGCGACTAATTCAATCCATCGGCGGATTTCTCTTGGCGCGCTGGGCGTCAGCGATCGAAGGCATCCCACACCGGGGCGAAATCCGGGCTGACCTGACGCTGATTCTTCGGCAGTGCGGCGATCAGTGCGCGGTCTTCGGCGTCCAGTTCAACCTGCAGCGAAGCCAGGTTCGCCAGTTGATTGGCGCGGCTGCTGGCCTTGGGAATTGCCGCGACGTTGGGCTGATCCAGCAGCCATTTCAATGCGACCTGAGTCGGCAGTACGCCGTGTTTTTTCGCGATCTGCTGAATCTGCGCAATGTCCGAGACCTTGTTGCGCGCCAGCGGTGTGTAGGCGGTCAGCGCCAGATCGTGTTGGCGCGCGTAGTCGAGCAGGGCGTTCTGGCCGAGCAGGACGTGGTACTCGACCTGAATTGCCGAGAGGGCAATACCGTATTCCTCGACGACTGTGCGCAGCAGCGGCAGAGGAAAATTCGCCACGCCGATGTTGCGCGCCAGACCCTGTTCCTTGAACGAGGCCAACGTGTCGAGGGTGCGCGGCAGATCCCAATCGGTGCTCGGCCAGTGGATCATGAACAGGTCGACGTAATCGCTGCGCAAGGCCTTGAGGCTGCGCTGCATCGAGTGGCGCATCGCGTCGGGTTGCAACTGATCCCACCAGACCTTGGTGGTGACATGAATCTGCTCGCGGGGTGTCGGTGTGTTCGCCAATGCTTGTCCGACGGCGTCTTCGTTGTTGTAGGCCGCTGCCGTGTCGATGTGCCGGTAGCCGAGTTCCAGCGCCTGCTCGACGGCACGGGTGCATTCGTCGCCGAGCATCGGCCAGGTGCCGAGGCCGAGTTTCGGCATGTTCAAACCCTGGGCGTTAACGATGTGCTGCATGGTCGATCTCCTGTTCGAAAGCAGTGATGCCGGCGATATGCCGGGCGGCGATGTAACCGAAAGTCAGCGCCGGGCCGAGGTTGATCCCGCCCGCCGGATAGTGCCCGCCCATGATGCTGGCCATGTCACCACCGGCGGCGTAGAGCCCGGCGATGGGCCGGGCATGGGCGTCGAGCACTTGCGCATGCGGGTTGACCTTGAGCCCGGCAAAGGTGCCGAAGCAGCCCGGTTGGACTTTCACGGCATAGAAGGGGCCTGTCTCTATTGGGGCAACGCAAGGGTTGGGAAGGTTCGCCGGATCGCCCTGCTTGCGGTTGTAAGACGTTGAACCGCGGCCGAACAACGGGTCCTCGCCAAGGCGCGCATGCGAGTTGTAGTGATCAACAGTGCGGCGCAACCCGCTGGGATCGATACCGCAGGCGCTGGCCAATTCTTCAAGGGTGTTGCCGGTTTTCAGATAGCCGCGGCGGATAAATCCTGACACCGGTACGGGAAAGGGCCGCGACATGCCCAGGCCATATCGCCGTTGGAAGGCATGGCTGCAAATCAGCCACGAGGCGACTTCCTCGCCTTCAGGCGTGGCGGCAACCATGGCGCTGACGTAGTCGTAGTAACCGTTGGCTTCGTTGACGAAGCGCTGACCGTTACGCAGTACGCCGATGATTCCCGGTTTGCCGCGTTCGATGATGTGCGGGAAATGGCCGATGCTGCCGTCGGCATGCGGCACTTGCGAGACCGGCGCCCACGCCACCGGCGAAGCCACGTCGGTGTTGACCGTGGCGCCGACGCTTTCGCCCAGGCGCAGGCCATCGCCGTTCACTGCCAGCGGTGGCAGTGCCCAGTGTTCATGCCCCGTGGGCGTGCGCGGAAACAAGGCTTTGCGCCGCTCGATGTCGTTGGCGAAACCGCCGGCGGCCAGCACCACGGCTTTGCGTGCATGAACGCGGATCGGGCCTTTGGCGCTGCTGACCAGCGCGCCGCAAACCCCTGCTTCATCGCGCAGCAGTTCGGTCACTGGCGCTGACTCCCATAACAGCACGCCAAGGTCCGCGGCGGACTTCGCCAGCCTTGCGACCAGCGCCACACCGTTGACCAGTTGCATGGCCCGGCCGTGTAGCGCGAGATCCAGCAGATGACGGGTAAAACGACGGGTTACGTGCCACGCGGCTTTCGGTGATCGACTGAGATTGAGGAACGCCGAAAGATCGGCGCCGGCCATGATCGGCATGCCCATGAAGGACGTTTCGCGCATCGTTGTACGCAGGCGCCTGAGCAGGCGTCCGACTTTTCGTCCGTCGTAAGGCGCCGCGATGACCGAGCGACCGCCCGTGCCCGCGCCGGGTGTATCGCCATGAATGTCGGCGATGGCGTTGCCGTCGGCAAATTGCAGAGCGGTATGCTGTTCGAAAAACGCCACCATCTGCGGCCCGGCGGTGAGGAAGGCATCGACCATTGCCGGGTCGTAATGCTCGCCGAGTTCGTGGCGCAGGTAAGTGCGCGGTTGCTCAACGTCCTCGACGATGCCTGCGCGCCGGGCCAGCGGATTGCACGGCACCCACGCCCAGCCGCCGGACCACGCGGTGGCACCGCCGAATACCGGATCTTTTTCAACCACGATGACTTTCAGACCATGCCACGCCGCAGTGACCGCTGTGGATAAACCGGCGGCACCGGAGCCGACGACCAGAACGTCGCAGTCGATTTCGGGAAGTTCGGCAGACATCAGGCAACGCTCCGCAGCTGGGTTTTATTGGAATTGGATTCCAGAAACTAACCAATGAGGTATCGCTGCAACAAGGCTTGTTTCAGTAAAGTGGGCGGTTATCGCCCGGCCAGTTCCGGATTTCGCTTTGTATGAGATGTCTTCTAGAATCGGCAAAATTTCACTTGGATTTCCCCATGGCCGGCAGTCAGATCGAACGGGTTTTCAGCGTGCTGGAAAGCCTCACCAGTGAGCCGCGCGGGCTGCCGATGCAGACCCTCGCCGAACAACTGGACATCCCGAAAAGTGCCACTCACCGCATGCTCGCCGAGCTGATTCGCCTGGGTTACGTGCGGCAGAATGCCGACACTTTGCGCTATCACTTGTCGACCAAACTGGTGGCGATGGGGTTTCAGTATCTGTCGAGCAGCGGTGCCGACATCGTGCAACCGGTGTTGGATCGACTGGCTCAGGAAACCGGTGAACTGGTGCGTCTGGGGGTGATCGATGGCGAGCGCCAGACCTGGATCGCCAAGGCCCAGGGCGCACGCACGGGCTTGCGTTATGACCCGGACATGGGGCGCGATGCGCCGCTGTTCTACACCGCTTCCGGGCATGCGTGGCTGGCGTGCATGAGCGATGCCGAGGCGTTGTCGCTGGTCGAGCGCCAGGGCGCGGAAGTACCGCTGGGCGTCGGGCCGAATGCGCCGCGCTCCAATATCGAACTGCTGGAGCGCCTGCGCCTGGCGCGGGAGCAGGGTTATGTCTGTGTCGAGGAAAGTTCGGCGGTGGGCACCTCGGCGATTGCCGCGGTGGTCAAGCATCCGGTTGACGGGCGGGTGATCGGCGTACTGAGCATTGCCGGGCCAAGCGCGCGGATGCCCGGCGCGCGGCTGCACGAGTTGGCGCCGTTGCTGCTGACGTTCACCGAGGAATTGTCGGCGGCGAGTCTGGCGTCCGAATTATTCATCTGACCGATCCCCTGTAGGAGCTGCCGAAGGCTGCGATCTTTTGATTTTTAAAATCAAAGTCGAAAGATCGCAGCCTGCGGCAGCTCCTACAGGTGAGCGTTGGGTATGAAGTTGTGCGGTGTTCGCACGGTTTTCCCATCACTGGGTGTTTGATTTTGGAACGCGGTTCTAAATTGTTGCTGGAGTGACCATTCCAACAACAATCACAAGAGGATCGCGCCTTGATTTCGCCCCTTCGTATCGCCCTGATCGGCGCTGGCAACATGGGCCAGCAGCATTACCAGCACCTGCAAACCCTCAACGAAGCCCGCTTATGCGCAGTGGCCGATCCCGGCCCGCAGGCTGCCGCGCTCGCGCGGCAGTGGGGCGTGGCGTATTTCGCCGATCATCGGCAGATGCTGGAGCAGGCGCGGCCAGACGCGGTGATCGTCGCCAATCCGAATAATCAGCACGTCAGCACCGCTCTGGATTGCCTCGCCGCCGGGGTTGCGGTGCTGCTAGAGAAACCGGTGGGCGTGCATCTGGATGAGGCACGCGAACTGGTGGCGGCAGTCAAACGCAGTGGCGTGCCGGTGCTGGTCGGCCATCATCGGCGGCACAATCCGTTGATCGTGCGTGCCCACGAATTGCTGCGCAGCGGCGCGCTCGGGCGGCTGACCACGGTTACTGCGCTGTTCCAGTTACGCAAACCCGACCGATATTTCGAGGTACCGTGGCGCCGTGAACCGGGTGCGGGCCTGTTGCTGACCAATCTGATTCACGACCTCGATCTGCTGCGTCACCTGTGCGGTGAAGTGCAATCGGTGCAGGCCATCACCGACAACGCGGTGCGTGGTTTTGCCAACGAAGACAGTGTGGCGCTGTTGCTGCAATTTGCCGACGGTGCACTCGGTACGCTGAGCGGTTCCGATGCGGTCGTCGCGCCGTGGAGCTGGGAGCTGAATTCCGGGGAGAACCCGGTCTATCCGCGTCAGGCCGATCAGCCGTGTTATCTGCTGGCGGGCACCGCCGGGGCGCTGAGCATTCCGCAACTCAAACGCTGGCATTACGCTGCCGATCAAGTCGATGCCGGTTGGCACGAACCTTTGCTCGCGGTGCAAGAACATTGCGCGGCCGGGGACGCGTTGCGTTTGCAGCTGCAACACTTTGTGCAGGTCGCGCGGCGTGAAGTGGAACCCTTGGTCAGTGCCGCCGATGCCGCGCGCACATTGGCGCTGGTCGAGGCGATTCGCGAGGCGGCGGCCTGCGGTCGTGCCTGTTCCCCAGCAGCAGTCGAGGCTTGAGCATGAACGAACGAATTCTGTCCCTGGCCAGTCTCACCGTACTCGAGTTGTCGCCACCGCAAATGGTCGAGGTCGCGGCGCGTGCCGGTTACAGCCATGTCGGCCTGCGCCTGGAACCAGCGACGCCTGAGGAATATCACTTTCCGCTGGTGGCCGATGCTGATCTGCGGCGTCAGACGCTGGCGCGATTACGCGACACCGGCATCGCTGTGCTCGATGTGGAAATCCTGCCTCTGAAACCGCAAACCGTGGTCGCCGATTTCGAGAAGCTGCTGGCCGTCGGCGCGGAGTTCGGCGCCAGTGAATTACTGGTCGCCGGCAACGATCCTGACGAGCAAAGGCTCACCGACAATTTTGCCGCGCTGTGTGATCTGGCGGCGCCTTACGGCTTGCACCCGCATCTGGAGTTCATGCCCTGGACCGATGCGCGCAACCTCGAGCAGGCGTTGCGCATCGTTGCCAATGCCGAGCGGGAAAATGCCGCGGTGCTGGTCGATGCGTTTCATTTCGATCGCTCCGGCTCACGGCTGGAGGATCTGGCCCACGTCGCGCCTGCGCGCCTGCGTTATGCGCAATTGTGCGATGTGGCGGGCCCGCGACCGGCGGACATGGCCGAGATCTTGCGTCAGGCGCGCAATGAGCGGCGGTTTCCCGGCGAGGGCGATTGTGACTTGCTGGGGTTGCTGAAAGCGCTGCCGACTAATATTGCGTTGAGCCTGGAAATTCCTGCGGTGAAATTGCTCGAGCAGGGCGTGAGTGGATTGCAGCGGGCGCAGATGGCGATGGATAGCACCCGAGCGTTGTTGGCGCGGCTGTAAGCGCTAGCGCGCAGCTATCGCGGGCAAGCCCGTTGCCACAGGGACAGAGTTGTTCCAGTGGCGACGAGACTTGCCTGCGAAGATTTTTGATCTTTTTTGCAACACAAGGAAATCCAATGACCGTCAGCACCCCGCTCTCTGGTGTCAACCAACCCTTCAAGGGGATCTTGCTGATTGTCGTGGCGACTTTCCTGTTTTCCAGCCACGACGCCCTGTCGAAATACCTTTCGGGTTTCTACCCGATCATCATGGTGGTGTGGGCGCGGTATCTGGTGCACACCTTGTTGATGGCGGGGATTTTCCTGCCGCAGTCGGGGTTGCGCGTGCTGCGCACCAAACGGCCGCTGTGGCAGTTGGCGCGGGCGTTGTGCCTGCTCGGCACCAGTCTGTTTTTCACCACTGCGCTGCTGTACATCCCGCTAGCCGAGGCCACGGCGGTCAACTTTCTTGCGCCGGTGCTGGTGACGGCGCTGTCGGTGCCGCTGCTCAAGGAACGGGTGACGCGCGGGCAGTGGATTGCGGTGATCTGCGGTTTTATCGGGGTGCTGATCATCGTCCATCCGGGCGGTGAATTGTTCACCCCGGCGGTGCTGCTGCCATTCTGTTCGGCGCTGTTTTTCTGCTTCTATCAACTGCTGACGCGCAAGCTCGCAGAAGTCGACAGCCCGACCACCAGCAACTTCTTCGCCGGGTTGTGCAACACCTTGGTGATGAGCGCGCTGGTGCCGTTTTTCTGGCAAGTGCCGACCTTGTCGCACGCGATGTTGATGCTGGCGCTGGGCAGCTGCGGGATGACCGCGCACCTGTTTCTGACCCAGGCGTTTCGCCATGCCGCACCGGCATTGCTGGCGCCGTTCGGCTACTGCCAGATTGTGTTCGCCGGGCTGTTGGGGTGGGTGGTGTTCAACCACACGCCGAGTCTGTTGACGGTGATCGGGATTGCGGTGATCTGCTGCAGCGGCCTGGCGGCGGCGTGGCAGCAGAGCCGTAAGTGAGATAGAGACACAACCCTGTGGGAGCGGGCTTGCTCGCGAAGGCGATGGATCCGTCAACATCAATGTTGAATGTCAGTCCGCTTTCGCGAGCAAGCCCGCTCCCACAGGGAGAGGGTGGTGCAGGCGGGGTTTACTCAGTGACGTCGGGAATCTTGCGCGGGGCCATGAAGTACATCCAGGTCAGGGCAATGAAGTACATCGCCGGGATCAGCGTGAACAGCACCGTGTAGTTGTTGTTGGTGACGGTCAGGATGTGGCCGACGATCTGGGTCATGAACATCCCGCCGATCGCTGCGCACATGCCGCCGAAACCGAACACCGTGCTCATCATGTGCTTGGGCGTGTAGTCCATCACCAGGCTCCAGATGTTCGCGGTCCAGGCCTGATGCGCACCGATGGCCAGGGAGATTGCCGCGACGGCGATCCACAGATTGCTCGAACCGGCGGCCATGATCACGCCGATGATGCAGCAGGCGAAGAGGAACATCGACAGCAGCCGCGCCTTGATCGAGTTCATCCCGCGACCGATCAGGAACGACGACAGAATGCCGCCGCCGACGCTGCCGAAGTCGGCCGTCACGTAGATGATGATCAGCGGAATGCCCATCTGGGTGACGTTGATGCCCAGGTTGTATTGCTGATTGAGAAACGGCGGCAGCCAATACAGGTAGAACCAGAACACCGGCGCCGTCAGCGAATAGGCGAGGGCGAAGGCCCAGGTGCCACGCATGCGCAGGATGCGTGAAAACGGTACGCGGGTCTGTTCCGGTTCGACTTCCTGCTGGATGTAGTCGAGTTCGGATTTCTTCACCCGTGGATGGTCTTCCGGGTTGAAGTATTTCAAGCCCCAGAACAGCAGCCAGATCCCGCCGAGTGCCGACATGCACAGGAACGCCGCCTGCCAACCCCACACGTGGAGAATCAGCGGCAGCAGCATCGGCGTGAACATGGCGCCGACGTTGGTCCCGGCGTTGAAGATGCCCGTGGCCACGGCGCGTTCACCGGCGGGGAACCACAGGCGCGTGGTTTTCACGCAGGCCGGGTAGTTGGCCGCTTCGGTCAGGCCGAGGATGAACCGGCAGACCATGAAGCCGACGGCCGAAGTCGCCAGACCGTGAGCGCCAGTGGCCAGGCTCCAGAGCAGCACCGCACAGAAGAACACACGTTTCACGCCGACGCGGTCGATCAATCGTCCCTGCAGGACGAAGCCGATCGCATAGCCGACCTGAAACCAGAAGTTGATGTTGGCGTAATCCATCGCCGTCCAGCTCATTTCCTTGGCGAGGATGGGCTGCATGACGCCGAGGGCGGCGCGGTCGATGTAGTTCAGGGTCGTGGCGAAAAACACCAGCGCCAGCATGCCCCAACGGGTCTTGCCGACAGCCATGGCGCCGCGGATCTTGTCGCCGATGCCACCCGTGGCAGTGCTCATGGCCGGGGCCATGCGGGAAGTCTGTGAAGGAATCATTGTTCCACCCGTTTTTGAATTTGTTATGTGGTGTTGTTTGCACGCACTGCGACCGAAGGTTCATATCCGGACTCAATGTGGAGTCGATGGTGGGCAGTGGACGAAAAATCGTCAATTCGTCGAAACGCCATAGTGTTCGATAATCGCACGCAAAACTAACCGGCTGGTACACTTTAAATTGCTGCTGAAGACGATGCAGCCAATAATTTCCTCACGATAAAAAACGTGTCTGTGCAGGAGCTGCCGAAGGCTGCGATCTTTTGAATTTGCTTTTCAGGACCAGGATCAAAAGATCGCAGCCTTCGGCAGCTCCTACCTTAAAGATAAGCGCGGCGAAGTCCGGGAGTAGAAACATGCAGCGTTCCATTGCCACCGTTTCCCTGAGCGGCACCCTGCCGGAAAAGCTCGAAGCCATTGCCGCTGCCGGGTTCGACGGCGTCGAAATCTTCGAAAACGATCTGCTGTATTACGACGGCAGTCCGCGGGAAATCAGGCAGATGTGCGCTGACCTGGGGATCGCCATCACCCTGTTCCAGCCGTTCCGCGATTTTGAAGGCTGCCGCCGTGATCGGCTGGCGCGCAATCTGGAGCGGGCCGAGCGCAAATTCGACCTGATGCAGGAACTGGGCACCGATCTGGTGCTGGTCTGCAGCAACGCCTCGGCGGACAGCGTCGGCGACCGGCAGATTCTCGTCGATGACCTACGGCTGCTGGCCGAACGTGCCGGCGCTCGTGGGTTGCGCATCGGCTATGAAGCGCTGGCTTGGGGCCGGCACGTCAATACTTATCAACAGGTCTGGGACATCGTCCGCCAGGCCGATCACCCGGCCCTCGGCGTGCTGCTCGACAGCTTTCACACCTTGTCGCTGAAAGGTGATCCAAGCGCGATTGCCGACATTCCCGGCGACAAGATCTTCTTTGTGCAAATGGCCGACGCGCCGATTCTCGCCATGGATGTTCTGGAATGGAGCCGGCATTTCCGTTGTTTCCCGGGGCAGGGCGAGTTCGATCTGCCGGGGTTCCTCGCGCCGATCATCCAGAGCGGTTACAGCGGGCCGTTGTCGCTGGAAATCTTCAACGATGGCTTCCGCGCCGCACCGCCCCGGGCGAACGCCGCCGATGGTCTGCGTTCGCTGCTGTATCTGGAGGAGAAAACCCGTCAGCGCCTGGAACAGCAAACAACGCCAGTGGCCAACCGCGACATCCTCTTCGCAACGCCGCCGGCCAGCGAGTACAACGGTATCGAGTTTCTTGAGTTCGCCGTCGACGAAGGTCTCGGCGCCAAACTGAGCAACTGGCTGGAGCGCCTGGGTTTCGTCAAGGCCGGGCAGCACCGCTCCAAGAGCGTGAGCCTGCTGCGTCAGGGCGATATCAACCTGATCCTCAATGCCGAACCGTATTCGTTCGGCCACAGCTTCTTTGAGGCCCATGGCCCGTCGTTGTGCGCCACCGCCGTGCGTGTCAAGGACAGCGCCAGCGCCCTCGCTCGTGCCGTCGCCTACAAGGGCCAGCCTTATCGCGGACTGGTCGGCCCCAACGAGCTGGAACTGGCCGCGGTGCGTGCACCGGACGGCAGCCTGATTTATCTGGTGGATGAAGCGGCGGATGTCTATGGCACCGACTTCAATCTGCTGCCGAACGCTCAGGCCCGTGGCGGCCTCAAGCGCATTGATCACATGGCCATGGCGTTGCCGGCCGACAGCCTCGACAGTTGGGTGCTGTTCTACAAGAGCCTGCTGGATTTCGAGGCCGACGATGAAGTGGTGCTGCCCGATCCGTATGGGTTGGTGAAGAGCCGCGCGTTGCGCAGTCGCGACAGTTCGATCCGCCTGCCGCTGAACATCTCGGAGAACCGTAACACCGCGATCTCCCACGCACTGTCGAGTTATCGCGGCTCCGGTGTGCATCACATCGCCTTCGATTGTGATGACATCTTCGCCGAAGTCAGTCGCGCCAAAGAGGCTGGTGTGCCGCTGCTGGATATCCCGCTCAACTATTACGACGACCTCGCTGCGCGCTTCGATTTCGATCACGAATTCCTCAGCGAGCTGGCGTACTACAACGTGCTCTACGACCGTGATGCGCAGGGCGGCGAGCTGTTTCACGTGTACACCGAGCCGTTCGAGGGACGCTTCTTTTTCGAAATCATCCAGCGTAAAAACGGTTACGCCGGTTATGGTGCGGCGAACGTCGCCGTACGTCTGGCGGCGATGGCCAAATCACGCAGCGGCGCGGTGCGCCAGGCGAAGTTGTAGGAATTTCGTAAACGCGGGATTAAACACGGGCCGCGTGGCTTCCTTCACTGTGCAGCGCGGCCCATAATCGCCAACCTGTGCAGTGATGGCCGTGAGCCCGCAATGACAATGACATCAGAACTCCCCGCCGCTCCCGTCGTACCTGGCATCGAGCCGCGCAAGAGTCGCAAGAACAACCCGGAAAAGACCCGCGAGAACATCCTGCAGGAGGCGATCGTCGAGTTCGTCCAGCAGGGCTTGTCCGGCGCCCGCGTCGACGCGATCGCCGAGCGCATCCACACCTCCAAACGCATGATCTATTACTACTTCGGCAGTAAGGAGCAGTTGTACGTCGAGGTGCTGGAGAAGCTATACGGCGACATCCGCAGCACCGAAAACCGCCTGCACCTGGCCGAGTTGCCGCCGGTACTGGCGATCCGCCGACTGGTGGAGTTCACTTTTGATCACCACGACCGCAACGTCGATTTCGTGCGCATCGTCTGTATCGAGAACATCCACAACGCCGAGTTCGTGAAGCGTTCGGACACGATCAAAGCGATGAACAATACGATTCTCGATTCACTGGGCGAGATTTTGCGTCGCGGTGCCGAGGAGGGTGTGTTCCGCGCCGGTCTGGATGCACTGGATGTGCATTTGCTGATCAGTTCGTTCTGTTTCTATCGTGTCTCGAACCGCCACACGTTCGGTGAGATTTTTCAGATCGACCTGCCGGACGAAAGCATCAAGCAGCGTCATCGCGAGATGATCTGCGAGTCGGTGTTGCGCTACTTGCAGCCGTGACAAGCAAAAGATCGCAGCCTTCGGCAGCTCCTACAGGGCTTTATGTAGGAGCTGCCGAAGGCTGCGATCTTTTGATCTTTTAAGCGTTCATGCTTTGAAAATGCGCGAGCATGCGCTGTGCATCCGGCACCACGCCGCTGAACAATTCAAACGCCTTCACCGCTTGAAACACCGCCATGTTGCCGCCATCCAGCGTGCGGCAACCGAGGGCGCGGGCGTTGCGCAGCAGCTCGGTTTCCAGCGGGAAATACACGATCTCCGCCACCCACAATTCCTTGCGCAGCAGCTCCAGCGGCACTGGCATGCCCGGCAATTTGGCCATGCCCATCGGCGTGGTGTTCACCAGACCATCGGCCTGATGCAGCGTGCCCGGCAGATCACGCCCGGCGACGGCGCGGCCGACACCGAAATGCTGATTAAGGTTGTTCGCCAGACTCTCGGCGCGTTCAGGGTCGACGTCGAAAATGCTCAGTTGCTGTACACCTTCGCTCAACAGCGCGTGGGCCACCGCCGCCCCGGCACCGCCGGCGCCCATCTGGACCACACGCTTGCGCGCAGCATCCTTCAGGCCCCGACGAAAACCTTCGGCAAAACCCAGGCAATCGGTGTTGTGGCCGATGCGCTTGCCGTCCTTGAGCACCACGGTGTTGACCGCGCCGATGCCCCGGGCTTCCGGCGACAACTCATCGAGCAGCGGAATGATCGCCTGCTTGCACGGGAAGGTGATGTTCAGGCCGGTGTAGTGCAGGCGCTCGGCGGCCTGCAGCAAGTCGGGCAGAGCGTGGCTGTCGAGTTGCAACTGATCGAGGTCGATCAGCCGATACAGGTAGCGCAGACCTTGCGCGTCGCCTTCGTGTTCATGCAGTGCGGGCGTGCGCGAGGCCTGAATGCCTGCGCCGATCAGCCCGGCGAGTATCACGTTCTTGCGGGTCATGCTGCGCGTCCTTTCAGCCGTTGACTGAAGTGTTCGAGAGCCAGGCGATAGCCATGGCTGCCGAAGCCGCACATCACCGCCGTGGCAATGGCCGAGACGAACGAGTGATGGCGGAACGGCTCACGCGCATGCACGTTGGACAGGTGCACTTCGATCACCGGCAATTCACTGGCCACCAGCGCGTCGCGGATCGCCACCGAGGTGTGCGTCCAGGCCGCCGGGTTGATCACGATCCCGGCGCAACGCCCGCGTGCCGCGTGAATCCAGTCGAGCAATTCGCCTTCGTGATTGGTCTGGCGAAACTCCACGGCCAGGCCGAATTCTTCGGCGGCACGCCCGCACAGCGCAGAGATATCGGCCAGGGTTTCGTGACCGTAGGTCGCCGGTTCACGGGTGCCGAGCAGGTTCAGGTTCGGGCCGTTGAGCACCAGAACGATAGGGGGCATGGGGGCAAACTCCACTTATTGTTTTTGGCTTGGGCCGAGGGTTTCAGCCTGTGGAGGTAAAATGTACCAGATGGTTACCATGGTCAATTGAACTGATTGAGCCCGATGTTTTTGTGTTCGGTGATCGCACACAGGCCATTTTCATTTCAATTTTTTCGAGTTGTATCGACAGCTTTGCTTACGTTTTTTCTTGAAGATTCAGCGCCTCCTCACCCATGCCGACGCTAGCCTCAAAGGGCGAAAGTCATTGGGTGCTGTGCAGCGCCGGCCGTCGGATTCGAAAGGAAAATCGGATCTTGAAATTTATTAACCTAACGGATGGGTTAGCATGAAGGTATGCAGCTACAAAGGACTGTCGATATGCATCATGTTGCGGGATGAACACTGCCCACCGCACGTTCATATCGATGCAGGCACCTGGAATGCCCGATTGCAGTTCAGCTTCTGGCACAACGACGTTGATCTATGGGACGTCGTGCCGGGTTCTCGTCGACCGCCGATGGCAGTGCTGGAAGGATTGACTCGATCACTAGGGCAACCTGCTCATCTGCGTCGTGCACGAGGGATCTGGTGGTCAGGCTTGCAAACAGTTTGTCTCGACAATCAGGTGTGGGACTGCGAGTCAAACGAAGTCCCCGTGATGAAACCGGTCACCGCTACGACCTACAGGATCAGTTCGGCGCGTTATGAGCCAGAAGCAGACAAGACTCTGCTGACATTGCTCGGCAAACTGGAAGGAGTGGAAATCGATTTATGAAAGTCATCAAGGCAAAGCCGTCTGTACATCGTCCACTGACGGGGGAAGTGCTCGATGCCGCGATAAAACGTGGCGAAGCGCGACAAGCAAGCAGCTTGCAGGCTGTTTCGGTGACCTTTGAAAGCCCCTCTCTGGTGATTCGTTTTGAAGACGGCAGTGGTGTGTTGCTTCCGGTAAGCCAGTATCCGGAGTTCAAAGGGTTTGAGGCAGACGATTATGCGAACCTGACAGTCGGTTTTGCAGGCACCGCGCTTCGTCACGAGGGCAAAGACCTCGACGTTTCCATCTCCGGAATGATTTCGGCGAGCCCGTCACTCATGAGGATGGCGGCTTCGGTGGTCGCTTCGCGCAACGGTCGTCAAAGCAGTGCGGCAAAATCCGCAGCGGCACGAGCGAATGGCAAGAAGGGCGGGCGTCCACGTAAAACCGATACCGCACCGTAAGCAGGAACAAAAAAGCCGTCGATCACGACGGCTTTCTCGTATCAAGCGTTCAAACTCAACGCCGGGTCAGCAACACCCCGGATTCCATGTGATGCGTCCACGGGAACTGGTCGAACATCGCGCAACGGGTGATGCGGTGCGTGTCGTGCAGTTGGGCGATGTTGGCCGCCAGGGTTTCCGGGTTGCAGGAGATGTACAGGATGTTGTCGAAGCGCCGGGTCAGCTCGCAGGTGTCCGGGTCCATGCCGGCGCGCGGCGGGTCGACGAACACGCTGCCGAACTCATAGCTCTTCAGGTCGATGCCTTGCAGGCGACGGAACGGACGCACTTCGTTCAGCGCTTCGGTCAGTTCTTCGGCGGACAGACGCACCAGCGTGACGTTATCCACAGCGTTTTCGCTGAGGTTGCTCAGTGCGGCGTTGACCGAGGTCTTGCTGATTTCGGTGGCCAGCACTTTGCGCACGCGGGTGGCGAGCGGCAGGGTGAAGTTGCCGTTGCCGCAGTACAACTCCAGCAGATCGTCGGGACGATCGCCCAGTGCTTCGTAGGCCCAGTTGAGCATCTTCTGGTTCACTGTGCCGTTGGGCTGGGTGAACGCGCCTTCCGGCTGGCGATAGCTGTAGGTGCGACCGCCGACTTCAAGCTTCTCGACCACGTAATCGTGGCCGATCACTTCGCGCTTGCCCTTGGAACGCCCGATGACGCTGACGTTGAGATCAGCCGCCAGCTTCGACGCGGCGGCGTGCCAGTGCTCGTCCAGTGGACGGTGATAGCACAGGGTGATCATCGCATCGCCGGCCAACGTGGTCAGGAACTCCACCTGGAACAGCTTGTGGCTCAGCGCCGAGCTGGCCTGCCACGCCGCTTTGAGCTGCGGCATCAACTGGTTGATGCGCAGGCTGGCAATCGGGAATTCTTCAATCAGGATCGGCGTGCGTTTGTCGTCCTGGGAGAACATCGCGTAGTGCCGCTCGCCGGCCTCGCGCCACAGGCGAAATTCCGCGCGCAGGCGGAAATTCTGCAGCGGCGAGTCGAACACGCTCGGCTCTGGCGCATCGAACGGGGCCAGCAGGTCACGCAAACGCGTGACCTTGTCTTCGAGCTGAGTGGCGTAGGCCTGGGAATCGAATATCATGCGTTGAACCAACCCAACTTGATCACGAACAGAATCGACAGGATCACCAGCGCCGGGTTCAGCTCACGGGCACGGCCCGACAGCAGCTTGATCACAGTCCAGGAGATGAAGCCGAAAGCGATGCCGTTGGCGATCGAGTAAGTGAACGGCATCGCCAGCGCAGTGACCACCACTGGTGCAGCCACGGTGATGTCGTCCCAGTCTATTTCCGCCAGGCCGGAAGTCATCAGCACGGCGACGAACAGCAGCGCCGGCGCAGTGGCGAAGGCTGGAACGCTGGCCGCCAGTGGCGAGAAGAACAGCGCCAACAGGAACAGGATTGCCACGACGATGGCTGTCAGACCGGTACGGCCGCCAGCACTCACGCCGGCAGCGGATTCGATATAGCTGGTGGTGGTCGACGTGCCCAGCAGCGAGCCGGCCATCGCGGCGGTGCTGTCGGCGATCAGTGCACGACCCATTTTCGGCATGTGGCCGTCCTTGCCCATCAGGCCGGCGCGCTTGGCGACGCCGATCAGGGTGCCGGAGTTGTCGAACAGGTCGACGAACAGGAAGGCGAAGATCACGCTGACCAGACCGATGTCCAGGGCGCCCTTGATGTCCAGTTGCATGAAGGTCGGGGCCAGCGAAGGTGGCATCGAGGTCACGCCGCCGAACGGGGTGAAACCCATGGCGATGGAAATGATGGTCACCGCCAGAATGCCGATCAGCACTGCGCCGCGCACTTTCAACGCTTCGAGGGCGACGATCAGGGCGAAGCCGAGGGTGGCGAGGATCGGCGCCGGGGCTTTCAGGTCACCGAGGCCGACCATGGTCGCCGGGTTGCTGACCACGATGCCCGCGTTGTGCAGGGCGATCAGCGCCAGGAACAGGCCGATACCGGCGGCAATCGCCGAGCGCAGCGGCAGCGGGATGCTGTTGATGATCCATTCGCGGATGCGGAAGATCGACAGCAGGAAGAAGCACACCGCCGAGATGAACACCGCGCCCAGCGCCACTTGCCAGGTGTGGCCCATGTGCAGGACCACGGTGTAAGTGAAGAAGGCGTTCAGGCCCATGCCCGGCGCGAGCGCGATCGGGTAGTTGGCGATCAGGCCCATGATGGTCGAGCCGATGGCGGCTGCCAGACACGTGGCAACGAACACCGCGCCCTTGTCCATGCCGGTCTCGCCGAGAATGCTCGGGTTGACGAACAGAATGTAGGCCATGGCCAGGAAGGTCGTGACGCCCGCCAGAATCTCGGTACGCACGTTGGTGTTGTGTGCCTTGAGTTGAAACAGCCTTTCCAGCATGTCTGCTCCCCGTGGCGCGCATGGCGCCGTGAATGTATCGACCTCAACAGCAAAGCACAGACCGTCGCAAGCGCCTGGGAATTTATGGTGGGCCGGAAAAAGCCGCGCATCATACCAGCAGCGTGAGGAATATGGCGGTTGTTGGTGCCGAACGTCGTCGAAGTTTTGCCACAGGGTTATCTGCGCCATACTGCGCGCTGAATTTTTCCGGGAAAGCGATCACATGGGCAAGCGCTGGATGAAGGCTTTCGGGTTAATGGCGGGGCTGATGGCCGGGTCGACGGCGGCGTTGGCCGCTTCGGCGCCGCCGTTGACGCAGGTAAAGGTGATCAAGGTGCAGTCGCCGGCCTGCGGCCTGGAAGACATTGCCGATAACCAGCCGCAAACCCAGTGCAATCACAGCGGTCCGAGTATCAAGGTGTATGTGCTGGAAGTCGGCTATGGCCAGAACCAGCCGCACGCCACGCTGGACGGTTTTGAAGTCAACGGCACCCGGGCCCCGGTATGCGCCTTTGATAACGGCAACCTGACCGAGTGCACCCCCGGCAGCAAAACTGTCGGCTCGCTGTATGCCTTCG
Organism: Pseudomonas sp. NPDC087803; assembly: GCF_044742995.1. Taxonomy (NCBI): domain Bacteria; kingdom Pseudomonadati; phylum Pseudomonadota; class Gammaproteobacteria; order Pseudomonadales; family Pseudomonadaceae; genus Pseudomonas; species Pseudomonas sp. NPDC087803. Next base: position 68,547 of record NZ_JBIUVO010000010.1, read on the forward strand.
ATCTGGCGGGCAAGCAGGAGGGCACTTTCAGTTTCAGCAACACCTCGATCAACCCGCCGCGCAACACTCTGTCGACCCAGCTTTACATCAAGTAACGGCTATCATCGGACAGGGCTGGGCAAAGCTGACTACGCTTGTAAGATCACCCAGCGGATGGCGCCCATGACCTTTAGAGCCCTGATTACCCTCGCCGAGGGCATCGATGATCTGCAAAGCGTGACCCTGATCGACGTGCTGCGCCGCGCCGGCGTCGAAGTGGTGGCGGCCAGCATCGAAGGCCGGCGCATGCTGACCTGCGCGCGCGGCACACGCTTGACGGCGGACGGCATGCTGGTCGACGTGCTGGCGCAGGCTTTCGACCTGATCGTCCTGCCCGGCGGGGTGGTCGGCTCACAACATCTGGCGGCACATCAACCGTTGCAGCAACTGCTCAAGGACCAGGCCAGCGCCGGACGCCTGTTCGCCGCCATCGGCGAAGCTCCGGCCATCGCCCTGCAAGCCTCAGGCGTATTACGTCAACGGCGCATGACCTGCCTGCCGACTGCCAGTCATCAACTGTCAGGCTGTACGTTTGTTGATCAACCGGTGGTGGTCGACGGCAATTGCATCACCGCCCAATGCTCCGGCGCCGCACTGGCCTTTGCCCTGACGCTTGTGGAGCAGCTTGGCGGCAAGGCGTCACGGGCGAAAGTGGCGGGGGAGATGTTGGTTTGACGAGAGTCAGACCTTCGCCTCTTCCACCGGCACATGCATCCGGTCGCGTTTGGCCAGGGTCGGGAACAGTTTGATCCAGGTCCCGGTGACCACCAGCGTGCCGATCCCGCCCATCACCACCGCTGGCACGGTGCCGAACCAGTGCGCGGTGAGGCCGGATTCGAATTCGCCCAGCTGGTTCGAGGCGCCAATGAACAAGCCGTTCACCGCGCTGACCCGGCCGCGCATTTCGTCCGGGGTTTCCAGTTGCACGAAGGAGGCGCGGATCACCATGCTGATCATGTCCGCCGCGCCGAGCACCACCAGCACCGCCAGCGAGAACCAGAACGAAGTCGACAGACCGAAGGCGATGGTCGCGACGCCGAATATGCCGACCGCGGTGAACATCACCCGACCAACATTGCGTTCGACGGAGAACCGGGCGAGGAACAGCGACATCCCCAGCGCGCCCACCGCCGGCGCCGAGCGCAGCAGGCCCAGGCCCCACGGCCCGGTAAGCAGAATGTCTTTGGCGAACACCGGCAGCAGCGCGGTGGCACCGCCGAGCAGCACGGCGAACAGGTCCAGCGAGATCGCCCCGAGAATGTCCGGGCGGCTGCGAATGAAGCGAATCCCCGCCAGCAACGAATCCAGCGTGGCTTTGCCTTTGTTCAGCGGCGTCTGTCGCGCGGGCAGGTTGAGCATCAAGGTGCAAGCGATGACGTAGAGCAGCACCGTCGGCCCGTAGACCCAGACACTGCCGAACGCGTAAAGCAGGCCACCCAACGCCGGGGCGACAATGGTCGCGGACTGCTGTGCCGACTGCGCCGCAGCGACGGCCCGAGGAAATAATGCCGTGGGCACGATGCTCGGCAGCAGCGCCTGGGTGGTCGGCATCTCGAAGGAGCGCGCGCCGCCGAGCAGGAAGGCGAGGATGAAGATCATTTCCCGGGTGACGTGATCAGTCGCACTGCCGATGGCCAGCGCGAGGGCGATCAACGCTTGCAACGACTGGCAGATCGCGGCGACCCGGCGCCGGTCATAGCGGTCGGCGACATGCCCGGTATGCAGCATGAACAGCACCCGTGGCGCGAACTCGACCAGACCGACCAGACCCAGATCGAGCACGTTGCCGGTCAGTTGATACAGATTCCAGCCGATCGCCACCGTGAGCATCTGAAAGCCGCTGGCGGTAAAGATCCGGGCGAACCAGAACGCGAGAAACGGACGATGGTGACGTAACAGCAGGGGCTCTTGGCTGGGCATCTGAAGGCAGGTCTGGCTCGGGGGGGAACCGCGAGGTTATCACCAGTCTGTAACAGGAAGTTGCTATGACAAAAAATTTAGTTAGCCAGACATCTATCGTCCAATCCCTTGGTTTCCTGTGGCGAGGGAGCTTGCTCCCGCCGGGCTGCGAAGCGGCCCAACCCGGCGCGATCCTACTTTCAGGCCAGCGCTGGATAACTTTTTACGACTGCTGCGCAGCCGAGCGGGAGCAAGCTCCCTCGCCACAGAGGGTTTCTCGGCTCTGGGAGATGTGTTTCAGAGCAGCGCACAGGCAATGAGGCAACTTGTCACGCGGCAAACGACCACGCCGTTCTTCGTCGGAAATGGGACTACTCTTTTAATGTTGCTTGATCCAGATCAAAACCCTCCCGGGCCATGGTCTGGTGGCCCGATGGCCAGACTCCCTGCGTTGCGATGGTTATTAAAAAGAACGAATCAGAATTCGCCGCACTCGATATCCGTGGGGGCAGTAGGCAGGGGCCACAAGCCCCAATGCCGGTATTACCTGACAGAGGAAGACTTATGTTCGGTTTAGAGGCACTCGATCTCGCCCGAATTCAGTTCGCATTCACCATCTCGTTCCACATCCTGTTCCCGGCCATCACCATTGGTCTGGCGAGCTACCTGGCGGTGCTCGAAGGGCTGTGGTTGAAAACCCATAACGATACCTACCGGGACCTCTACCACTTCTGGTCGAAGATCTTTGCCGTCAACTTCGGCATGGGCGTGGTCTCCGGGCTGGTCATGGCCTACCAGTTCGGTACCAACTGGAGTCGCTTCTCGGACTTTGCCGGTGCCGTCACCGGGCCGCTGCTGACCTATGAAGTGCTCACGGCCTTCTTCCTCGAGGCCGGGTTCCTGGGCGTCATGCTGTTCGGCTGGAACAAGGTCGGGCGCGGCCTGCACTTTTTCTCCACGGTGATGGTGGCGATCGGCACGCTGATCTCGACGTTCTGGATCCTTGCCTCCAACAGCTGGATGCAGACGCCGCAAGGCTTCGAAATCGTCAACGGCCAAGTGATCCCGACCGACTGGCTGGCGATCATCTTCAACCCGTCGTTCCCGTATCGCCTGATGCACATGGCGACCGCTGCATTCGTCGCCACGGCGTTCTTCGTCGGCTCGTCGGCGGCGTGGCACCTGCTGCGCGGCAAGGACAACCCGGCGATCCGCACCATGCTGTCGATGGCGATGTGGATGGCGCTGATCGTTGCGCCGATCCAGGCGGTCATCGGTGACTTCCACGGCCTCAACACCCTTGAGCATCAGCCGGCGAAAATCGCCGCGATCGAAGGCCACTGGGAAAACAAAGGCAACGAAGCGACGCCATTGATCCTGTTCGGCTGGCCGGACATGAAGGAAGAGAAAACCAAGTTCGCTGTGGAAATCCCCTACCTCGGCAGCCTGATCCTGACCCACTCGCTGGACAAGCAGGTGCCGGCGCTCAAGGAGTTCCCGCCTGAAGACCGGCCGAATTCGACCATCGTGTTCTGGTCGTTCCGGGTCATGGTCGGTCTCGGCTTCCTGATGATCTTCACCGGTCTGTGGAGCCTGTGGCTGCGCAAGCGCGACTCGCTCTACACCTCGCGCCCGTTCCTGTATCTGGCGTTGTGGATGGGGCCGTCCGGGCTGATTGCGATCCTTGCCGGCTGGTTTACCACTGAAATCGGTCGTCAGCCGTGGGTGGTCTACGGGCTGATGCGCACGGCGGATGCGTCCTCCAACCACAGCTTCATGCAGATGAGCATCACCCTGATCATGTTCGTCGTGGTGTATTTCGCGCTGTTCGGTGCAGGGCTCGGCTACATGATGCGCCTGGTGCGCAAAGGGCCGAAAACCGATGAAGGCAAGGAAACCAACGACGGTGGTCCTGGCCAGAAACGCACACCGGCACGGCCGCTGTCCGCCGCCGATGACGAAGGTGCCGACGCTGACCCGCAGCGCAGCCTGGAAAAGGAGATTTGACTCATGGGTATTGATCTTCCGCTGATCTGGGCCGTGATCATCATCTTCGGCATCATGATGTACGTGGTCATGGACGGCTTCGACCTGGGGATCGGGATTCTCTTCCCGTTCATCCCGGGCAAGGTCGACCGTGACGTAATGATGAACACCGTCGCCCCGGTATGGGACGGCAATGAAACCTGGCTGGTACTGGGCGGCGCAGCGTTGTTCGGCGCCTTCCCGCTGGCCTATTCGGTAGTGTTGTCGGCGCTGTACCTGCCGCTGATTTTCATGCTCATCGGCCTGATTTTCCGTGGCGTGGCGTTCGAGTTCCGCTTCAAGGCCAAGGACGACAAGCGCCACCTGTGGGACAAGGCGTTCATCGGTGGTTCGGTGGCCGCGACCTTCTTTCAGGGGGTAGCGCTCGGTGCGTTCATTGACGGGTTGCCGGTGGTCAATCGGCAATACGCCGGCGGTTCACTGGACTGGCTGACGCCCTTCACCCTGTTCTGCGGCGCCGCATTGGTGGTGGCCTATGCCTTGCTCGGCTGCACCTGGCTGATCATGAAGACCGAAGGCAAGCTGCAGGAACAGATGCACAACCTCGCGCGGCCGCTGGCGTTCGTGCTGTTGGCGGTGATCGGCATCGTCAGCCTGTGGACGCCGCTGGCTCACCCCGAGATCGCGACACGCTGGTTCAGCATGCCGAACCTGTTCTGGTTCATGCCCGTGCCGATTCTGGTGCTGATCACCCTGTACGGCTTGATCCGTGCGGTGGCGCGCAACGCCAACTACACGCCGTTCCTGCTGACCCTGGTGCTGATTTTCCTCGGCTACAGCGGTCTGGGCATCAGCCTGTGGCCGAACATCGTGCCGCCGTCGATCTCGATCTGGGACGCCGCTGCGCCGCCGCAGAGTCAGGGTTTCATGCTGGTCGGTACGCTGTTCATCATCCCGTTCATCCTGGGTTACACCTTCTGGAGCTACTACGTGTTCCGCGGCAAGGTCACCCATGAAGACGGTTACCACTAGAACTGTGTGAAATCTGTGTAGGAGTTGCGGCACGCTGCGATCTTTTGATTTGAAAATCAGGATCAAAGGATCGCAGCCTCGTTTCACTCGACAGCTCCTATAGCGCGCTTTAACGGAGGAACGATGCAATGAACGGCAAACATTCCCTGCACGAGATTGAAGAGGCCGAAAAAAAGCCGCTGTGGCAACGGCTTGGCTGGTTGGCCCTGATCTGGATCGGTAGCGTCGGCGCGCTGTTCATCGCCGCCAGCCTGATGCGCCTGTTCATGAGCGCGGCCGGCCTGACCACGCACTGAATCATCCCGTCCCGGCGCCTTCGGGTACGGATTTGAACCCTCCTCACGGAGGGTTTTTTTTGCTTCGCGGTTTACTTGCGCGCTTTGAGAATCACGAATTTCGGCGTGGCCGCCACTTGCTCGACGCCACGGAACAGCCGCGCCAGTTTGCTGTGATAACCCAGGTGACGGTTGCCGACGATGTATAACGCGCCGCCCACCACCAGCGCCTCACGGGCCTGCTGGAACATGCGCCAGGCGAGGAAGTCGCCAACCACCTGCTGCTGATGGAACGGCGGATTGCACAGCACCACGTCCAGCGATTGTGGTTCTTGGCCGGCCAGACCATCGCCGGCGCGCACGATCACTTCGCGCTCGCCCAGTGCGGCGCGCCAGTTCTCCGCGGCCGATTGCACCGCCATGAACGATTCGTCGACCAGCGTGTACTGTGCGTCAGGGTTGTGCAGGGCGCTGGCGATAGCCAATACGCCGTTGCCGCAGCCGAGGTCGGCGACCCGTGCTGAACCGAGGTTTTTCGGCAGGTGCGGGAGGAAGGCGCGGGTGCCGATGTCCAGCCCTTCGCGGCAGAACACGTTGGCGTGGTTGAGCAATTCGATGGCCGGTTCGTCGAGCAGGTAACGCGTCGGGTAGGGCGAGACCGCCGGGGCTTTCGCTTCGGGCGTGGCGATCAGCAAGCGCGCCTTCTTCACCGCCAGCGACGCCTGCACCGGTCCAATGTAGCGCTCCAGCAGATCGCCGGCCGCGCGGGGCAAATGCTTGACCATCGCTGCCGCCACCACTTGCGCCCCCGGTGCCAGTTGACCTTGCAGGCGAATCAGTTGCTCTTCCAGCAGCGCCAGGGTTTTCGGCACACGGATCAGCACCCGGTCGAACGGGCCGACCAACGGTTCGCTGGCCGGTGTGCCGCGCACCGCATCGAAGGCCAGGCCATTGCGCTGCAGATTTTTCTCCAGGCCCTGAAACGCCAGGAACGAGTCACCACTGCTGCTGACCTGCGCCTTGCCCGCCAGGCTGGCCGCGATAGCGCCGAAGCTGTCGTTGAGCACCAGTACCCGGCTATCCGCTGCCGGTTGCTCGGCGGCCAGATGATTGAGCAGGTATTCGTCGGCCGCATCGAAGGCTTGCAGCGGTTCATTCTGCTGTTCGGGCTGGCGGATCAGATCGAGTTGGGCGAAGGGCGTATCGAGCAAGGGCATGGGATGGGGACTCTGGGTAATCAACGGGTGGCCCGCGGCCCAGGTGAGCGTGCTGCGGAACCGTCCGAGTGGACCACGACGCCAAAGTTGCCGTCATCACTCAGGAAGGTCGCAAATGGTACTTTTTTTTCCGCTCGAATACTCGCAGGTTTTAGCGCTTACGGCGTGTCCAGCAGACCGATGCGGGTGGCAGCAATGACTGCGGAAATCTTGTTGCACACATTCAACTTCGCAATCACGTTTTGCACGTGATAATTCACGGTCCGTTCGCTGAGGCAAAGAATCCGCGAAATTTCATAAGCGGTCTTGCCGACGGCGGAAAGCTTCAGTACTTCCAGTTCCCGGGGTGAGAGTTTCGGGCGGGCGACAGGGGCGCTCTGTTTGGGCAAGGTTCTGGCGAACAACTCGCTCAGATGGCCGGTTACGTAGAACATATAACCGAAATGCTCGTACAGTTCGAGCGGGCTCAAAGGACCATTTTTTCTGGCGAGACTCAGCGTGGTGCAGAGCCCGGTTGCTTCATGATGGAACGACTGTGACCAGCCGTGGCGCAAGCCATGTTCTTGCAAGGCCTGCCAGAGTTCTGGCGTTTGCGAGTACAGGTCTTCGTTCCATATCACTGGCAACATACAGTGATTGCAGTGTGCTATTGCCGGATCAATCTTGCTGTAGTTTTCAAGTTCATACAGTTCGTTCCATTCTTGGGGGTAGTTATTGATTTGCAAGGCTTTTAAGTTGTCGTTCCGGGTATTCGACGTCAATGAGATTGCGCAGAAATTGAAACCGATATTTTCCGCAAATCTCAACAGGATCGGATAGGCAGACTCTATTTCCCTTGCGAAAGTCAGTTGCTTTAATTGCGACTCCTTCCACATTTCCATTAGAACTCCGTGGCGCTTTTTACTGGGGAGGTGCGAGTTGGATCCAAAGGAACCAGCACGAAGCCGAGTGTAGGATATTTCCTACTGTGCGTTCCGATCTTTTCGCTCTTGACTGCTTTGAATATTAAATAAAGGGTTATTAATACTTTGGATGTATAAGATTTAAATCGTCATTTAAAATAATCTGTACCATTTTATTAACGGTGCGAACTCACCACAGTTCTGAATGACATCACAATTTGACGGTGTTTAAGCGTCTGATTTTGCGCGACACTGCTGGCAATCGTTGAATGGAGTGCCCCATGACCGCCAGCGCAGAGAAGTTCACCGCCCAGACTTTGCTCGACGTGCAGCGCTTGACACCCAGCCTGTTCACTTTGCGTACCACGCGTGACCCCGGGTTTCGGTTCCGCGCCGGACAGTTCGCCCGCCTCGGTGTGACCAAGGCCGACGGCAGTACCGTGTGGCGCGCTTACTCGATGGTGTCGTCGCCATTCGACGAATTTCTCGAATTTTTTTCCATCGTGGTGCCCGGGGGTGAGTTCACCAGTGAGCTGAGCCGACTGCAGGTCGGCGATACCTTGCTGGTGGAGCGCCAGGCCTTTGGTTACCTGACCCTGGATCGGTTCGTCGATGGTCGGGACCTGTGGCTGTTATCCACCGGGACCGGGGTTGCGCCGTTTCTGTCGATCCTGCAGGACTTCGAGGTATGGCAGCGGTTCGAACGGATCATCCTGGTGTACAGCGTGCGTGAAGCGCGAGAGCTGGCCTATCAGCCGTTGATTGCGGGGTTGGCCGAGCGTGATTACCTGGCAGAACAGGCCCATAAACTGCAATTCATTCCCACGATTACCCGCGAACAAATGCCTGGCGCCTTGCACGGTCGTATTACCAGCCTGATCGAGAACGGCGCGCTGGAACGTGAAGCCGGCGTCGAACTGACCCCCGAGCACTCGCGCGTCATGCTCTGCGGCAATCCGCAGATGATCGACGACACCCGGGCGCTGCTGAAGAAACGCCACATGAGCCTGAGCCTGACGCGACGGCCGGGGCAGGTGGCAGTTGAAAACTACTGGTAGAAAAACGGCGCCCGCAGGCGCCGTCGTCATACATCAAGTGGTCAAGGCCGGTTGTTCTGGGCCTTGAGCAAGTCGCGGATCTCGCCAAGCAACTCTTCTTCCTTGGTCGGAACCGGAGGCAGGGAAGGGGCCACGGCTTCTTCGCGCTTCAGGCGGTTGATGGCTTTGACACCCATGAAGATCGCGAAGGCGACGATCACGAAGTCCAGAATGCTCTGGATGAATTTACCGTAGGCCAATACCACGGCTGGGGCGCTGCCCTCTGCGGCTTTTAGCGTAACGGCCAGATCACTGAAGTCCACCCCACCGATCAGCAGGCCGATTGGCGGCATGATCACGTCGCCGACAAACGACGAAACGATTTTGCCGAAGGCGGCACCGATGATGATACCGACGGCCATGTCGACCACATTGCCTTTGACCGCGAAGGCCTTGAACTCACTTAGCACGCCCATAGGTTATTTCCTTGTTACAGATGAGGTTGGTGTACGCAGTGTAAATCAGCAAAACGCGTCCTGCGCGAAACACCTTCTTACAATGCCCGTTTTTATCGACACATGAATCGACGATTAGTTTGCAAAGTGCCACTAATCGCGCGCGGCTTACGCCGTAAGCCGCTGATCAGGAAGCCATTTTTTTCAATCGTCGAGTTACGAACTTTCTATTTATGTTCACCGGCAGAGCCCTCTAGCCTCTGGTTGGCGCACCTGGATGCGCCCAAAAAAACCAGAGGAACCTGATATGAATTCCACTCTTGGACTGGGGGCTTTTCCCCATCGCCGTACGCTTGGCGTACTGACCGCCAGCCTGCTGACCTTCTCCGTCAACGCCGCGCCGCTGACCCGCGATAACGGCGCCGCGGTCGGTGACAATCAGAACTCGCAGACCGCCGGTGCCACCGGCCCGGTGCTGCTGCAGGATGTGCAACTGATCCAGAAGCTCCAGCGTTTTGACCGTGAGCGCATTCCCGAGCGTGTGGTGCACGCCCGCGGCACCGGTGCGCATGGCACTTTCACGGTGACCAACGACCTCAGCGACCTGAGCAAGGCCAAGGTATTCGCCGCCGGCCAGGTCACGCCGGTGTTCGTGCGTTTCTCTGCGGTGGTGCACGGCAACCACTCCCCGGAAACCCTGCGCGATCCACGGGGTTTTGCCACCAAGTTCTATACCGCCGATGGCAACTGGGACCTGGTCGGCAACAATTTCCCGACCTTCTTCATCCGTGATGCGATCAAGTTTCCGGACATGGTTCACGCGTTCAAACCCGATCCGCGTACCAACCTTGACGATGACTCGCGTCGTTTCGACTTCTTCTCCCACGTACCCGAATCCACTCGCACGCTGACCGAGCTGTACTCCAATTCCGGCACTCCAGCCAGTTATCGGGAGATGGACGGCAATGGTGTGCATGCCTACAAGTTGGTGAACGCCAAAGGCGAAGTCCACTATGTGAAGTTTCACTGGAAAAGTTTGCAGGGCATCAAAAACCTGACGCCCGAACAGGTCACAAAAGTTCAGGGGCAAGATTACAGTCATATGACCAATGACTTGGTAACCAATATTAACAAGGGCAACTTTCCGAAGTGGGACTTGTACATTCAGGTGCTGAAACCACAAGATTTGTCCAAGTTTGATTTTGATCCTTTGGATGCCACCAAGATCTGGCCGAATGTTCCTGAGCGAAAAGTTGGACAAATGGTGTTGAACCGTAATCCAGCCAATGTGTTCCAGGAAACCGAACAAGTTGCCATGGCCCCGGCCAATGTTGTTCCGGGTATCGAACCTTCCGAAGATCGTCTGTTGCAAGGCCGGGTGTTCTCTTATGCCGATACGCAGATGTATCGCTTGGGTGCCAATGCGCTGCAACTGCCAATCAACGCACCCAAAGTTGCCGTCAACAATGGCAATCAGGACGGTGCGATGAACTTCGGTGCCACCCAGTCTGGCGTGAACTACCAGCCAAGCCGCCTGCAACCGCGTGAAGAGCCGCAAAGCGCGCGTTACAGCCAACTGGCACTGTCGGGCAGCACCCAGCAGGCGAAGATTCAGCGTGAGCAGAACTTCAAGCAGGCCGGTGATCTGTATCGCTCGTACAGCCAGCAGGAGCGTCAGGACCTGATCGCCAGCTTCGGCGGCTCGCTGGCCACCACCAATGACGAGAGCAAGCACATCATCCTGTCCTTCCTTTATAAGGCCGATCCGGAATACGGCACCGGTGTGACCAACGTGGCCAAGGGTGACCTGAGCCGGGTCAAGGCGCTGGCGGCGAAACTGCTCGACTGACCTCGACGCCATACCATGCGGGGCCTGACTCAGGCCCCGTTCTGCTCAAGGAGACGGCTGATGCGATTTTGTCTGTTATTGCTGCTCGGTTGCCTGTCGTGTACTGCGCTGGCCGAACAGAACCCTGAGGCGATCAAGGCCCAGTTGCAGGATTACTATTTCGATGCCGCCCGGCGCGGTGATGTGCCGATGCTCGAAACCTTTATCGAGTCCGGTTATTCCCTCGATACCCGCGACAGCAAGGGTTACACCGCTTTGATTCTGGCGGCGTATCACGGCCAGGGCGCGGCAGTTGATCAGTTACTGGCGGCGGGCGCAGATGCCTGCGCGCAGGATCAACGTGGCAACACGGCGCTGATGGGCGCGATTTTCAAGGGCGAGGTGCAGATTGCCCGACGGTTGATGGCCACCGATTGCAGCCCCGATCAGCGTAACGGCGCAGGCCAGACTGCGGCGATGTACGCCGGGTTGTTCAAGCGTGTCGAACTGCTCGACGCACTCAAGGCCAGGGGCGCCGACCTGAATGCCGAGGATCCGCTGGGCAACAGTGCCGCGCGTCTGGCCAACGGCGAAATCCGTACCGCCGCGCCGCGCTGAGCGTTGGCTGCGTTATCATCGCGGTTTTTCCCGGGGGATCCAGATGGCCAAGGCCAAGCGCATGTACGGCTGCACCGAGTGCGGCGCAACCTTTCCCAAGTGGGCGGGCCAGTGCGGCGAGTGCGGCGCCTGGAACACCCTGACCGAGACCATGATCGAAAGCGGCGGGGCCACGGCGCCCACCGGGCGTACCGGCTGGGCCGGGCAGCAGGCGCAGATCAAGACCCTGGCCGAAGTCAGTATCGAGGAGATTCCGCGTTTCTCCACCGCGTCCGGTGAATTGGACCGGGTTTTGGGCGGTGGTCTGGTCGACGGCTCGGTGGTGCTGATCGGCGGTGATCCGGGCATCGGCAAGTCGACGATTCTGTTGCAGACCCTGTGCAACCTCGCCAAGAGCATGCCGGCGCTGTACGTCACTGGCGAAGAATCCCAACAGCAAGTGGCGATGCGTGCCCGGCGTCTGGGTTTGCCCCAGGATCAATTGCGGGTGATGACCGAAACCTGCATCGAAACCATCATCGCCACCGCTCGCCAGGAAAAGCCCAAGGTGATGGTGATCGACTCGATCCAGACCATTTTCACCGAACAATTGCAGTCGGCCCCCGGCGGCGTCTCGCAGGTGCGCGAGAGTGCGGCGTTGCTGGTGCGTTATGCCAAGCAGAGCGGCACAGCGATTTTCCTCGTCGGTCACGTCACCAAGGAAGGCGCGCTCGCCGGTCCGCGAGTGCTGGAGCACATGGTCGATACCGTGCTGTATTTCGAAGGCGAGTCCGATGGGCGTTTGCGTTTGTTGCGGGCGGTGAAAAACCGTTTCGGTGCGGTCAACGAACTCGGCGTGTTCGGCATGACCGACAAGGGCCTGAAGGAAGTCTCCAACCCATCGGCGATTTTTCTCACCCGTGCCCAGGAAGAAGTCCCGGGCAGTGTGGTGATGGCGACGTGGGAAGGCACCCGGCCGATGTTGGTGGAAGTGCAGGCGCTGGTCGATGACAGCCATCTGGCCAATCCACGTCGGGTGACGCTGGGTCTGGATCAGAACCGATTGGCGATGTTGCTGGCAGTTTTGCATCGCCATGGCGGCATTCCGACCCATGATCAGGACGTGTTCCTCAACGTGGTCGGCGGGGTGAAGGTGCTGGAGACCGCGTCCGACCTGGCGTTGATGGCGGCGGTGATGTCGAGCCTGCGCAACCGGCCGTTGCCGCATGATCTGCTGGTGTTTGGCGAAGTCGGTTTGTCCGGCGAGGTGCGTCCGGTGCCGAGCGGTCAGGAGCGCTTGAAGGAAGCGGCCAAGCATGGCTTCAAGCGTGCGATCGTGCCCAAGGGCAACGCGCCGAAGGAAGCGCCGCCAGGGTTGCAGATCATCGCGGTGACCCGCCTGGAGCAGGCGCTCGACGCACTGTTCGAATAGCTGCCATTCCCTTGATTGAATGAAAACCTGTGGTGAGGGGATTTATCCCCGATGGGCTGCGCAGCAGACTCGGATTTCTCGGGGCCGCTCCGCGCCCCATCGGGGATAAATCCCCTCACCACAAGAGTGTTTCCACAGGTCGATTTGGGCGCTAGATTTCGATCAGTGCGCCGAGTTCGCGCTCAAGCTCGGCTTCATCCGCCAGATTCAACTCGATCAAGCGCCGCAAGCGCTGGATCGATTCCAGGCTGATATGCCGGCATTCAAAGCCCAATTGCCCGTGATCCTCATGGGCCAGATGCACATCCATTTGGATATTCACGTCATCGCTCAGATGGATATCGACGAAGAAATCCTGCTCCTTATCCCCCAGCCACGGCTCCGGCCGCTCGATCAACAGCCCCTTGAGCGACAGATCGATCAGTTTCACCGGCCAGATGTATTGGCCCTGACTCAGCTCGGTTCTGGCATCGAACGCAATACGTTTGAAGCGACGACGGTTGGCTGGGTGCTCGCTCATGGCGCAATCCTCCGAAGGTTCGCTGACTATAGACCGGCATTGTTCAGGCATGCCAGCGCGAACGGGCCAGATAGACCTATGTCGGGGTATGGTCTTTGGCGCCAGTAGCGCTAAACTCGAGGTGGCTGTCTTTCTTGTCCACCCTGGCTGGAATAATAAAATGAAAAATAATAATAGCCTGCTACGCCACTTACCCTGGCTAGTGCTGGCAATCGTAGGAGCGTGCGCCCTGGGCGTAGTGGCATTGCGCCGAGGAGAGGCGATCAACGCCTTGTGGATCGTGGTCGCGGCAGTGGCCATCTATCTGGTTGCGTACCGTTACTACAGTCTGTTCATCGCCAACAATGTGATGCAACTGGATCCGCGTCGGGCCACCCCCGCCGTGCTCAACAACGACGGTCTGGACTACGTTCCGACCAACAAACACATTCTTTTCGGTCACCACTTCGCGGCCATTGCCGGCGCAGGGCCTCTGGTCGGTCCGGTTCTGGCGGCGCAGATGGGCTACCTGCCCGGCACGCTGTGGCTGATTGCCGGGGTGGTGCTGGCGGGCGCGGTGCAGGACTTCATGGTTCTGTTCATGTCGACCCGGCGCAACGGCCGTTCCCTGGGCGACATGGTCCGTGAAGAAATGGGCCGCGTTCCGGGCACCATCGCCCTGTTCGGCTGCTTCCTGATCATGATCATCATCCTCGCGGTGCTGGCGCTGATCGTGGTGAAAGCACTGGCGGAGAGCCCATGGGGCATCTTCACCGTGATGGCGACCATCCCGATCGCGATGTTCATGGGCATTTACATGCGCTACATCCGGCCGGGCCGCATTGGCGAGATCTCGGTCATCGGCGTGTTGCTGCTGCTCGGTTCGATCTGGCTCGGTGGGCAGATTGCCGCTGATCCGGTGTGGGCCAAGGCCTTCAGCTTCACCGGTATTCAAATCACCTGGATGCTGATCGGTTACGGTTTTGTCGCGGCAGTGCTGCCGGTGTGGCTGATTCTGGCGCCGCGCGACTACCTCTCCACCTTCCTCAAGATCGGCACCATCATCGCTCTGGCGATCGGCATTCTGGTGACCATGCCCGAGCTGAAAATGCCGGCGCTGACCCAATTCGTCGACGGTACCGGTCCGGTGTGGAAGGGCGGCCTGTTCCCGTTCCTGTTCATCACCATCGCTTGCGGTGCGGTATCGGGCTTCCATGCGCTGATTTCTTCGGGCACTACGCCGAAGTTGCTGGATAACGAAACCAACGCCCGCTATATCGGTTACGGCGGCATGCTGATGGAGTCGTTCGTCGCGATCATGGCGATGGTTGCCGCTTCGGTGATCGAGCCGGGCGTGTACTTCGCCATGAACAGCCCGGCCGCTGTGGTCGGTGGTGACGTGGCTTCGGTGGCGCAGATGGTCAGCAGCTGGGGCTTCGCGATCACGCCGGAGGCACTGCAAGCCGTGGCGCATGACATTGGCGAAACCACCATCCTCGCTCGTGCCGGCGGTGCGCCGACCCTGGCGGTCGGTATCGCGCAGATCCTGCACAGTGTCCTGCCGGGTGAAAACACCATGGCGTTCTGGTACCACTTCGCGATCCTGTTCGAAGCGCTGTTCATCCTGACCGCTGTGGACGCCGGCACCCGTGCCGGACGCTTCATGCTGCAGGACCTGCTCGGCTCTTTCGTGCCGGCGCTGAAACGTACCGAATCGTGGACCGCCAACCTGATCGCCACCGCCGGTTGTGTGGCGATGTGGGGCTGGTTGCTGTATCAGGGCGTGATCGATCCACTGGGCGGCATCAACACCCTGTGGCCGCTGTTCGGTATCTCCAACCAGATGCTGGCCGGTATCGCGCTGATGCTCGGCACCGTGGTCCTGATCAAGATGAAGCGTCAGCGCTACATCTGGGTCACTCTGCTGCCCGCCGCCTGGCTGCTGATCTGCACCACCACTGCCGGCTTCATCAAGCTGTTCGACGCCAACCCGGCGATCGGTTTCCTGTCGCTGGCCAAGAAATACAGCGATGCCCTGGCCGCCGGTCAAGTGATTGCCCCGGCCAAGAGCATCGAGCAGATGCAGCACGTGATCTTCAACGCCTACACCAACGCAACGCTCACCGCGCTGTTCCTGTTCGTGGTCTTCAGCATCCTGTTCTATGCGCTCAAGGTCGGCATCGCCGCCTGGGGCAAAAAAGAGCGTACGGATAAAGAATCGCCATTCCAGGCCCTGCCGGACGCGTAACCAGAGGATTGCACCATGTTCAATGACCTGAGTCGCCTCGGTAAATACCTCGGTCAGGCCGCGCGCCTGATGGTCGGCATGCCCGACTACGACACCTACGTCGAGCATATGCAAACCAAACACCCGGACAAACCGGTGATGAGCTATGAGATGTTCTTCCGCGAACGTCAGGAAGCGCGTTACGGTGGCAAGGGTGGACCGAAGTGCTGTTGAGCTGACAGCCTGCGGTTGAGGTAATCCCCAACTGTGGGAGCGGGCTTGCTCGCGAATGCGTTGTGTCATCGAGCAATGATGTCGACTGACACGACCCCTTCGCGAGCAAGCCCGCTCCCACATTTGTTTTGTGTTTCTTTCAGGAAATCGTGTTTTGTCTTCTCCCATACCCGTAACGGTACTCAGCGGTTTCCTCGGTGCCGGCAAGACCACTTTGCTGCGCCACCTGTTGAAAGCCGAGCACGGCCTGAAAATCGCCGTGATCGAAAACGAATTCAGCGACGCCGGCATCGACACCCAGTTGCTCGGTGACGAACCGGTGCAAGTCATGACCCTGGCCAACGGCTGCGTCTGCTGCACCATTCACACCGATTTGACCAAGGCCCTGTACCTGCTGCTCGAACGCCTGGACAGCGGTGAAATCGCCTTCGACCGGCTGGTGATCGAGTGCACCGGTCTGGCCGATCCAGCCCCTGTGGCGCAGACCTTTTTCATCGACGAAGAACTTCGCGAGCGCTATCTGCTCGACGGCATCATCACCCTGGTGGATGCCGCTCACGCCGACCAGCACCTGACCCAGACCATCGCTCAGGCGCAGATCGGTTTCGCCGACCGCTTGCTGGTGAGCAAGACCGATCTGGTGGATGCGGCGACGTTCAACGCACTGAGCGAGCGCCTGACGTGCATCAACCGCCGCGCGCCGATCCGTGTGGTCGAGCATGGCAACATCGACCTTGCGCAACTGCTCGACGTGCGTGGCTTCAATCTCAACGCCGATCTGGGCGGCGGAGTGAGCCTGCGTCCGGTGAGCAAGGCGCCGTCCATCGACCGTATCTCCAGCCTGGTGTTGCGCACCGATCAGCCGCTGGATATCGATCGGCTCAGCGAGTTCATGAATGAGCTGCTGGAAGAACACGGCAAGCAATTGTTGCGCTACAAGGGCGTGCTGAACATCGCTGGCGAGGATCGTCGACTGGTGTTTCAGGGCGTGCTGAAACTCTACGGCTTTGATTGGGACACCGAGTGGGCCGAGGGTGAGGCGCGGGAAAGTGTGATTGTGTTTATTGCCGATGATTTGCCGGAAGAGAAGATTCGGGCGGGGTTTTCCAGGGTGACTTCTGCCTGATGGTTCTTCGGTGCCAGGGCTGACGCCTTCGCGAGCAAGCCCGCTCCCACAGTGAACCGCATTCTTCCTGACAGAACGCGGTCTCCTGTGGGAGCGGGCTTGCTCGCGAAGGCAATCTAACCGGCGACACGATGTTCAAGGGCCTCACCCAGCAAAGTCTGCTCAAGATGATCCAGGTGTTGATTCATCAGTCGCTCAGCCATGGACACATCCCCAGACGCGACCGCCTCGACAATCGCCAGATGCTCCTGCCACGCGCAGCAACCCGGCGTCGATCCATCACACCGCGCAATCGCCAGCGACGTCAACGGCACCAGGCTGCCAAGGAAATGCGCCAACGGTGCATTGCCCGCCATTTGCGCCAACTGCAGATGAAACTCCCCGGACAGCCGAATCGCCGCCCCGCGCCGCTCCTGCCCTGCGGCTAAGCGCTCGCGCTCGACCAATGCCCGCAAACGCTTCACACCTTCAGTTGATGCATTCTGGCAAGCCAGGCGCACCAGCGTGGATTCAGTCAGACGCCGGGCGTGCAGAGTTTGCCGGGTCTGCTCGGCATCCGGCGCCGCGACCCGTGGCCGATGATTGGCGCGCAGCACAATCACCTGCTCATGGGACAACTGCGTCAGCACCCGGCGCACATCGGCGCGGCTGACACCGAACATCTGCTTGAGACTGTCTTCGGTAAAGCGGCTGTTCGGGTCGATTCGTTGTTCCAGAATCGCATCGAACAATTGCGGATACAGCTCATCTGCCGACGCCCGCTGATGGAAGAAGGGCAGGGCAGCCGACACCTGGCGAGTGTGCGGCGAAGTGGCAAGACTGTTCATGGCCGGTCTCCAGAGTGAAGAGATTCAGTGGCTGAGGTGGTCATCCGGGATATTCAGTTCAATGCCCATGCGCTGGCCTTCGCACAGGATGTGCCGACGCATTTCGGCGCTGGCCTGAGCACTGTTCTTGCTGCGGATGGCGCGCACCACGGCTTCGTTTTCTTCCAGGCGTTCGGCCAGGTGCTCAGGCGAATTGCGCAGCACTTCGGCGCTTTGCTTGAGGGCATTGCTGGTCTGCTGCACCACGCTCTGGAAAATCGGATTCGAGGTCAGGGTGAACAGCTCCTCGTGAAAGGCGATGTAGGCGTTGACCCCGGCTTCGCTGTCGCCCGCTTCAAGGGCTTCGCGCATGTCCATCAGGGTCAGGCGCAATTGCCCGACCTCCTTGCTGCTGATCGACTGCGCCACCAAACCCACGATAAACGGCTCAAGGGTGTAGCGCAGTTGCAGCACATCTTCGAGGCTGGCGCCGGCCACCGCATTGTCGTGGCTCTGGCTGTCGCTGAGCTGGGCGTCGAGCACCACCACGCCCTTGCCCGGCATTGAACGCACCAGACCGAGGGTTTCGAGGACGATCACCGCTTCGCGCAGGCTCGGACGGCTGATGCCCAGTTGTTCGGCCAGTTCACGCTGGCCCGGCAGCATGTCGCCGGAGCGCCACTGACCACGGGCCAATGCGGCGCGCAGTTTTTCTACGACTGAGTTGACGACGGTTGATGTGGTTATCACTTGTCTCGCTCCGTAAGCCCATTGGGGATGCCGCAAACAAGATCAAAAGATCGCAGCCTGCGGCAGCTCCTACAGGGTTGAAAATCAGAACTCCTGCTGGTGCGCCGGAGTTCCGGTTTTACGCGGCTGAAAGGTGTAGCCCTGCTGGCCGCTGAGTACTTTGTTGGCGCGTTGTACGTCGATGTCCTTTTCCCAACGGGCGATCGCTACCGTGGCGACGCAATTGCCGATCAGGTTGGTCAACGCCCGACCGATGCCCATGAACCAGTCCACCGCCAGCACCAGCACCAGACCGACTACCGGGATCGCCGGAATTGCGGTGAGCGTCGCGGCGAGAATCACCAGCGCCGAACCGGGAATGCCATGGGCGCCTTTCGAAGTGATCAGCGACACCAGCAGAATCGTCAGCAGATCGGTCATTGCCAGCGGCGTGCCGGTGGCGTTGGCGATGAACACGATGGCCAGGGTCAGGTAAATCGAAAAGCCGTCGAGGTTGAACGAGTAACCGGTGGGAATCACCAGCCCGACCGTCGAACTGCCGATGCCCAGGTGTTCGAGTTTGCGCATGATCTGTGGCAGCACGGCGTCGGAGGACGCGGTGCCCATGACGATCAGCAATTCTTCACGCAGGTACTTGAGCAGCGGCCACAGGCGCAGGCCCGAAGCCCGCATCACCACGCCGAGGATCACGCTGACGAACGCCATGCAGGTCAGGTAGAACAGGCCGACCAGACTGCCCAGGTGTTGCAGCGAGTCGAGGCCGTACTTGCTGGTGGTGAAGGCGATGGCGCCAAACACGCCGATCGGCGCCAGACGCACGATCATGCCCATGATCCGGAAAATCACATGGCTCAGTTCGTTGATCAGCCGCGAAATCCCGGAAGCCGCTTCGCCCACCAGATTCAGCGCGCTGCCGAACAGCACCGAGAACAGCAGCACCTGCAGAATGTTGTTGTCGGCGAAAGCGCCGAGCACCGAGGTCGGAATCAGGTCCATCAGGAACTGCGTGGTGGTGTGCATGTGCTGGCCGCGTTCGGCGATGTCGCCCATGTCGGCGGCGGACAGCTGCTCCAAATGGATATTCGCGCCGCTGCCGATCCCGGTGCTGAAGGCAAACACCAGACCGATCACCAGCGCGATGGTGGTCAGCACTTCGAAGTAGATCACCGACTTGAGGCCGATGCGCCCGACCTTCTTCAGATCGCCCGCGCCACTGATGCCACTGACCACCACGCAGAACACGATCAGGCCGATGAGCATCTTGATCAGTTTGATGAAACCGTCGCCGAGCGGTTTGAGCTGAGCGGAATATTCGGGAAGGGTCAGCCCGCAGACGATGCCGAGCACCAGTCCGAGAACCACTTGGAGGAAGATTGAACGCGAGCACCATCTGAGCATGGGAGGAATCCTGGTCGGTGTCCTGGCTGCCGTGTGCGGAGCACATCAGATTCAGGACTTAATTATTGTGGTCTTACCGGTATGTCCAGTGCAGGCGCAGTCTACGCTCGGTTTTTTCGCGATGACAAGTGAAAATCGCTGAATTGGCATGACCGGTCTGACCAGTGGTGATCCGTCCGGCGTTGAGGCTGTTTGCAAGCGATGACGCCCGGCTATCTTGCCGGGCGTCTGAGGTTGTAGCGGGTGACTAGCGCTAGAGCGCCGCGTGCCCCGGTGACAATGCGGTCAGTACGGAACATTGCGCTGCAGGATGTTCATTTTGAAATCCAGAACGGCGGCGCTGCGGGACGCAAGGGTCCGCACAAAGGTGCCAACCTTCGGGTCGTACTGGTTGCGGCTCAGACCTGCCTGCAGCAAACGGCCGCTTCGGGTCTGGATTCTGACGGTGGGGGTGTTGCTGTCGATATCATCCAGGGTGATGATTTTGCCTTTGGCATCCAGAAGATTGAAAGTCGTCTGGTCACCGTCGTCAGGGCTATAGGCATTAAGGAAATCATCCTCCTCTTTGCTGACCGTCATGTAGTGATAAGTGCCAGGGGTAAATATATACATCGTGTAATAGTCATCGATACACCGGAAGTAAAATGTCAGTGCATCCGGTGCAACGTCCGGCTTCAAGAACAGGTAGTCGGAAACATCAATGTGGTGGGAGAAACTGAAGAACTCGTAGTCGGGGCGAGGAGTGGTGACTTTTCTACCATAGGTCAGTCTCGGAAAGTGTGGATAACCAAATCGAGTGCTTAATGTCGCCGTAAATGATTTTTCCTGATTGGTACTCATGCTGTTGCCTTGTCAAGTATTGGGAGTTAACGCTGAATGGCCAATAAGCCATAACGTGATGGAGTGTTTGCGTGAACGATCAGATCTCGTCCGGATTACTCAGGAACGATGCGTTGCGTTCGATGATGCGCAACTTGAAAACCACACCCTCTTCGTCGATTTCAGACAAATAGAGATAAGGCGCGCCCTTGCGGCGGATAATGCCGATGGCTTTCGAATTACGAGCCTTGAGTCGAACACGTTGAATGCCACCCTTCATCTCCTGCAGGGTGACAAGCCGGTTTTCAAGGCTCATCAGGTTGAAGGATGTCGTGTCACCGTCGTCCGGCAGATAGGCGCCCAGCACCTTTTGGGCACTCTTGCTGATGCAGTGCCCGGTGTAAGTCGGGTGCGAGCGGATATAGAGATGGTAGTAATCGTCCGTGCAGCGAAAATAAACCGTCAACGGTGCATGCCGCGGAATCTCTTGAGCGGAACGGCATCCCAGCAGATGCGAATCGTCCCGGACTGTTGGCGCGCCGGTAAAGAAACCGCCTGAGAATGTTCTGTCGTTGCGCAGGGCCGGAGTGCCGTGCAGTTGGCCAAGAAAATCGACGTGTTGCCCGTCAAGTTCCAGTGTCGCAATAAAAGAATTCTGCCTGTTGGTAATCATGAACTCATCCTTGAATTCCTTGTGGTCAACTTTTTAGAGTGTGGTCTGATCCAGATTGAATATGGAGTTGCCATTCTGATAGTTGATTTGAGTGGGTTTTTTTGTTGTCTTGTGTCGCAGAAACAGTACCAGCTAAGTTGCCTGATGAGTCTGTTTTTGTCGGTGCTTATTGTTTCAGGCTTTTTAATTGTGTTGTCCAGGCAAGGGTTGCGATATTTATTCAGGCGAAAAAAAACCGGCCATTTCTGGCCGGTTTTCATGCTGCGGATTTAGCGTCGCATCAAGCGCCGTACACCGGCAGTTTCTTGCAGATGGCTTTGACTTTCTCACGAACGGCGTCGATCACCGCTTCGTTGTTCAGGTCAGCCAGGATGTCGCAGATCCAGCCGGCCAGCTCTTTGCACTCGGCTTGCTTGAAGCCGCGAGTGGTCACAGCCGGGGTACCGAAGCGCAGGCCGGAGGTGACGAACGGCGAGCGTGGGTCGTTTGGCACCGAGTTCTTGTTCACGGTGATGAACGCTTTGCCCAGCGCGGCGTCGGCGTCTTTACCGGAGATGTCCTGCTTGATCAGCGACAGCAGGAACAGGTGGTTCTTGGTCCCGCCGGATACCACGTCGAAACCGCGCTCGATGAACACTTCGGCCATGGCCTGGGCGTTCTTCACCACTTGTTCCTGGTAAGCCTTGAACTCAGGCTGCAGCGCTTCCTTGAAGCAGATCGCTTTAGCGGCGATCACGTGCTCCAGCGGGCCACCCTGGGCGCCCGGGAATACCGCGGAGTTCAGCTTCTTCTCGATCTCGGCGTTGGCGCGCGCCAGGATCAGACCGCCACGTGGACCGCGCAGGGTCTTGTGCGTGGTGGTGGTGACGACGTCAGCGAACGGCACCGGGTTCGGGTAGACGCCAGCGGCGACCAGACCGGCCACGTGAGCCATGTCGACGAACAGGTAGGCACCGACTTTGTCAGCGATGGCGCGGAAGCGCGGGAAGTCCAGAATCTGCGAGTAGGCAGAGAAACCGGCGACGATCATTTTCGGCTTGTGCTCAACCGCCAGACGCTCGACTTCGTCGTAGTCGATCAGGCCGTTGGCGTCGATGCCGTACTGCACGGCGTTGTACAGCTTGCCGGAGGAGGAAACGCTGGCGCCGTGGGTCAGGTGACCGCCGTGGGCCAGGCTCATGCCCAGGATAGTGTCGCCACCTTGCAGCAGGGCCAGATAGACAGCGGCGTTGGCCTGGGAACCGGCGTGCGGCTGGACGTTGGCGTAATCGGCGCCGAACAGCTCTTTGGCGCGGTCGATGGCCAGTTGTTCAACAACGTCGACGTACTCGCAACCACCGTAGTAGCGCTTGCCCGGGTAGCCTTCGGCGTACTTGTTGGTCAGTACCGAGCCTTGAGCTTCCATCACCGCAGGGCTGGTGTAGTTTTCCGAAGCGATCAGCTCAATGTGCTCTTCCTGGCGCTGAGCTTCTTGCTCCATGGCGGCAAAGAGATCGGCGTCGTACTTGGCAATAGTCAAATCACGGCTGAACATGGCGGTCCTCAAGGATCGGGGGCAGAAAAGGGGGGCATTCTAACCCAATGGGTTTTGGATGGCATATGAAACGACATCATGTCGCAGACAAGTGGCGTTCATGACAGATGTGCGGTGCTTTTGCCGGCCTGAAAAGATCGCAGCCTTCGGCAGCTCCTACAGTAATCGGGGCTGATTCCGAATACTGTGACCGACATCAATCCCTGTAGGAGCTGCCGAAGGCTGCGATCTTTTCTTCAGTCGAACATGAAGAGGGCGTCATTGCTGAACTGCGCCTCGAACCGGCTCGCCGGCATCGGCCGTCCGAACAGATAGCCCTGCACTTCATCGCAACCGTGCTCGCGCAGGAAGTCCAGTTGCTCATGGGTTTCCACGCCTTCGGCGATCACCGCCAGATTGAGGCTGTGGGCCATGGCGATGATCGCGCGGGCGATCTGTGCATCCTGCTCGCCGGACGGCAGGCCGTCGACGAAGGTGCGGTCGATCTTCAGTACGTCGATCGGGAATTGCTTGAGGTAGTTCAGCGACGAATAACCGGTACCGAAGTCGTCGACCGCGATGCTCAGGCCGAGGTTTTTCAGCCCGGCGAGGATCTGCATCGCCTCGCTGACTTCGCGCATCAGGATACTTTCGGTCAGTTCCAGCTCCAGACACGCCGGCGGCAGCCCGGTTTCGCGCAGGATGGTGGCGATGCGCGTACCGAGTTGGCCATCGGAGAACTGCCGCGCCGAAATGTTCACCGAGACCTTCGGTACGCGCACGCGGTTCTGGTGCCAGGTCTTGAGCTGACGGCAGGCTTCGCTGATCACCCAATCGCCAACGTCCACCACCAGACCCAGCTCTTCCAGCACCGGAATGAAATCCCCCGGCGGCACCAGTCCACGACGCGGATGACGCCAGCGCAGCAGCGCCTCGGCGCCGGTCAAACGCTTGCCGTCGCCGCTGAATTGCGGTTGGTAATACAGGACGAATTCGTTCTGTTCAAGCGCATGGCGCAGGTCGCTTTCCAGCTCCAGACGTTCCAGCGCACTGGCGTTCATGTCGGCCTGATAGAACTGGAAATTGTTCTTGCCGCGTTCCTTGGCGTGGTACATCGCGGTGTCGGCGTTTTTCATCAACTGGCTGAGTTCGTTGCCGTCCTGCGGGCTCAAGGCAATACCGATACTGGCGGTGACGAAGAACTCGCGACCTTCCAGCACGAACGGTCGCACCAGGCTGGCAAGGATCTGCTCGGCCACATGAATCGCCCGGTTCAGCGCCAGCTCGCGGCTGGAGCGGTGTTGCAGGAGCAAGGTGAATTCGTCGCCACCCATGCGCGCCACGGTGTCGTCATCGTCGACGCACGCCAGCAAGCGCGTGGCCATGTCTTTCAGCATGCGGTCGCCGGCGGCGTGGCCGAGGGAGTCGTTGATCGGTTTGAAGCGGTCGAGGTCGAGGAACATCAGCACCACCCACGACTTCTGCCGTTCGGCCGATTGCAGTGCGGTGTGCAGACGATCCTGGAACAGCGTGCGGTTCGGCAGGTGGGTCAGGGCGTCGTAGTAGGCGAGGCGATGGATGCGTTGTTCGCTGGCCTTGCGCTCGCTGATGTCGCTGAAGAAGCACACGTAACTGGCGAGGTCGCCTTCATCGTCGAGCACCGCGGTGATGCCGACCCACGCCGGGTAATGCTCGCCGTTACGGCGCTTGAGCCAGACCTCGCCTTCCCAGGTGCTGTGCTGATGCAATTGCTTGAGCACGTAGCGCAGGTGCGCGTCCTGTTGCTCGTCGACGGTGAGCATGTTCGGCAACTGATCGAGCACTTCCGACACCGCGTAACCGCTGACCCGGCTGAAGGCTTCGTTGGCCTGCACGATGTAGCCGGCGGGGTCGGTGATCAGGATCGCCGAGGTCGAGTGCTCGAAAACCGTGGCGGCCATGCGCAGGTCTTTCTCGGCGCGGCGTTGCTGGCTGATGTCGCGGCCGACGCCGAGCACGCCTTCGAACGCACCGTGTTCGTCCCACACCAGCACCAGCCGCAGTTCGATCGGGATCTTGCGGCCGTCGGCGCGCAGGCAGTCGAACAGGAACATCTGGGTCTGCACCTGGTTGCGCAACACGGCCAGTTGTTCAGGCTTGTCGAGGGCCTTGCTGACCCGATCCATCAGCGAGTAGATGCCGCTCAGCTGTTGCGGGTTGGCGATGGTCGATTGCCAGCCGTTCTGGAAAATCCACTCGGCGTCGTAGCCGAGCACCGCTTGCACCGACGGGCTGACGTAGTTCAGCGACAGCTTGCTGTCGGTGGAGAAAATCACGTCGCTGATGCTTTCGGCGAGCATGCGGTAACGCTGCTCACTGTCGCGCAACGATTCGCTGGCCTCGATCTGCTCGGTGATGTCTTTGGCCACGCCAATGATCCGCGTGACTTGATCATGCTTGTCGCGGGCCAGCGCCTGTTCGCGAATGTCGAAGCGTCGCCACTTGCCGTCGCGATGACGGAAGCGCAACTGGCATTGCAACAACTGGCTGTACCCGGCGTGCCGCTGCATCTGCCGCGAGCGATGGTAGTAGTCGGCGTCTTCCGGGTGCAGGAGGATTTCCCAGAAATACTCGCCCATCTGATGCAACTCGGTGCGGTTGTAACCGAGGGTCTGACCGAGGTGGTGGTTGCTGAAAATCATCCGCTGGCTGATTACGTCCTGCACGTACAGATGATCCGGCACGGTGCGCACCACATCCGACCAGAAGCCTTCGCGTTCCAGCAGCGACAGTTCGATCAGCTTGCGGCTGGTGATGTCGTTGATGCTGAGGATCACCGCTTTATAGTCGTGCTGTTCCTCGGGCAGGCGCAGAACCATCCACAGGTGCTGGTCGCGGCCGTTGATGTCCGGCCGCCTGATTTCCAGTTCCAGCTGATTCTGCTGCTGCAGGACCGCGTCGAGCACCTGGTTGCCGATGGCGCACTGGCTGTGCGGGTGGCCGTCGATCAGCAACTGCCAGGCGTGCTCGCAGGAATTGACATTGAGCAGTTGCAGCGCCACCTGATTGACCTCGGTGACGCGCAGTTCTTGCAGCAGTTGCTGGCGCTGGGCCGGTTGGTCGAGCCAGGCCTTGAGCTGGTCGCTGGTCTGGATCTGCGCCTTGTCGAATACCTGCTTGAGGCCGGACAGGTCGAGCACGCACAGGGCGACGCCGGTGCCTTCAAAGATGTCCTGATAACGTCGGCGCCCTTCATGCAACTGGCGTTGGCGGCGGCGCATGTTCAGCAGTGCGATCACCGGCAACATCGAGAACGCCAGGCCCAGCAGGCATTTGCCGATGAACGCCGGCAGCAGTTCTTCGAGCACGCGCTGACGGTCGAACAGCCCGCGCAACTGCCAGTCGCTGCTGCTCAGCGGCACGGTGAGCACGGTGTTGGCCAGGTCGTCCGGGCTCAGCACCCCGGGCCGGGCAGAAGACAGTGCTTCGTCGCGGCTGATGATCTGATGGTTGAGGCGGTTTTCCACCAGCCACAACGGGCGGATGCCGGTTTCGCCCTGCTTGCTCAGCGAGTCGAAGAAGGTCGGGGTCAGGCGCAATACCCAGTAGCCACGCGTGCTGCCGCTGGCCTGATGCAATAGCAGGTGCACCACCGAGCCATCGTCGGCGTTGCTGAAGTAATGCGCCTGGGCGCGGCTGCGGCGCACCAGTTCACTGAGGTAATCGGCGTCGTGGCTGTCGCTGGCGCTGTCGTTGAGGATTTTCCCGGACGGGCTGAGCAGGGCCAGGCTGCGCAGGTCCGGCAGCGATTGCTGGAGCTTGCGCAGCAGCGCCTGCTGTTCGTCGGCCGACTGCGGCTGTTCGACGATCGGTAGCAGGTTGAGGGCGATTTGCGCATTCAGCGACATGTTCAGGCTGACCTGCGAGGCGAGGTCGGCGGTGTAGTCGATGGTGTACTGGCGCTGGTTTTTCTGGGTCTCGCGCAATTGATCGAGCAATTGCCAGAACAGCAATGCCAGCAGCAAAAGCACCAGCGTCGCCAATGCCCCCTTCAATGTTCCGCGCAGGGGCGAGCCGGTCCCCGGATTGGACGCGCTCACAGAAGCTGGCGGGGTAACGTTGGACAAGCTGTAATCCTGCGGTTTGGCTGGACTGGCGCGACGTGCACTATAAGCCGGACGCCCGAAGGGCGGCTAGCATGCCTTGAGTTGTGGCGAAGTGCCAGCCCCACTCGGCTGGACTGCCTTCCGTCATTCAGGTAGCTTTGCCGGTTACGCGGGAGCGTTCCAGCTCCTAGACTCAGGTTTTTTTAGCGCGCACGCCTTGATGGCCATCAAGTGGTCAAGTGAACGACGCGCATCGGCCTGGCCGGGCATCGCCTGCGCTCCAATCATTCATCTGTCACTGACCCAAGGTTCTCCATGGCTCAATACGTCTTCACCATGCATCGGCTGGGCAAAGTTGTTCCGCCGAAGCGGGAAATCCTGAAAAACATTTCGCTGTCATTCTTCCCCGGCGCCAAGATCGGCGTACTCGGCCTCAACGGTTCGGGTAAATCCACGCTGCTGAAAATCATGGCCGGCGTCGACACCGAGTTCGAGGGCGAAGCCCGTCCGATGCCGGACCTGAACATCGGTTATCTGCCGCAAGAGCCACAACTTGATCCGACCAAGACTGTGCGTGAAGTGGTCGAGGAAGCGGTCAGCGTGATCAAGGATGCGCAAGCGCGTCTGGACGAGGTCTACGCCGCTTACGCCGATCCGGATGCCGACTTCGACAAACTGGCTGCCGAGCAGGCCAAGCTCGAAGCGATCCTGCAGGCCAGCGATGGTCACAACCTCGAGCGCCAACTGGAAGTCGCTGCCGACGCCCTGCGTCTGCCGGCCTGGGACGCCAAGGTCGAACACCTGTCCGGTGGTGAAAAACGTCGTGTGGCCCTGTGCCGTCTGTTGCTGTCCGCCCCGGACATGCTGCTGCTCGACGAACCGACCAACCACTTGGACGCTGATTCGGTAGCGTGGCTGGAGCACTTCCTGCACGACTTCCCGGGCACCGTGGTTGCGATCACGCACGACCGTTACTTCCTCGACAACGTCGCTGGCTGGATTCTGGAACTCGACCGCGGCGCGGGCATTCCTTACGAAGGCAACTACTCGGGTTGGCTCGAAGCCAAGTCCGATCGTCTGGCGGCCGAATCCAAGCAGCAGTCGGCTCACGAAAAAGCCATGAAGGAAGAACTGGAGTGGGTGCGCAAAGGCGCGAAAGCCCGCCAGTCGAAATCCAAGGCACGTCTGCAACGCTTCGAAGAAATGCAGTCGCAGGAATTCCAGAAGCGTTCGGAAACCAACGAGATCTACATCCCGGCCGGTCCGCGTCTGGGCGACAAGGTCATCGAATTCAAGAACGTGACCAAGGGCTACGGCGATCGCGTGCTGATCGACAACCTGTCGTTCTCCATGCCGAAAGGCGCCATCGTCGGCGTGATCGGTGGTAACGGTGCCGGTAAATCGACTCTGTTCCGCATGCTCATGGGCAAGGAAACGCCGGATTCCGGCACCATCGAAGTCGGCGAAACCGTGCAACTGGCCTGCGTAGACCAGAGCCGCGAAGACCTCGACGGCAGCAAGACCGTGTTCCAGCAGATCTCCGATGGTTCCGATCAGATCCGCATCGGCAACTACGAGATCCCGTCGCGCACTTACGTCGGTCGCTTCAACTTCAAGGGCGGCGACCAGCAGAAGTTCGTCAAGGACCTGTCCGGTGGTGAGCGCGGTCGTCTGCACCTGGCACTGACCCTGAAAGAGGGCGGCAACGTCCTGCTGCTCGACGAACCGTCCAACGACCTCGACGTTGAAACCCTGCGTTCGCTGGAAGAAGCCCTGCTGGACTTCCCGGGCGCCGCCATTGTGATCTCTCACGATCGCTGGTTCCTGGACCGCGTCGCGACGCACATCCTGGCGTACGAAGACGACTCGCAAGCGGTGTTCTTCGAAGGCAACTACACCGAGTACGAAGCCGACCGCAAAAAGCGCCTCGGCGAAGCGGCAGCCCAGCCACACCGGGTACGCCACAAGAAACTGGCCTGATATCAGGTTGGTTGCATGAAAAGCGGAGCCTTCGGGCTCCGTTTTTTTTGAGTTTTTTTCAGTGATACCGAGTCGTGGCCATCGCGAGCAGGCTCACTCCTACAATTGGAATGCGGTCTCCTGTAGGAGTGAGCCTGCTCGCGATATCGGTGTAACTGTTGGTGCATTGCTTGAATTCAGACTCCCCATTCAGGTGCAAAACCAGCTCAAAAAACCACCTGATTTATATCCTGTGCACCATTTAATTTCATAACTGCGACATTTTGCGCTGTTCCTGTGCGCAAATCGTTTGCTACAGTCCGGCTCAATCGCTTCCAACGACAATAAATTTGCCGAGACTTTTCCCATGATCGAATCCGTCGAATCCTTCCTTGCCCGACTGAAAAAACGCGACCCGGATCAACCCGAATTCCACCAGGCTGTCGAAGAAGTCCTGCGCAGTCTGTGGCCGTTTCTCGAAGCCAATCCGCGTTACCTGACCTCGGGCATTCTGGAGCGCATCTGCGAGCCGGAGCGGGCGGTGGTGTTCCGCGTGTCGTGGGTCGACGATCAGGGCAAGGTTCAGGTCAATCGCGGTTTCCGCATTCAGATGAACAGCGCGATCGGTCCGTACAAGGGCGGCTTGCGCTTCCATCCTTCGGTGAACCTGGGCGTGCTGAAGTTTCTCGCCTTCGAACAGACGTTCAAGAACTCCCTGACCTCGTTGCCCATGGGCGGCGGCAAGGGCGGCTCGGACTTCGATCCGAAGGGCAAGAGCGACGCCGAAGTCATGCGTTTCTGCCAGGCGTTCATGAGCGAGCTGTACCGCCACATCGGCGCCGACGTGGACGTGCCGGCCGGTGACATCGGTGTCGGGGCGCGGGAGATCGGCTTTCTGTTCGGTCAATACAAGCGTCTGAGCAACCAGTTCACCAGCGTGCTGACCGGCAAAGGCATGACCTACGGCGGCAGCCTGATTCGCCCGGAAGCCACCGGTTTCGGTTGCGTGTACTTCGCCGAAGAAATGCTCAAGCGCCGCGGGCAGACCGTCGAAGGCAAACGCGTGGCGATCTCCGGTTCCGGCAACGTCGCCCAATACGCAGCGCGCAAAGTCATGGACCTCGGCGGCAAAGTGATTTCGCTGTCCGACTCCGAAGGCACGCTGTATTGCGAATCGGGCCTGAGTGAAGAGCAGTGGCAGGCGCTGCTGGAACTGAAAAACGTCAAACGCGGACGCATCAGCGAATTGGCCACCGCGTTCGCTCTGGAGTTCCGCGCCGGTCAGTTGCCGTGGTCGCTGCCGTGCGACATCGCGCTGCCCTGCGCCACGCAGAACGAACTCGACGCCGACGCCGCGCGTACGCTGCTGCGCAACGGCTGCGTGTGCGTGGCAGAGGGCGCGAACATGCCGACCACGCTGGAGGCTGTGGATATCTTCATCGAGGCCGGCATTCTGTTCGCCCCGGGCAAGGCGTCGAACGCTGGCGGCGTGGCGGTCAGCGGTCTGGAGATGTCGCAGAACGCCATGCGGCTGCTGTGGACGGCGGGTGAGGTGGACAGCAAACTGCACGCGATCATGCAGTCGATCCACCATGCCTGCGTGCATTACGGCGAAGAGAACGGAAGGATCAACTACGTCAAAGGCGCGAACATCGCCGGCTTCGTCAAAGTCGCCGATGCGATGCTCGCTCAGGGTGTGGTTTAAGCCGGTTCGATGCGAATCACTTCAATCACCTGATCGCCAGCGGGGCGCTGCCACAGCACTTCGTCACTGAGCCGGGCACCGAGCAGCGCCCGGCCCAGCGGCGAAGCCCAGTTGATCAGGCCCTGACTGGCGTCGGCCTGATCTTCGCCGACCAGTTGCACCCGACTTTCGGTGTTGTGTTCGTCGGCAAAGGTCACCCAGCTGCCAATCTGCACCTTGTCAGTGGAGGTTGCGGGGGCAGCGACCTGGGCGCTACTCAGACGTTGATTGAAATAACGCAGATCCCGTTGCAGATCGGCCAGTCGTTGCTTGTCGGCCTGTTCGCCCTTGGCCGATTGCTCGGCGTGCAGGGCTTGCAGCTCGGCGACTTTGGCCTGCAACTGCGCCAATCCTTGGGGGGTGACGTAATTGGGCTGCGCGCTGACCTGCCGTTCGACGGGCTGATCGGCTTGCGCGGCGGCGTTGTCTTCGTTGACGAAAGCGCGGCTCATGGTGTCCTCCTCGTATGAGGTTTGGGCCATGCTCGCAGGCATTTGGTTTCACTGGATGTCTGGAAGCGACCTATTGCGAGCGATAAGCCCGCCCGGCGTCCTGGTCTTTCTGCTGCTGCCAGGCGCGCTCGCGTTCGTCCCAGTGCTCGTTGCGATAGTCTTCGCGGTCCTTGTTCTCCAGCATCGCCTGACACTGGCGAAAGCCATCGGTCCAGCCTTCTGCGTATTGCTTGTCCTTGAGATAGCGCGGCACGTTCTTGCGAAACTCGCCGCTGATCGAACCGGCGGCTTGCCGGCCACTGACGCAGCCATCATCGAAACCGTCGGCGAAGGCCGGTGGATAACCTTTGGCGATCAAGTCTTCGTGGGTGGTCTGGCACCCCCCGAGAAACAGCAAAACACCCAACAGCCCCGCACACCGCCACATCGCACTCTCCCGCGCCGATTTTCGGCTTATGGGGAAAGTCTAGAAGGTGATTCGTTGATGGGGTGTGAAAGGAAGATCAAAAGATCGCAGCCTGCGGCAGCTCCTACAGGAAAAATGCATTTCCAATGTAGGAGCTGCCGCAGGCTGCGATCTTTTAATAGTGATACCACTTCACTTCGAGCATCACTTCGGTTTCCGGCGTCGCCACATGACTGAATTCACGCTGTGCCGTCAGGCGCAAACCGAGGTTGCGCGACAATTCCCACTGCTGGTTCAGGCTCAGGCTGCGGCGTATTTCACCGTTGGTGAAATAGTCGCCCTTGGCCTCTACGCTCAGATTGCCCAGCGGGTTTTTCCACAGCACGCCGCTGTTGAAACCAGCGGCCGGCGTGACGAACCCGGCGAAGTCATTGTTGTGCTCGATGCGCACGGTGCCGAGGGCAAACCCGAGTGTGTCTTCGCCCAATTGCCAGGTGCCGCCCGCGCCGCCGTTGACGTGGCTGACCAGGTTCTCGTCATCATGCTTGCCGGGTACGCGCTCGAGGCCGCCGGTGACTT
Source organism: Pseudomonas sp. NPDC087803 (assembly GCF_044742995.1). Lineage (NCBI taxonomy): Bacteria > Pseudomonadati > Pseudomonadota > Gammaproteobacteria > Pseudomonadales > Pseudomonadaceae > Pseudomonas > Pseudomonas sp. NPDC087803. The sequence continues at coordinate 100,516 of NZ_JBIUVO010000010.1, forward strand.
GCCACGACAGCGGCTGCAGCAACTCATTGCGCGGGGTCAGCGAGCGGATGGTCGCCAGGTCCAGTTGCTGGAATTGCCACTGGTTGCCTTCGTACTGGCGCAGCTTCATTTGCAGGATTTCGATCTGCGCGCCGAGGGGGAAGCTTTCGGCGTTGTCGTTGAGATCGTGATAGGCCATGCGCAAGCCGTACTCACCGAAGGCACGATCACCCCGGGTGCCGACGCCGGCCTGCCAGGTGCGTGATTCATGGCCGTCTTCGGGCAGGCCCGGTTGTGGGATCTGCAACTCCGGCGCCGGGTTCTTGTTGATCGCCCGCAGCAGTTCGAAGCTGCGCTGTGCGCGTTGCGGATCACGTTCCTGACCGTTGGCGCGGTAGCGTTCCAGACGATACGCGGCGTCGATGATCAGCGCCTGACGATCCCGGGGCAGGGCCTTGAAGGTCGGCTCCTGTAACACCTGTTGATCGGCGCTGACTTTCAGCACCCATTGCTGTTCTTCCTTGTTCAACGGCTCGGCGCGGCTGAGCAGCTCACGCTCGCGGGACGGGCGATATTCGATACTTTCCACCAATCCGGCCTCTTTCACCGCTTTGACCGTGTCGGTAGGGATCGCGGTCAGCGGGAATTGCTCGGTCAGGCGCAGACTCGGACGCGCCACTTGCAGCAGTTCAAGCAGTCGATACGAGCAGTTTTCGTCGAAGAAGAAATAGTCGAACTGGATCTGCTTCAGCTCCCACACATGCTCGACCATGCGTGCGGTTTCTGCTTGGGTCAGGTTCAGCCGGTATTCCCACAGGTCGCGGTTTTCGAGGCTGCGGTACTCGGAAAGTTTTTCCTGATACGGCACCAGCGCGAACAGCCCCGGATAGCCGCCCATCAAGCCTTTCCAGGCGTAGAGAATGCTGTTGTCCGAGCCTTCGATATAGGCGCCGAAGTTGATCGCGTAACTCAGCAGCGAAGTCTTGTCGGCCTGTACGTCAGCCTGATCGATGCGCAGCAGGGTGTGGCCAAACATCGACGATGGGCTGTTGAGATACGCCGCCGGGAAGATCATCACCGCACTGTGCGGCGAGACGTCCTTGAACCATTGTTTGAATTCGGCGCAATCGGGGGCGGGCAGGTCGGTGAGGTTGAGCTGCGCTTTCAGCCAGCGGGTGCGCGCCGGGTAAACGCACTGCGCGTGTTGCTCGCCAAGACTGGCCGGGGCGTACAGCGCTTGCACGGTGGCGGCCAGTTCACGGTCGGGGTGTTCGTTGCCATCGGGCGCCAGAAAGAACTTCTTGTCGCTGACATAGCTGCGCCAGCCGCCAAGCTTGGCGGTTTCGTAGTGACCGAGGGAAATCCAGAAACGGTCGTTGGCCAGTTGCTGCAAACGTTGAGGGTCGACGTGAGGCGCGGCGGACAGCGGGGCGCAGACACAGAGCGCCAGCCAGGCAAGGCGTTTGAGCATAGGTGGCAACTTAAGTCGAAAGAAAATAAAACCCGGATCGGGCTGCGATCACTCCCCTGTGGCGAGGGGATTCATCCCCGATGGGCTGCGAAGCGGCCCTCATACCTGCAAAACTCGGTGTATCAGATACACCGAATTGAATGGTTTCACGACTGCTCCGCAGCCGATCGGGGATAAATCCCCTCACCACAGGTTCAGCGTCACATTCGAGTGATTGCACTCAAAACAAAACCCGCTTCCCGAAAGAAGCGGGTGGGGTCGAGCTTAAGCCTGAGTTGCGTACTTGGCCAGACGTGGGTCCGACTTCAGCACGGCCAGGGTGTTGGTATGCACGTCTTCGGCGGTCACGTCAGCTTTGCTGAAGATCTGCTGGAAGTGCTCGTGAGTGACAGCCGCGAAGTGCGCGCGATCTTCCGGCGCCACGCCCAGTACCACGGCGTAGGTCGTCAGCGCTTCGCCGTTGCCCTTGGCCATGTCTTCGGACAGCTCGTTCATCATGCCATTCATGGCGAACCAGGATTTACCGCCGTAGGTCAGCGACGCGTTGGTCGAGCAACCGTTGGTGCCGGAAGTCATACCGAACGTAGCGTTACCGGAGGTGCCGTTAGTGGTGGAGGCCAGGAAGTGTGCCGGGGTGCCACGCTGACCTTCGAACAGCATGTTGCCCCAACCGCAATCCGGGCCACCCGGGGCTTGCGCCATGGCGTTGATGGAAACAGCGGTGAAGAGAGTACCGAGAAGAATCCGTTTCATAGCTTTGTTCTCTTTGTGTGCATACCAATGGACAGGGTTCTGGCCCCCCAAGCTCTGTGTTCACAGACCCTTAAAGCGCCAGTGGGCCGGTATTAGTTCCAGCCGCGCAGTTTGGAGTTTAGGCAGGTTCCGGGGGTTCCGTGATTTTTTACAAAAGATTTGGCGATAACCCCGGATTCACGGGCCCCGCTTCGGGGTTGGCCGGTTGTCTATGCTTTGTCGTGTGGCGCGCCTTGCCAGTGGGGTACGGGCAGCGCCAGAATGCCGCTATCTGCCCCGCCTGATTGTTAAGGAAGCCCGATGCCTGATCCTGTTGCTGCCAGCTTGCGTCTAGCGCCCGAAGCGCTGACCCGTCCGTTTTCCGCTGAACAGTTCAGCTTCACTACCACCAATGATCTGGAGCCCTTTCGCGGTGTGCTTGGCCAGGAACGTGCGGTCGAAGCCTTGCAGTTCGGTGTGGCCATGCCACGCCCCGGTTACAACGTCTTTGTCATGGGCGAACCCGGCACCGGCCGTTTCTCGTTCGTCAAACGCTACCTGAAAGCCGAAGGCAAGCGCCTGCAGACCCCGGCGGACTGGGTCTACGTCAACAATTTCGATGAGCCACGCGAACCTCGCGCACTGGAATTGCCTTCTGGCACGGCGGCCTCTTTCATCGGCGACATCAACGGGCTGATCGACAACCTGCTGGCGACGTTTCCGGCGGTGTTCGAACACCCGTCCTACCAGCAAAAGAAAAGCGCCATCGACCGCGCTTTCAACCAGCGCTACGACAAGGCGCTGGACGTCATCGAGCGTCTGGCCCTGGAAAAAGACGTCGCTCTGTATCGCGACAGCAGCAACATCGCCTTCACCCCGATGCTCGAGGGCAAGGCGCTGGACGAGGCCGAGTTTTCGCAACTGCCGGAAGCCGAGCGTGAGCGTTTCCACGAGGACATTTCCGGCCTCGAAGAACGTCTGAACGAAGAACTCGCGAGCCTGCCGCAGTGGAAGCGCGAGTCGAACAATCAGCTGCGCCAACTCAACGAAGAAACCATCACCCTGGCCTTGCAGCCATTGCTCTCGCCGTTATCCGAGAAGTACGCGGAAAACGCTGCGGTCTGCGGTTACCTGCAAGCGATGCAGGTGTATCTGCTGAAAACCGTGGTCGAGCAACTGGTCGACGACAGCAAGACCGACGCCGTGGCGCGCAAGCTGCTCGAAGAGCAATACGCGCCGAGCCTGGTGGTCGGGCATCCGGCCAGCGGCGGTGCGCCGGTAGTGTTCGAACCGCACCCGACCTACGAAAATCTGTTCGGCCGTATCGAATACACCACCGATCAGGGTGCGCTCTACACCACCTACCGCCAGTTGCGCCCGGGTGCGCTGCACCGTGCCAACGGCGGTTTCCTGATCCTTGAAGCGGAAAAAATGCTCAGCGAGCCGTTCGTGTGGGATGCGCTGAAACGTGCCCTGCAATCGCGCAAGCTGAAGATGGAATCGCCGCTGGGCGAGATGGGCCGTTTCGCCACCGTGACCCTCAACCCGCAGCACATTCCGCTGCAGGTCAAAGTGGTGATCATCGGTGCGCGGCAGTTGTACTACACGCTGCAGGACCTCGATCCGGACTTCCAGGAGATGTTCCGGGTGCTGGTCGACTTTGACGAAGACATCCCGATGGTCGACGAAAGTCTGGAGCAATTCGCCCAGTTGCTGAAGACCCGTACTTCGGAAGAAGGCATGGCGCCGCTGACCGCCGATGCGGTAGCGCGTCTGGCGACCTACAGCGCACGGCTGGCCGAACATCAGGGGCGTTTGTCGGCGCGGATCGGTGATCTGTTTCAACTGGTCAGCGAGGCGGATTTCATCCGCCATCTGGCCGGCGATGAAATGACCGATGCCGGGCACATCGAGCGGGCGCTGAAAGCCAAGGCCACCCGTACCGGTCGGGTCTCGGCGCGAATTCTCGACGACATGCTCGCCGGCATTATTCTGATCGACACCGACGGCGCCGCGGTCGGCAAGTGCAACGGGCTGACCGTGCTCGAAGTCGGTGACTCGGCGTTCGGTGTGCCGGCGCGGATTTCCGCCACGGTGTATCCGGGCGGCAGCGGCATCGTCGACATCGAGCGTGAGGTCAACCTCGGCCAGCCGATCCACTCCAAAGGCGTGATGATTCTCACCGGGTATCTGGGCAGCCGTTACGCTCAGGAATTCCCGCTGGCGATTTCCGCGAGCATCGCCCTGGAGCAATCCTACGGTTACGTCGATGGCGACAGCGCGTCGCTGGGCGAGGCCTGCACGCTGATTTCGGCGCTGTCGAAAACCCCGCTCAAGCAGTGTTTTGCGATCACCGGTTCGATCAACCAGTTCGGCGAAGTGCAGGCGGTCGGCGGGGTCAACGAGAAGATCGAAGGCTTCTTCCGCCTCTGCGAAGCACGCGGGCTGACCGGCGAGCAGGGCGCGATCATTCCGCAGGCCAACGTCGCCACGCTGATGCTCGACGAGAAGGTGCTGGCGGCGGTACGTGCCGGGCAGTTCCACGTGTACGCGGTGCGTCAGGCTGATGAGGCGCTGAGCCTGTTGGTCGGCGAGCCGGCCGGTGAGCCGGATGCTGACGGTCAGTTCCCTGAAGGCAGCGTCAACGCACGCGTGGTGGAGCGTCTGCGGGTGATTGCCGAGATGATCAGCGAAGAGGATCTGAAAGAGGCGGAAAAGGAACTGGCGCAGGAGGCGTTGGCAGAGGCCAAACCAGCCTGACCGCAAACGCGGTAAAAATTGTGGGAGGGGGCTTGCTCCCGAAGGCGGTGTGCCAATCGACACATTAGTCGATTGAGACCCCGCCTTCGGGAGCAAGCCCCCTCCCACAGTTGTTTTCAAATTGGGGTTTGCGGTGATCTTCAGGAAAAGTGCCACTACTCTGACGTCAGAATTCACACAATGACCATTCGGCGCCTTCTGGTTCTATCCGGCTTGCGTGGCGGACTTTTCTTCTATTCTCTGCTCAAGGACATCGACAGTATCACTGGATCGAAACAGCCTTCGCGTGAAGGCTGAATACAGGCTTTACCGAGGGTCGCCGCCATGTCGCGCAACCTCTGCCTCACCCGTCAATGCCTGGGTCTTGTGACCCGCATCGAATGTGCCATCAAACCGCTGGCCGGCGATAACGGCATGTGGACCTTGCTCTTCGCGGCCGGCATGGCCGGCGAACAACCTTCCGCCATCAAGGCCCAAGGCCCGTTTCATGGGCCGGTCGCCGCCGAGTCGATTCTCGACACCATTGTTGAAAGCCTGACGATGCACGGCTACGAACTGGCCGACGATCCGCAGATCTGGAGCCTGCACCTGCAGGCACAGCTGCGCCAGATCAACGGTGGGCGCGGGCGCACGGTCGGCGTGTTCGACCACTAGGCGCAATCACGGCGCAGTGTCGGGCTGTTGCGCCTTGTCGAGCTTAACCTCAAAGCCGTATTGCACGGTATTGAGCTCGGTTCGCTGATAGGTCTCCACGTGCGTTGGACGGCCATAGAAGTAATGCACGCCGAACAGCGCCGGGCTTTCTGCGCCCGCATCATGACTGACCGAGAGAATCTGTTTCAGGTAGTTGCCGCTGTCGTCCTTGACGAAGAATCGCCAGGCGTTGGCCGGGAACAGTTTGAGGTCCACCACCAGCATGTTGTTCTTGATCTCCAGGCCTTTGGGCAGGGCCTTGGCGTCGTAGGCTTTTTTCTCCACGCTGGCGAGGAACAACGGCATCGAGCCCACGGCAATCGCCGGGGTTTCCGGGAACAGGTTCAAATCGTAAGTGATGGTCGCCTGTAGCGGATCGACCTGATAGGCCTCGGGCGGCAGCTCGATCGGCTCATCGAGTTTGCCGCTGCGTTTCTCGGTGAAGAACGTCACCGGGCTTTCTCCCGGGCTGAAATCATCACCGAGCAATTCATCGTTGAAGGTCCGCCGATGAGAGAACTCGATACGTGCTGCGCTCGGATCCTCCACGGACTGATGGATGCGGATGCCGGCCTTCAACGCTTCCTCGGTGAGGCTCGCGCCCTTGAGCCAGTTCGGCGCCAGATCGTCATACACCACCACCGCGGGGTCCAGTGGCTGGATGGCTTTTTCCGTGGTGTGCTGACTGAACGTGCGCACCGGCAGATCCAGTGCCTTGCGGGTCACGGTCGCCGATGAGAAGTCGAGCACGCTGACTTCCAGGGTGTCGATCGGGCCGTTGAAGTAGACCTTGTTGTAGCGGCGCGGGTGTTGCTGCTCGAAGGCGTGTTGATCGTCCTCCAGCTGTTTTTCCAGGGCCTCGGTCCAGGTTTTCTGTTGTTGCAGATGCGCCAGTTGTTTTTCGTAGAAGGCGACTTGTGCCGGGCTTTCGTTGATCGAACCGGCGCGCACCAGATATTGCCCGGTGGTGTCGCGGGCCTGAACGATCACTGGATTGAGCTGAGCACCTTCGACCTCGGGGGCCACTGGCAGGCTGTTGCTGAATTCGACTTCGGCGTAGTTCTTTGCAAGCTTCAGCAGAGTGACGCTGAGATTGTCGTCGGTGCGGGTCTGGCCGACATCCTTCTGGTTCAGGTTGAAGCTGAACAAGCGGCGCGGCGCGATGACTTCGACTTTGCCTTGCAGGCTCACCGGTTGTGGCTGGCTCTTCTTGTCCACGTCCAGCCCTTCAATGAACGGGTAGGTCACGGTCAGGTCATCGGGGTTGGTGACGTTGGAACTGGACGGGCTCAACTGAATGCCGGGATCGGTTTCCGACCACTCCGGTTGATAGGCGATCACCCGTTTGTTGCTCAGGGTTACCGACTGCCATTCCACGCCATGCGGGAACAGGAAACCGCCGGGAATGTTCAGGTTGAACGGGAATACCGGCTGCAGGTCGGTGAGGTAGTCGGAGCTGGCGTCCTTGTGCAGCACGAACAGGCCGTTGATGAAGGTATCGACCAGTGCCTGCGGGGAAGGGTAGTGCTTGAGGATGCCGAGGGTGTCGTCGCCGTAGACGGTTTTCAGCGGGGTGCTGTCGAGCTTGCGTTGCGCGCGTTCAAGCAGCAACAGCGAACCGCCGAGTTCGGTCACGGCGTCCTTGAGTTTCGGGTCGGTGATGGCGTCCAGTGAGTGTTCGAACGTAGCCGTCTTCGCATCGAGGCTGACCGCGGGTTTTTTGTCTTCGCCGGGAGAGCAGCCACCCAGCAGCAGAGCGAGGCAAACTCCGGCAGTTTTCAACGGTAATCGCACATCCATTTCCAGTCGTCCTGTCCACTTTCGCTAGGCGGTCAATGGTTTGGACAGTAGCAGAAAAAAATTCTCACACACACGCGGGTCGCGGTGATTGGAGGCGCGAGCCGGGCGGTTTCTGGCGGTCATGGACGGCTGGTATACTCGCCGCCGATTTCAATCCTTATTGTGTGAGAGTCAATGGAACGCTTTATCGAAAATGCAATGTACGCCACGCGCTGGCTGCTGGCGCCGATCTATATCGGGCTGTCCCTCGGGCTGCTGGCGCTGGCATTGAAATTCTTCCAGGAAGTGTTTCATGTCATTCCCAACGTGTTTTCCATGGCCGAATCGGATCTGATCCTGGTGTTGCTGTCGCTGATCGACATGGCGCTGGTGGGCGGCTTGCTGGTGATGGTGATGATTTCCGGCTACGAGAACTTCGTGTCCGAGCTGAACATCGACGAAGGCAAAGAAAAGCTCAGTTGGCTCGGCACCATGGACTCCTCGTCGCTGAAGATGAAAGTGGCGGCGTCGATCGTGGCGATTTCCTCGATCCACCTGCTGCGGATCTTCATGGATGCCAAAAACGTCGATCCCGAGCACCTGATGTGGTACGTGATCATCCACATGACCTTCGTGATTTCGGCGTTTGCCATGGGCTATCTGGACAAGCTGACCAAGCACTGATCATTGATTGATCGCTGCCAAAACACCGCCCGTCTGTTGCGAAACAGACGGGCGGTGTCGTTTGTGGCTTGTGCTTTGGTGCGCGCGGGCATATCCCTGTAAGGGTCTTCGCTCGCCATCGCATGAGGTGTGTTCATGAACCTGCAAGAGTTGAATGCGTTTGCCATTGCCAGAAAGGTCGATGAGCTGAACCTGATCTCCATGGAGGGCGGGCTTTATCTGCTTGAGGCGCGGATGCATGGGGCGGCGTATCCGCTGAGTGATCCCAAGGGCAAGATGCTGATGCTGCGTTCGGTGGAGCATGCGCGGGATGTGTTGCATAACTTCCCGGTGCTGCCGTTCAACCTTGTGCACACCTCGGTGCATGACGAAATGTGCGGCCTGGGCACCAGTGACGAGGAAAGCCTGAAACTGCCGCTCGCGTGGCGTTCGGCCCTGTAGGCGTTGCGCGCCATCGCTGGGCATCTGTGCTAGTCTGCTCGCCCTTTTAGGTTCCGGGCGCGCCGGGACGCGCTGTGCACGCACGGCAAGTCTGATGGCCGTCCGCACAGCGGAGCAGTGTCATGTCCGAAGTAAATCTGTCCACCGACGAAACCCGCGTCAGCTACGGTATCGGCCGTCAGCTGGGTGACCAGCTGCGCGACAACCCGCCACCGGGTGTCAGCCTGGACGCGATCCTGGCCGGTCTGACCGACGCATTCGCCGGCAAACCAAGCCGTGTCGATCAGGAAGCCATGTCCGCCAGCTTCAAAGTGATCCGCGAGATCATGCAAGCCGAAGCCGCCGCCAAAGCTGAAGCCGCTGCCGGCGAAGGCCGTGCTTTCCTGGCTGAAAACGCCAAGAAAGAAGGCATCACTACTCTGGCTTCCGGTCTGCAATTCGAAGTGCTGACCCAGGGCGAAGGCGCCAAGCCATCCCGTGAAGACACCGTGCGCACTCACTACCACGGCATGCTGATCGACGGCACTGTGTTCGACAGCTCCTACGATCGTGGCCAGCCAGCAGAATTCCCGGTTGGCGGCGTGATTGCCGGCTGGACCGAAGCGCTGCAACTGATGAATGCCGGCAGCAAATGGCGTCTGTACGTGCCGAGCGAGCTGGCTTACGGCGCTCAAGGCGTTGGCAGCATCCCGCCGCACAGCGTTCTGGTATTCGACGTCGAGTTGCTGGACGTTCTGTAATTCCAGGCCTGTCCCTGTGACAGGTCAATAATGTGGGAGCGGGCTTGCTCGCGAAGGCGTCCTTTCAGGCAACCCATTCGTTGCCTGACACAGCGCTTTCGCCAGCAGGCGGGCTCCCACAGTTTCCATGGCGCTGATCATATTTCGATCTTGTGATGCAGCTCATTGGTCGGGCGCAACGCCCGGGCATAGCAGAACAGGAACAGATTGCGCACCAGCTCCTTGAGCACCAGCGGTTCGCTGGAATTCAGGCTGCTGACGTCCAGATCACCCTGATCCTGCAATTCGTGCAGAGCCTCTTCTTCCAGAACCGCACAGACTTCTCCGGTTTCCCGATGCAGGATCCTGAGGTATGGGTGCGGGCGATCCAGCCAGGCGTCGATCAAATAAGTCATGGTTCTCATCTCCTTGAAAGGTTTCAATGAGAATAATTCTTATTCGTCAAATAGCAAGTGCCTATTGGCGGAATGCGATTTTTTCCGGGTAAAGATTGCGTAAGGTCAAAACGGCTGGCGTCTGGCTATTACGCGAGAATGCGGGAGGGGAAAGCGGCGAGGGTGAGGCACCATCCCACGCCAGGCGCGGGATGGAGGACAGCGGGATCAGACCTTTCTGACGAACTCGGACTTGAGCTTCATCGGACCGATGCCGTCGATCTTGCAGTCGATGTCGTGGTCGCCGTCGCACAGGCGGATGTTCTTGACCTTGGTGCCGACCTTGACCACCAGCGAGGTGCCCTTGACCTTCAGATCCTTGATCACGGTGATGGTGTCGCCGTCCTGCAGCACATTGCCAACCGAATCTTTCTTCACGGCATCATCGGACGCCACTTCGGCTTCGCCATTGGCCGACCACTCGTGGGCGCACTCTGGGCAGATCAGTTGGGCACCGTCTTCGTAGGTGTATTCGGAATTGCATTTCGGGCAGGGTGGCAACGTGCTCACTAAGGCTCCTTGGGATGTGGATCGCTAAAAGTCGCACATTGTATAAGGTTTTAGACTTTGATGGAGCCAAAAGCAAAAGATCGCAGCCTTCGGCAGCTCCTACAGGTGATAGGTAGGAGCTGCCGAAGGCTGCGATCTTTTGATCTTGCTTCAGCGATATCAGTGCGTGCGGGCGACCGCAAACTCGCTCAGTTCCACCAGTGCATCGCGGTATTCGCTGGCCGGCAGCGCGTCGAGGCACTTGATCGCACGGGCCACGTAGTCGCGGGCCAGTTGCGCGGTGTACTCCAGCGAACCCGACGCTTCCACGGCGATGCGGATGCTTTCGAGGTCTTCGATCCCGCCTTTCTGGATCGCCTGGCGGACCAGAGCCGCCTGTTCCGGCGTGCCTTCGCGCATGGTGTAGATCAGCGGCAGGGTTGGCTTGCCTTCGGCCAGATCGTCGCCGACGTTCTTGCCCAGGGTCTCGGCGTCGCCCTTGTAGTCCAGCAGATCGTCGACCAGTTGGAACGCCACGCCCAGGTGATCACCGAAAGTGCGCAGGGCTTCGCTCTGCTCGGCGGTGGCACCGGCCAGTGCGGCAGCGCTGTGGGTCGAGGCTTCGAAGAGCATCGCGGTCTTGCCGCGGATGACTTCCATGTAGGTTTCTTCGGTGGTGCTGGCGTCGCGTACCTTGGACAGCTGCAACACTTCGCCTTCGGCGATGATTCGCGTGGCCTGGGACAGGATCTTCATCACCGGCATCGAACCCAGTTCGACCATCATTTCGAACGAGCGTGAGTACAGGAAGTCGCCGACCAGCACGCTCGGAGCGTTGCCCCACATGGCGTTGGCGGTCGAGCGGCCACGGCGCATGCCGGACATGTCGACCACGTCGTCATGCAGCAGGGTCGCGGTGTGCAGGAATTCGATGGTGGCGGCCAGCAGACGCATGTCGTCGC
>NZ_JBIUVO010000011.1:0-337 GCF_044742995.1 Pseudomonas sp. NPDC087803
GCCTGATGTTCGGCTACGCCAGCAACGAAACCGACGTGCTGATGCCAGCACCGATCACCTTCTCGCACCAGTTGGTGCAGCGTCAGGCCGAAGCCCGTAAATCGGGTCTGTTGCCTTGGCTGCGTCCGGACGCCAAGTCGCAAGTGACTTGCCGTTACGAAGGCGGCAAGGTGGTTGGTATCGACGCAGTTGTACTGTCGACCCAGCACAACCCTGAAGTGTCGTACAAAGACCTGCGCGAAGGCGTGATGGAGCTGATCGTCAAGCACGTGCTGCCTGCCGAACTGCTGAGCAAGGACACCCAGTTCCACATCAACCCGACCGGCCAGTTCATCAT
>NZ_JBIUVO010000011.1:347-13310 GCF_044742995.1 Pseudomonas sp. NPDC087803
AACAAAACTACACGAAATTACAAAATATTACCCAACAAAACTCACTTCCGAAATAACAAACCCAAGATCATCGTCGACAGCTACGGCGGCATGGCCCGTCACGGCGGTGGCGCGTTCTCCGGTAAAGATCCATCGAAGGTTGACCGCTCGGCTGCCTACGCTGGCCGTTACGTTGCCAAGAACATCGTCGCAGCCGGCCTGGCCGAGCGTTGCGAGATCCAGGTGTCCTACGCCATTGGTGTCGCTCAGCCGACTTCGATCTCGCTGAATACCTTCGGTACCGGCAAGATCAGCGATGACAAGATCATCAAACTGGTGCGTGAAGTGTTCGACCTGCGTCCATACGCGATCACCACCATGCTCGATCTGCTGCACCCGATGTACCAGGAAACTGCAGCCTACGGCCACTTCGGTCGCGCTCCGCAGACCAAGACTGTGGGCGAAGACACCTTCACCACCTTCACCTGGGAAAAAACCGACCGCGCCGACGCTCTGCGTTCTGCCGCTGGTCTGTAAGCCCTCCCCGGCTACAAAAAAAGCCCCGCACGGTTCGCGCCGTGCGGGGCTTTTTCATGGTTCGAAAAGAGCAAAAGATCGCAGCCTTCGGCAGCTCCTACACACCGCATCCCCCTGTAGGAGCTGCCGAAGGCTGCGATCTTTTGATCTTCATCGCCGAAACAAGAGGAAAAACACCTAATCAACATGGCTGAAAAATCCTGACTAGCCTTCAAGTTCTCCCCATGAGCAAGGACGCTCACGATGCGCTTTTCTGTTTTGCTTTTTCTCAGCCTCCTATGCCTGAGCAGCCACGCCGCCCAATGTCCGAACTGGCCTGCCGCTCAGGCGCAAAACGAAATCACCGCCCTGCAAAACCAGATCGACCAATGGGACGACGCCTATCACCGCGAAGGCCGCTCGCTGATTGCCAACGAGCTTTACGATCAATCGCGCCTGCGGCTCAACGAATGGCGCCAGTGCTTCCAGCAACCCCCGGCGCCCGAACCTTTGCGCACGGCGTCTGGCTCCGTCGCGCATCCGGTCGCCCACACCGGCCTGGACAAGCTTCACGAAGCCGCCGCCGTTCAAGCATGGTTAAAGGACCGGCAGGATGTCTGGGTACAACCCAAGGTCGATGGCGTGGCGGTCACGCTGATTTACCGTCGCGGCCTGTTGCAGCAGGCGATCAGTCGCGGCGACGGGGTCAGCGGCCAGGACTGGACGGCAGCGGCGCACAAGATCGCCGCCATTCCGCAACAACTGACCCAACCGCTGGACCTGCTGGTACAGGGCGAACTCTATTGGCGCCTGAATCAACACGTGCAAGCCAGCCATGGCGGGGTCAACGCCCGCGCCACCGTTGCCGGGTTGATGAGTCGTAAAACCTTGAATGCCGAGCAGGCGGCCGGCATCGGCCTGTTCGTCTGGGACTGGCCGCAGGGCCCGGCGAGCCTGCCGGAAAGGGTATCGACGCTGACGACATTGGGCTTCGCCACGACAGCGCCGTTCAGTCAGGTCGTCGCCAACCTTGCCGACGCACAAAAATGGCGTGAGCACTGGTATCGCTCCCCCCTGCCGTTCGCCAGCGACGGCGTGGTCCTGCGCCAGAGCCGACGCCCACCGGCTGAACGCTGGCAGGCGAGCGCGCCTTACTGGGCCGTCGCCTGGAAATACCCGTTTGCCCGGGCGCTGGCCGAAGTGCGCAAAGTGAATTTCAAAGTCGGCCGCAGCGGACGCATCACGCCGGTACTGGAGTTGTCGCCCGTAATGCTTGATGACCGCGAGATCAGACGCGTCAGTGCCGGCTCACTCAAGCGTTGGCAGACGCTGGATATCCGTCCCGGTGATCAGGTGGCGATCAGCCTGGCCGGGCTGACGATTCCACGACTCGACAGTGTGGTTTGGCGCACCAGCGAACGGGCCGACCTCGACATTCCCGACACCCGCGATTTCCACGCCCTGAGCTGTTGGCAACCGACACCCGGTTGCGAAAGCCAGTTTCTCGCACGCCTGACCTGGCTCAGTGGCAAACAAGGCCTGGCGCTGCAGAATGTCGGGCGCGGTACCTGGGAGAAACTTCTGGAAACAGGCCGTCTGAACAACCTGCTGGATTGGTTGACCCTCGACGAGCCAGAGCTTGCTAACATTACCGGCTTCGGCGAACGCAGCAGCGCACGTCTGATCAACAGTTTTCACAGCGCCCGCCAGCGGCCATTCACGCAGTGGCTCAGAGCAATGGGTTTACCGCCGAGCGGTCAGGCATCACTGGCCGACTCGTGGCAGGCGCTGGCACAACGCGACACTGAACAATGGCAGGCAGAAGCCGGAATCGGCCCGGGCCGCGCGGCGCAATTGAGCGCCTTCTTTCGCGACCCGCAGGTGCTGGCCCTGAGTGAAACATTACGCGCCGCCGGAATCGACGGTTTCTGATCACGCAATCCCCCGGCAGCCGGGAACCGAAGGTCCGCCAGACGCTCAAACAGCGCAGTGCCCCCGACCCGATTGCCTTTGCACATGGAGCTTTTATGAAATTTCTTGCACCGCTCGCCCTGCTGACCCTCTGTGGCGCTCTGGCCTCTCCTGTGATGGCTGACGAAGATGCGCCAGGCCTGACCGGTTGCGCCGCGAAGAAGCAGGGCATCATCAATCAGCTCGAACAAGCCAAATCCCGTGGCAACACCGATCAACAGGCCGGCCTGCAAACCGCGCTGGATGAAGTGACGAAGAACTGCACCGATGCCGGCCTGAAGAAAGAACGCGAAAACAAAGTGCTGGAAGCCAAGCACGAAGTCAGCAAGCGCCAGGCTGATCTCGACAAGGCGATGAAGAAGGGTGATCCGGAGAAGATCAACAAGCGCAAAGACAAGCTCGCCGAGTCGCGCAAAGAACTGCAGGATGCGCTGGACCAGATCGACAAGTAACCCGAATTGAAGGCGATGTCCTGTGGCGAGGGAGCTTGCTCCCGCTCGGCGGCGCAGCCGTCGTAAACCCATTCAATCGAGTTGAGTCTGTTATTACAGCGCGGTTGAATGGGGTTGGGGCCGCTTCGCGGCCCAGCGGGAGCAAGCTCCCTCGCCACAGTTTTCCGGCAGTCTCCGACAATCAATGATCCCGAAACTCTTTATGGCAAGCGCTGCAGGCATCTTCAACCTTCTGCACCGCCGGCCCAAGGTTACTGGCCTTGTACGGCTGAACCTTGCTGGCGGTCACCAGTTCACCGGTGGCGGCCTCAAGGTTGCGGGCCAGTTCCTGAAAGCGTGCCTGCCGCAGCCAGACATCGTCCTTGGCGCTGGTGTGATCTTCTTCGCGCACCTGCGGGAAATGCTTCCACGGTTCATGGGACAACGCATCAAGCTTCACCGCGCCTTCGGCGAATTTCGCCCCGTCGAAAGGAACGCGCCCGCGCAACATGCCGCCCAGGTCTTCGCCGGTCTTGAGCATCTGCTTGAAGATCGCCTTGCGTTGCCCCAGTGGAGAATTCGGATCGACACCGCCACAGGCGGACAGGGTCAGACAGGCCAGCAATACAACAGAAATTCTTTTAAGAGTCATGGTGGCTTCAGGTCACGGAATTCGGCGGCCAGTATCCTCGCGTCGCCGACAAACACCAATAGCCCTATTAAAAATACGGGTTGCCCGAGCGCATGGAGCGCTTGGGCAACCGGCACAGGAATCACTCCATGAACAGCCGTTTCAAGGCCTGGCGTCACCCACTGATCGCAACCCTGCCGCTGCTGGCAATCCTTGCCGGCTGTACCGGTGGCGACAATGCCAAACCGAAAACCCACGCCTTGGCCACCTATTCCAGCGCCACCTGGGAAGCCCTGCCGGCGGTGTCCGACAGCGATCTGGTCGCCGGTTTCGGCTCGTGGCGCAGCGCCTGCACCCGACTCAAGGCGGATCCGATCTGGGGCGGCACCTGCGCCGCAGCCGCCAACGTGCCGCAGAGCGCCAACGAGATCCGCGCCTTCCTCAAGCAGAACCTCGATGTGTTCGGCCTGCGCGCCGAGCATGACAACCCGAATGGCCTGATCACCGGTTACTACGAACCGGTGTACTCCGGCAGCCTGACGCCCACCGAGGTGGCGAACGTGCCGGTGTACGGTGTGCCGGAAGACATGATCATCGTCTCGCTGGACAGTATTTATCCGGAACTCAAGGGCAAGCGCTTGCGCGGCCGCCTCGAAGGTCGGGTGCTCAAGCCTTACGACGACGCGGCGACCATTGAATCCAAAGGCGTCAAAGCGCCGGTGGTGGCGTACCTGACCGATCCGATGAACCTACAGTTTTTGCAGATCCAGGGCTCGGGGCGGATTCAGACACCGGATGGCAAGCAACTGCGCATCGCCTACGCCGACCAGAACGGCCACCCGTACCGACCGATCGGCCGCTGGCTGGTGGAGCAGGGCGAATTGAAGAAAGAAGACGTGACCATGAACGCGATCAGCAACTGGGCCAAGGCCAACCCGTCGCGCATTCCGGAACTGTTGGGCAGCAACCCGAGCTATGTGTTTTTCACCCGCAACCCGGACAGCAACGAAGGCCCGCGCGGTTCGCTCAATGTGCCGCTGACCGCCGGTTACAGCGCTGCGGTAGATCGCAAGGTGATTCCGTTGGGCAGCCTGCTGTGGCTGTCGACCACCCGCCCGGATGGCACCGCGCTGGTGCGCCCGGTCGCGGCGCAGGACACTGGCGGCGCGATTGCCGGCGAGGTGCGTGCAGACTTGTTCTGGGGCACCGGCGACGCGGCCGGGCAGCTGGCCGGGGACATGAAGCAGCAGGGACAGATCTGGATGCTCTGGCCTAAAGGTGCGGCGTTGCCGCAAGTGCCGCAAGTCGCCGACACGGTGAAGGACAAACCTTAAGCGCTTCGGTGCCTGAGCTATCGCCTTCGCGGGCAAGCCCGCTCCCACAGGTATCAATGGCGAGCACAAATCCTGTGTACACCAAAGAACCCTGTGGGAGCGGGCTTGCTCGCGAAGAGGCCAGCAGCAACACCCGAGAATCAGATCGACACAAAGAAGAACGCAGCAATCAGCCCCATCCCGACAAACCACACCAGCGATCGCAGAATCGCCCAGTCCGCCAGGTAGCAGATGATGTACAGCAGGCGACTGGTGATAAACATCACCGCCAGCACATTCACCGTCACCAACTGCGCCGTGCCCACCAGATGCGCGACGATCACCGCTGCCGCAAACGCCGGCATCACCTCGAAGCTGTTCAACTGCGCCGCATGCGCCCGTCGGGCCACGCCGTTCAGACTTTCGAGAAAGTCCCGGGGATCATGGTTGTCCTGAAGCCTGAAACCGCCGGTGGCCTTGGCCACGATCGTGCACACATACGGCAGGAAAATCGCGATCAATACGCACCACAGAGCCACCGTCATAAAGCCGTCCTTCGTCGAGTGATAGAGAATTGCGGGCGGTCAGAACTTCATCACCAGCATGCCGATCAGCACCAGCCCACAGGCTAAGAGCCGTGGTCGGCCGAAAGGTTCTTTCAGGTACCGCATGCCGAACAGCACCACCAGAATCACGCTGATCTCGCGCAACGCCGCCGCTTCGGCAATCGAGCCCAACTGCATCGCCCACAGCACCAGAGCGTAGCTGAACAACACGCAGAACCCGACCGCCAGCCCCAGCTTCCATTGTTCGCGCCAGAACACCATGAACGCCGGGCGTTTGCCGACCCAGGCCAGCAACGGAAACGGCCAGGCGCTGAGCAGCGTGACCCAGACCAGGTAATCCAGTGGATGCGACCAGCGCCGCAAGGCCTGGCCATCAATGTAGGTGTAACAGCCGATGCACAGCCCGATCAGTGCCACCACCGGCAGCATCGACCACGGCAGATGTTTGCCGCCGCCACCCTGCCAAAGCAGGCAGGCCATGCCCAGCGGAATCAGCAGGATCCCGAAGATCTGCTGCGCGGTGAGCACTTCGCCGGCGAAGATCAGGGTCAGCGCCAGCACCACCAACGGCGACAAGCCGCGCATCAGCGGATAGACCAACCCGAGGTCGCCGACCCGATAGGCCTGAATCAGCAAATAGCGATACAGCAACTCGAACGCCGCCGAGGCCAGAATCCACGGCCAGATTTCTGCCGGCGGCAGGCTGATGAATGGCCAGGCGATGGCGACAAACAGCAGCGCCACCGTGTCCATGCACGCCACCACCAGCAACCGCTCGGCGCTGAACTTGATCAGGGTATTCCACGCCGCATGCAACAGCGCCGCCACCAACACCAGAGCTGTCGCCAACACGTTTCACTCCTGGATTTTTTTTGTTGACCCTACACGAATGTGTGCGGCCGACCAACTGAGGGGGACATAGTTGTGTCCCCGCCCCGAATCAGCCCATCCAACTCTTGCACCGAAGAATCGGGGCGCTGTCTTTCCACCCCCCATCCAAAGGACCCCGGATGCTTGAACTCGTAGCCGCATTCATCTGCCTCACCACCCTCCTCACTTTCGTCAATTACCGCTTCATCGGCCTGCCGCCGACCATCGGCGTGATGGTCACCGCATTGCTGTTTTCCCTGTTGCTGCAAGGCCTGAGCGTGCTCGGCTATCCCGGCCTCGAAGAACGCGTGCAGCAACTGATCGGCCAGATCGACTTCGGCGATCTGCTGATGAACTGGATGCTGTCGTTCCTGCTGTTCGCCGGCGCTCTGCACGTCAACCTCAACGACCTGCGCAGCTATCGCTGGCCCATCGGCCTGCTGGCAACCTTCGGCGTGCTGATCGCCACCGCCGTGATCGGCAGCCTCGCCTACTACATTTTTGCCCTGTTCGGCTGGCACGTGAGCTTCCTCTACTGCCTGCTGTTCGGCGCTCTGATTTCGCCGACCGACCCGATCGCGGTGCTCGGCGTATTGCGTACCGCCAATGCCTCGAAACCGCTGAAAACCACCATCGTCGGCGAGTCGCTGTTCAACGACGGCACGGCGGTAGTGGTGTTCACCGTACTGCTGGGCATCGCCCAATTGGGTGAGACGCCGACCCTCAGCGCCACCGCCATGCTGTTCGTTCACGAAGCCGTTGGCGGCGTGTTGTTCGGCGGGCTGATCGGTTATGGGGTGTACCGGATGATCAAGAGCGTCCAGCAGCATCAGATCACCGTGATGCTGACTCTGGCGCTGGTGATCGGCGGTTCGGCGATGGCCACCGAGCTGCACGTCTCGGCGCCGATTGCGATGGTGGTCGCCGGTCTGATCATCGGTAACCTGGGACGCAACCTGGCGATGAACGACATGACCCGCAAGTACCTCGACGGCTTTTGGGAACTGCTCGATGACATGCTCAACGCCCTGCTGTTCGCGCTGATCGGCATGGAGCTGTTGCTGCTGCCGTTCAACTGGCTGCACCTGGCGGCGGCCAGTCTGCTGGCGCTGGCGATCCTGCTGTCGCGCCTGCTCACCGTGGCCCCGGCCATCGTTCTGCTGCGCCGTTGGCGCACGGTGCCGCGCGGCACCATCCGCATACTGACCTGGGGCGGTTTGCGCGGCGGCGTTTCGGTGGCCCTGGCCCTGGCCCTGCCGCTGGGCCCGGAGCGCGATCTGCTGCTGAGCATCACCTACATCGTGGTGCTGTCGTCGATCCTGTTGCAGGGTCTGACCATCGGCAAACTGGTCAAGCACGCCACCCGTGACGAGCCGGCCACAGCGGCCGAACCCGCACACTGACGTATCACCGCAGCGCCGTCGTGAAGCCCTTCACGACGGACCGCACAGCAAATCAAGCAGATGTCGCATCGCCAATGGGCGGTGCGGCGTCGAGCCATGTATAACCACCAACTCGCGCGCATGACGCTGCCCGTCCTCGACCGGTAAAACGTACATTCCTTCCAGCATCATCCCGGCCCACTGCGGCACCAGCGAAACCCCCATCCCCTGCGCGACCAGCATGACGATCGTTTCCAGCGCATCCAGTTCGCACAGCACGTTGGGCTCGATGGCCTGTTCATCGAGGTAGCGCTGAGCAATCTGCCCACCCCACGAGCGCGCGTCATAACGAATGAACGGATGAACGCGCAACAGCGTTTCCAGCGACTGCCCGGCGTACGCGGCTGGGGCCACCAGAACCAGCGGCTCTACCTTGAGCACGACCAGTGCCAATGCCTTGGGCGGC
This sequence comes from Pseudomonas sp. NPDC087803, assembly GCF_044742995.1. NCBI lineage: Bacteria > Pseudomonadati > Pseudomonadota > Gammaproteobacteria > Pseudomonadales > Pseudomonadaceae > Pseudomonas > Pseudomonas sp. NPDC087803. Next base: position 8,473 of record NZ_JBIUVO010000011.1, read on the forward strand.
TGGAACGGAGGCCTGACCAGAATCGCTGCGTCCAACTCCCCTGCAAGTACCTTCTCGTAAAGACTTTTCGAGTCACCCGGGGTGATCTTCAGCTTTAAATCAGGTGCTGCAAGCGCCAATCGTTCGATCAAGTTGGGTAACACGCCGGTCAGCGCTGTGGAAACTGCACCGATTGTCACTTCACCGGCCAACCCATCGGGATGCAGATCGCTCTGTAGATCCTGGGCCAATTCGATGATCGCCCTGATTTTCGGCAGAATAAGCAGGCACTGGTCCGAGGGCCTTGCTGCGTGCGCGGTACGCAGCAGTAACGTGCAACCCAGCAATCTCTCGAGCGCCTGAACGCGCTGGCTGATAGCTGCCGCAGTGCGACTCTCACGCCGCGCCGCTGCCGCAATCGAACCGGCCTCAACCACCGCCACCAGGCTTTTCAGAAACCGTACATCCATAAGTTTTCCTTTCGCTCAGAACAAGGCGAAGTCGTTATGCCCCGCCGCACGGTCTGTTTACCCTGAGTGCTCCTTCACTTGGGGACATCATATGAACAGACCTTTTCACGCTGCATACCATGTTTGCGACCTGGAACAGGCGCGGACTTTTTATCGAGATGTGTTGGGCTGCACCGAAGGCCGCAGTACCGAGACATGGGTCGACTTCGATTTTTTCGGCAATCAGCTCTCGCTTCACGTGGGCACGCCCTTCACCACTACCCGTACCGGCCAGGTTGGCGATCACAAAGTATTGATGCCGCACATTGGCGTCGTCCTGCCGCTGGAGGAGTGGCTGGAGCTGGCCGATCGTTTGAGCCGCCTCGGCACAACATTTGAAATCCCTCCGGTGATCCGCTTCGCCGGCGAACCCGGCGAGCAGCGCACGATGTTCTTTCTCGATCCCAGCGGCAATCCGATCGAGGTCAAGGGTTTCAAGGACTTCGACGGCCTCTTCGCACACTGAGCTTCACCCCAACAAACACAACAACAAAAGGGGCACATCATGATTAGCAAGAAACCCACCAGCCTGGTCACCCGCATCATGATCGGGCTGGCAGCCGGAATAATCGTCGGCATCCTTCTCAACCAGTTTCCCGAACACAAGATCTGGTTCATCGACAATCTGCTGCAACCGGCCGGTGACCTGTTCATCAGGCTGATGAAAATGATCGTCGTACCGTTGGTCTTTGCGTGCATGGTCGTCGGCATCGCCGGGGCAGGCAGCACCAGGGCACTGGGCCGGGTCGGGATAAAGACGCTGGTTTATTTCTTCACCATCACCAGCATTGCCATCGTCTTCGGACTGATCGTCGGCAATGTTTTTCAGCCCGGCGCCGGCGCGGACTTCAGCAGCACCCTGCAATCACCGGCCATTGGTCTGGCGAATACGGGGGACACACAGAACCTGGGCCGAACTCTGGTGAACATCGTGCCGGACAACATCGTCCTGGCCATGTCCCAGGGCAAGCTGCTCTCAGTACTGTTTTTCGCCATCCTGTTCGGCTGTGCCCTGTCGATGCTGCCCGAGCCGCAGAAGGCGCCATTGATCACCGTGATTCAGGCGGTATCGGACACCATGTTCAAGGTCACGCATCTGGTCATGCACTACTCACCCATCGGCATCTTCGGCCTGATCGGGGTCACCGTGGCCAGCTTCGGCCTCAGTGCGTTGCTGCCGCTGGCGAAGCTGATCGGCATCACTTACGTCGCAGTCTTGCTCTTCGCGTTGGGCGTGCTGGGGCTGGTGGCGCGGATGGCCGGCATTCGCTTTTTCCACCTGATTCGGGAAATACGCAGTGAATTGATACTGGCTTACAGCAGCGCTGCGTCGGCCACGGTGATGCCACAACTGATCGAGAAAATGGAGCGGTATGGCGCTCCGCGCCCGATCACCAGCATGGTCATTCCACTGGGGTACTCGTTCAACCTTGATGGCGCCTCGCTGTTCGCGGGACTGGGCACGCTGTTTATCGCCCAGGCGTACGGGATTGAGCTGGGTCTGGCGGATCAGGCCATGCTGGTGCTGATCATGGTGTTGACGTCTAAGGGCGCGGCGGGAGTGCCGGGTTTCATGTTCATCATACTCACAGCGACCCTGACCACCGCCGGTTTGCCAGTGGAAGGCGTGGCAATCATCGCCGGCGTCTATCGTTTGATGGACATGCCGGTCACCGCGCTCAATGTGTTGGGCAATGCACTGGCACCGCTGGTCATAGCTCGCTGGGAGGGACAGCTCAAGGCACCTGAAGGCGAACCGACGACAGAACCGGTCAGCCCGCCGTTCAAGGCCTGAAACTATCGGGGCTTGCTGTCGGACTTATCTTCGCGGGGTTTGCCGGAGTCTGGTTTATCCGTCTTGGGCGCCCCGCTCTCGCTGCGGATCTGCGCATGGCTGATCAGGGCGAAAATGAAACTGCCGCCGATGATGTTCCCCGCCAACGTGGGACCGGCAAACACCATCCAGAAATCACTCCACGGCAGCTCGCCGGCAAACACCAGATACGACACTTCCGCCGAACCGACCACGATGTGGGTGAAGTCGCCCAGCGCCATCAGGTAGGTGATGAGGATGATGATCCACATCTTCGCGCTCTCCATGGACGGGATCATCCAGACCATGGTGGCGATCATCCAGCCAGAGACAATGCCCTTGGCGAACATTTGACTGGCGTGGTTTTCCATGACCTTGCGGCCGATTTCAAGGAAGGCGTGATCGGTCTTGGTATCGAAGATCGGCAGCTCGAGCATCACGTACGCCACCAGAATCGTCCCGCACAAATTACCGAACAGCACCACGCCCCACAGGCGGATCAGCCGACCGAAATTGGCCAGGGTCGGTTTGGTCATCACCGGGAGGACGGCCGTCAGGGTGTTTTCGGTGAACAATTGCTGGCGGGCGAGGATCACCGCGAGGAAACCGGCGCAGTAGCCGAAACTGGCGATCACCTTGAATTCGTCGCCCTCGGGCAGGCGCGAATTGAGCAGCCCCATGCCCATCAGCGACAGGCCCATGGTCAGCCCGGCTGCGAGCGCCGACCACCACAATGCGGCAATGCTGCGCTCGAGTTCCTGATCGCCTTGAGTGCGGATGATTTCATGCAGAACCGCCGCGCGGGGCGGCTGGTTTTTCTCGACTTCGTGTTGTTCGTCGGTCGAGAGGTTGGGGGTCTTGCCGTCGGTGGGCGTGGTCATGGCGTGGAAACCGGGTGGGGGCTTTTAGCTACGACCGTTCTTGCCTGGAATACGTTCTGTATGCGCCACGCAAATTCCCGATTTTACGCATGCCCCTGTAGGAGCTGCCGCAGGCTGTGATCTTTTGACTTTGTTTATGTAAAGCAAGATCAAAAGATCGCAGCCTTCGGCAGCTCCTACAGGTTCAGTGTCAACCCTGTGGGAGCGGGCTTGCTCGCGAAGGGCGCGCCGCCGATGTCACTTGGTTACGAGTTCATCTTCCTTGAACTGATCTTTCACATACTTGATTTCAGTGCGCCCGTGCGGGGCCGGCAGGCCATCCTCGCCAAGGTTGACGAAGACCATCTTCTCGACCGTCAGGATGCTCTTGCGGGTGATCTTGTTACGCACTTCGCAGGTCAGGGTGATCGAGGTGCGACCGAACTCGGTGGCGGTGATGCCCAGCTCGATGATGTCGCCCTGGCGCGAGGCGCTGACGAAGTTGATCTCGGAAATGTATTTGGTCACCACGCGCTGATTGCCCAACTGGACGATGGCGTAGATCGCCGCTTCTTCGTCGATCCAGCGCAGCAGGCTGCCGCCGAACAGCGTGCCGTTGGGGTTCAGGTCTTCGGGTTTTACCCATTTGCGGGTGTGGAAATTCATGTTCACTCCTGAGCGTTTGCCGAAAGATGGCGCCATCTTGGCAGACCGAGCGGTCATGCTCCATGAGGCTTCGACTATGGTCGCCATTGGCGATCTTCATTTGGCCGACAGAAACCCTTTGGAAGATCAGTCTAGACGGCTATAATCGCCCCCGTTTCAAAACGGTAACCTTCACTTGCTACCGTTTTCCCGCCACCTGTCCGAGGGGCGCTGCAGCAGGATCAACCTGTCAGGCTCGGATGGGGCGTTGACCGGCCTTGGCCGGACACTAAACGCACAACGGCGCCCATTCGCATACATTACGAATGGAGGCTCTTCATGAGCGCTGTTATCACGCCTGCCGATTTTAACGATTACAAAGTTGCCGATATGTCCCTGGCTGCCTGGGGCCGTCGCGAAACCATCATCGCCGAATCAGAAATGCCGGCCCTGATGGGTCTGCGCCGCAAGTACGCTTCCGAGCAGCCGCTCAAGGGCGCGAAAATCCTCGGCTGCATCCACATGACCATTCAGACTGCCGTGCTGATCGAAACCCTGGTTGCCCTGGGTGCCGAAGTACGCTGGTCGTCGTGCAACATCTTCTCGACTCAGGATCAGGCCGCTGCTTCCATCGCTGCTGCCGGTATCCCGGTTTTCGCCTGGAAAGGCGAGACTGAAGAAGAGTACGAGTGGTGCCTGGAGCAGACCATCCTGAAGGATGGCCAGCCATGGGACGCCAACATGATCCTCGACGACGGCGGCGACCTGACTCAGCTGCTGCACGACAAGTACCCACAGGTGCTGGATCGCGTTCACGGCGTGACCGAAGAAACCACCACCGGCGTTCACCGTCTGCTGGACATGCTGGCCAAGGGCGAGCTGAAGATCCCTGCGATCAACGTCAACGACTCGGTGACCAAGTCCAAGAACGACAACAAGTACGGCTGCCGTCACAGCCTGAACGATGCGATCAAGCGCGGCACCGACCACCTGCTGTCCGGCAAGCAAGCGCTGGTCATCGGTTACGGTGAC
>NZ_JBIUVO010000011.1:13320-111134 GCF_044742995.1 Pseudomonas sp. NPDC087803
ACGGTGACGTGGGCAAGGGTTCGGCCCAGTCCCTGCGTCAGGAAGGCATGATCGTCAAGGTTTCCGAAGTTGACCCGATCTGCGCCATGCAGGCCTGCATGGACGGTTTCGAACTGGTTTCGCCGTTCATCGACGGCATCAACGATGGCACCGAAGCGAGCATCGACAAAGCGCTGCTGGGCAAGATCGACCTGATCGTGACCACCACCGGTAATGTCAATGTTTGCGACGCGAACATGCTCAAAGCCCTGAAGAAGCGCGCTGTTGTCTGCAACATCGGCCACTTCGACAACGAAATCGACACCGCTTTCATGCGCAAGAACTGGGCATGGGAAGAAGTGAAGCCGCAGGTTCACAAGATCCACCGTACCGGCCCGGGCGCTTTCGACGCACAGAACGACGACTACCTGATCCTGCTGGCCGAAGGCCGTCTGGTGAACCTGGGCAACGCCACCGGTCACCCGAGCCGCATCATGGACGGTTCGTTCGCCAACCAGGTGCTGGCGCAGATCTTCCTGTTCGGCCAGAAGTACGCCGACCTGTCGCCAGCCGAGAAAGCCAAGCGTCTAACCGTTGAAGTACTGCCGAAGAAACTCGACGAAGAAGTGGCCCTGGAAATGGTGCGCGGCTTCGGCGGCGTGGTCACTCAACTGACCAAGCAACAGGCTGACTACATCGGCGTCACCGTCGAAGGCCCGTTCAAGCCGCACGCTTACCGCTACTGATTGACGCGGCGGCCTGCTCTCCCTGTGGGAGCGGGCTTGCTCGCGAAAGCGGTCTGTCATTCAGCATTGATGTTGCCTGACCCGCCGCTTTCGCGAGCAAGCCCGCTCCCACATGGGATTGCAGCGCCTCGAAGGTTCTTGTTTCCAAGGGTATGACCATGTCCCAAGACCGTCGCTACAGCTTCGAGTTCTTCCCGACCAAGACCGATGCTGGGCATGAAAAGCTGCTCAACGTTGCCCGTCAGTTGGCAACGTACAATCCCGATTTCTTCTCCTGCACCTATGGCGCTGGTGGTTCGACCCGTGATCGCACCCTCAACACCGTTCTGCAGCTGGAAAGCGAAGTCAAAGTACCGGCCGCGCCGCACCTGTCGTGCGTCGGCGACAGCAAGGACGACCTGCGCGGCCTGCTGAACGAGTACAAAGCGGCCGGCATCAAGCGCATCGTGGCCCTGCGCGGTGACCTGCCGTCCGGCATGGGCATGACCAGCGGCGAGCTGCGTCACGCCAATGAACTGGTGGAATTCATTCGTGAAGAAACCGGCGATCATTTCCACATCGAAGTTGCCGCTTACCCGGAGATGCATCCGCAAGCACGCAATTACGAAGACGATCTCGCCAACTTCGTGCGCAAGGCCCATGCCGGCGCTGACAGCGCGATCACCCAGTACTTCTTCAACGCCGACAGCTACTTCTACTTCGTCGACCGCTTGCAGGCGCTGGGTGTGGACATTCCGGTGGTGCCGGGGATCATGCCGATCACCAACTACAGCAAGCTGGCGCGGTTCTCCGATGCCTGCGGCGCGGAAATCCCGCGCTGGATCCGCAAGCAACTGGAAGCCTACGGCGATGACAGCCAGAGCATTCAGCGTTTTGGCGAGCAAGTTGTCAGCGAAATGTGCGAACGCCTGCTGCAGGGTGGCGCACCGGGGCTGCACTTCTATTCCATGAACCAGGCTGAGCCTAGTCTGGCGATCTGGAATAACCTGAAGTTGCCGCGCTAAGCACTAAAAGCAAGATCAAAAGATCGCAGCCTTCGGCAGCTCCTACAGGTGTAATTAATGCCCATGTAGAGCTGCCGAAGGCTGCGATCTTTTGCTTTTAAATGCCCGAAACAGAGCTTGTGCAGGCACTTTCTGGCTCTTTCGCGTTTCTCGTCGTAATCTCAAGCCATGCCTTTGATCGCGCAATTTTTCACGGTGCTGGTTTTTGCTTGCCTGAGCTTTGCCGCTCGGGGCGAGAAGCTGCGTATTGTCACCGAGCCGTGGGCGCCTTATGTCTACGAGGAGGGCGGCAAGAACCTCGGGCTGGACTACGAAACCACTGCCATTGTGTTCAAGCGCCTGGGGATTGAGGTCGAATGGCAGTTCCTGCCGTGGAAGCGCTGCCTGTCGATGCTCGAGACCGGCCAGGCCGACGGCGCACTGGACATCTTTCACAGCGACGAGCGCGATGCCACCCTGCTCTATCCCGTTGAACCGCTGTCGGACGTCGAATTCGTGATGTTCTACGCCAACGATCGACCACACCCGTTCCGCCAGCTCGAAGACCTCAAGGGCCTGACCATCGGCACCTCGCCAGGTTATCTGTACAGCCCGGACTTCAGCGAATCGACCCTGTTCACCCGCGAACCGGCGCCGACCCACGAAGCCAACTTCGGCAAGCTGCTGCGCGGGCGTATCGACTTGCTGATCACAGATCGGCGTGTCGGTCAGCATTTGCTCGATCAACTGAATATCCGCGATCAAATCACCGAAAACCCTACGGTCATCAGCCGTCAGAGCCAATATCTGGCCGTTCGCCGCAATGCCGGCATGGATCTGCTGGTGCAGCGTTTCGGCGCCGAACTCAAGCGTTTCAAGCGCGAACCGGCCTACGCCGAGCTCAGCGCTCGCTATGGCGCGGCCCCGGCCGATACCGCGCCGCTGGGCAACGCCTCGGCCAGCAGCCAAACCGTTGAGCAGCAGGAAAGCAGCGCGCAGTGATTGCTCTGTTATACTCCGGCGTTCCCGCCAGGCTCACGCCCGGACGCCCGGAACCGTAACAGGCCTCTCGACCCGCTACAGCGCAGCTTTCAGCCCGCGCGAGCGCTCCTGACGTGCCTTCGAGACCGCAGCTGGACCGGACGGGATCGCGTCCTCTTAAACGCGATTCGCGCCAGGCAAGACTCCCATTGGGCCAAGCCCTAACTAAAACAGGATTACTCATGTCCTTTGCTTCCCTCGGTCTCTCCGAGGCTTTAGTCCGTGCCATCGAAGATGCGGGCTATACCGAGCCTACTCCGGTGCAACAGCGGGCCATTCCCGCCGTGTTGCAAGGTCGCGACCTGATGGTTGCGGCACAGACAGGTACCGGTAAAACCGGCGGTTTCGCCCTTCCGATCCTGGAGCGGTTGTTCCCCAACGGTCACCCGGACAAATCCCAGCGTCATGGCCCGCGCCAACCGCGCGTACTGGTCCTGACCCCGACCCGCGAACTCGCGGCCCAGGTTCACGAGAGCTTCAAGATCTACGCCCGTGACCTGAAATTCGTCAGCGCCTGCATCTTCGGCGGCGTCGGCATGAACCCACAGGTCCAGGCCATGTCCCGTGGCGTTGACGTGTTGGTGGCCTGCCCGGGTCGTCTGCTCGACCTCGCCGGCCAAGGCAGCGTCGATCTGTCCCACGTCGAAATCCTCGTCCTCGACGAAGCCGACCGCATGCTCGACATGGGCTTCGTCCACGACGTGAAGAAAGTCCTCGCACGTCTGCCGGCCAAGCGGCAGAACCTGCTGTTCTCGGCGACGTTCTCCAAAGACATCACCGATCTTGCCGGCAAGCTGCTGCACAACCCGGAACGCATCGAAGTCACGCCGCCGAACACCACGGTCGAGCGCATCGAACAACGCGTGTTCCGTCTTCCGGCCAGCCACAAGCGTGCCCTGCTGGCGCACCTGATCACCGCCGGCGCCTGGGAACAGGTACTGGTGTTCACCCGTACCAAGCACGGCGCCAACCGTCTGGCCGAGTACCTGGACAAACACGGCCTGCCGGCTGTGGCGATCCACGGCAACAAGAGCCAGAACGCCCGCACCAAAGCCCTGGCCGATTTCAAGGCCGGTGAAGTGCGCATTCTGGTAGCGACCGACATCGCCGCGCGCGGTCTGGACATCGACCAGTTGCCACACGTGGTCAACTTCGAACTGCCGAACGTCGATGAAGACTACGTGCACCGTATCGGCCGTACTGGCCGTGCCGGTCGTTCGGGCGAAGCGATCTCGCTGGTGGCCCCGGACGAAGAAAAGCTGCTGAAAAGCATCGAACGCATGACCAAGCAGAAAATCGCCGACGGCGACCTGATGGGCTTCGATGCCAGCACCATCGAGGCCGAGAAGCCTGAAGTGCGTGAGCGTCCGGACATGCGCAACCCGCGCAATTCCCGTGGCCCGCGTGGCGACGGTCCGAATGGCGGCGGTGGTGGCGGCGGTCGCAAGGACAAAGGCAAAGACAAGGGCAAGGAAAAACCCGCCGGCGAACGCGGCGAGCGCCCTGCTCGTCAGCAGAAACCACGTGAAGGCACCCCGGCCCGCGAACAGCGTCCGAGCCAGCCACCACGCGCCGCGGCTGATCGCGCACCGGACGAGTTCCTTGACGACGATATCGACAACTTCGGTAACCGCGTTGACTACGTGCCGAAAGCGGCCCCTGCCGGTGGCCGTGGCCGTCGTCCGGGGGCTCCGGCACAAGGTGCAGGCGCTGGCGCTCCACGTGGCGGTCAGCCGCAAGGTCGCCAGAACGGTCCGCGCAACAGCAACGGTTCGAGCACCGGTACTCCGCCGGCCAAACGCAACGGCCCACGCAATGGTGCGCCGCGTGATGGCCAGCAGGGCCGTCGTGACGAGTCCGCGTCGCGCAACCGCCGCCCGGCACGCGACGATCAGCAACGCGCTGAACCGGCCGTGCAGAACCCGCGCAGCAACGGGCCGAAGATCATGCACAAGGAATCGAAAGCCGACCGCTTCCCGACGCCTGAGCAGCTTGATCAACTGCCGACCCGTCCGCGTGGCGAAAAACCAGCACTGCTGACCCGCAATCGCTGAGTTATCGCTGCAATGAAAAATGCCCCGGTTCGAAAGAGCCGGGGCATTTTTTATGAATGTCCCAGAACCCGCTTTCTGTAGGAGCTGCCGAAGGCTGCGATCTTTTGACCCTGGAAAAACCAACCTCAAAAGATCGCAGCCTTCGGCAGCTCCTACAGGGGATCCGGGTTGTGACGGGCAATAAAAAACGCCCCCGATCTTGCGACCGGGGGCGTTTTTGCATGGCGGCGAAAATTACTTCGCTTTCACACCTTCAAACGAGATGTACAGATCGACGTTGTCGGACTGTGGACCCAGATCCATCATCTTGCCGAAATCAGAGCGCTTGATGCTGGTGGTGCCTTCGAAGCCGGCACGGTAGCCGCCCCATGGATCCTTGCCTTCGCCCAGGAACACAGCCTTGACCACGATTGGCTTGGTCACGCCGTGCAGGGTCAGGTCGCCGGTCACGTCAGCAGTGTCTTTGCCAGCGGCATTCTTGCCGGTGGATTTGACGCTGGTTGAGACGAACTTGGCGTCAGCGTATTTGCCCACGTCCAGGAAGTCTTTGCTGGAGATGTGCTTGTCGCGCTCGGCGTGGTTGGTGAACACGCTGGCGGTTTTCACGTTGAATTCGATTTTGCTGTCTTCAGGCTTGGCGGCGTCAAAGCTGAACTTGCCGTCGATGTCCTTGAAGGTACCGGTGATGTAGCTGTAGCCCAGGTGGCTGATCTTGAAGTCGACGAAGGCGTGCTGGCCTTCCTTGTCGACAGTGTAATCAGCAGCCATCACGTTCGCGGACAGTACGGCAGAACCGATTGCCAGAGCGGCCAGAGTCTTTTTCAACATGCTTTCTTTTCCTTTGAGTCGAGGTTGAATTTCAGGCTTTGCGACCGAGCATTCGTGTCAGGGTCACATCACGATCAATAAAGTGGTGCTTCAATGCTGCCAACGCATGGAGGCCGGAAAAAATTACCAGCGCCCATGCCAGCCAGAGATGAATCACCCCGGCGGTATCTGCCTGATCCGGTAGCCCGGAAACCAGTGCAGGAACTTCAAACAGGCCAAACACCGGGATCCCGACACCGTCTGCGGTGGAAATCAGGTAACCGGCAAGCATCACAGCGAACAGCCCGACGTACAGAAACCCGTGGCCGAATTTGGCGCCGAGGCGGGTCATTCGGCTGTAGCTCTGCAGCGTTGGCGGCGGCGGGCTGATAAAACGCCAGAGCACTCGCAACACCATCACGCCCAGCAACACCAGGCCGATGCTCTTGTGCAGATCCGGCGCGTCTTTGCGCCAGCTGCTGTAGTAATCCAGCCCCACCATCCACAGACCCAGCGCGAACAGCCCGAAGACTGCCAGCGCCACGCCCCAGTGCATGAAGATGCTGACCCAACCATAGCGAGAAGCAGAGTTACGTAGCTGCATTGCCCAAATCCTGTGAGAACTGCGAACCAAGACTAGCGAGTTATCTATCGAATTAAAGCGGAAAATTTTGCTTTGAAATATCGAGAAATACGATCAAGAGTCTTGAGCATAGTGGTTAAGGAAAGATTAACGGGGCAAGTCGAGGCAAGAGGCGTGAAATCGACGCAATGGGTTGTCCCGGCGCGATGCATTGCATAGGCTTGCGCGATTGTTTGCCCGCGCCTGACGCGAGCCGCCTCGAGGAGACTGTAAATGGGCCTGAATAACCAGTGGATGCAACGCGACCTCGCGGTGCTGTGGCATCCCTGCACCCAGATGAAAGACCACGAACAGCTGCCGCTGATCCCGATCAAACGCGGTGAAGGCGTCTGGCTCGAAGACTTCGAAGGCAAGCGCTACCTCGACGCCGTCAGTTCCTGGTGGGTCAACGTGTTCGGCCACGCCAACCCGCGCATCAACCAGCGCATCAAGGATCAGGTCGATCAGCTGGAGCACGTGATCCTCGCCGGCTTCAGCCATCAACCGGTGATCGAGCTGTCCGAGCGCCTGGTGAAGATGACCCCGGAAGGTCTGAATCGGGTGTTCTACGCCGATAACGGTTCGTCCTGCATCGAAGTCGCGCTGAAAATGAGCTTTCACTACTGGCTCAATCGCGGTCAGCCGAACAAGAAGCGCTTCGTCACCCTGACCAACAGCTACCACGGTGAAACCATGGCGGCGATGGCGGTCGGCGACGTGCCGCTGTTCACCGAAACCTACAAAGCCCTGCTGATGGACACCATCAAGGTGCCAAGCCCGGACTGCTACCTGCGCCCCGAAGGCATGAGCTGGGAAGAACATTCGCGCAATATGTTTGCGGCCATGGAACAGACACTGGCCGAGCATCATGACAGCGTTGCGGCCGTGATCGTCGAACCGTTGATTCAGGGCGCCGGCGGCATGCGCATGTACCATCCGGTGTACCTCAAGCTGCTGCGCGAGGCCTGCGACCGCTATGGCGTGCACCTGATCCACGACGAAATCGCCGTTGGCTTTGGCCGCACCGGCACCATGTTCGCCTGTGAACAGGCCGGCATCCGCCCGGACTTCCTCTGCCTGTCCAAAGCCCTGACCGGCGGCTACCTGCCGCTGGCGGCGTGCCTGACCACCGATGAGGTCTACAGCGCGTTCTACGACGACTACCCGACTCTGCGCGCCTTCCTCCATTCGCACAGCTACACCGGCAACCCGCTGGCCTGTGCGGCGGCGCTGGCGACGCTGGATATCTTCGAGCAGGACAACGTCATCGAGAACAACCAGGCGCTGGCCCGGCGCATGGCCTCGGCCACTGCGCACCTGGTCGATCACCCGAACGTCTCGGAAGTGCGCCAGACCGGCATGGTGCTGGCCATCGAGATGGTCAAGGATAAAGCCACGAAAGAGGCCTACCCTTGGCAGGAACGCCGTGGCCTGAAGGTGTTCCAGCATGCGCTGGAGCGCGGCGCGCTGCTGCGGCCGCTGGGCAGCGTGGTGTATTTCCTGCCGCCGTACGTGATCACCCCGGAGCAGATCGACTTCCTCGCCGAAGTCGCCAGCGAAGGCATCGACATCGCCACCCGTGACAGCGTCAGCGTGGCGGTGCCGAAGGATTTCCACCCGGGCTTTCGCGATCCGGGCTGATTGTCCGACTGTTTCAAACATCACCCCTGTGGCGAGGGAGCTTGCTCCCGCTGGAGGCCGAAGGACTCCCAAAACCGGCCAATGCAATGCAGCAGAAATACCGCGTCGACCGGTTTTACGACTGCTGCGCAGCCGAGCGGGAGCAAGCTCCCTCGCCACAAAAGCAAGACACCAGTAAGCCGCAACTCTGAGCCAATTTTCTAGAGACCCGAAATGAGACTGTCCCGCTTCTTTATCGACGCCCCCCTGAGCACTGGCGAACACGAACTGCCGGAAGCCCAGGCGCATTACATCAGCCGCGTGCTGCGCATGGCCGAGGGCGATGCGGTGCAGTTGTTCGACGGTTCCGGCCATGAGTTTCGCGGCGCGCTGGTGGAAGTCGGCAAGAAACGCGTCGTCGTGCAGATCGACGAGCAACTGGCCGGGCAGATCGAATCGCCGCTGCAGATCCACCTCGGCCAGGGCCTGTCCCGGGGCGAACGGATGGACTGGGCGATCCAGAAAGCCACCGAACTCGGCGTGACGGAAATCACCCCGATCTTCAGCGACCGCTGCGAAGTGCGCCTGAAGGACGAACGCGCCGACAAACGCCTGCTGCACTGGCGTCAGGTGGCGATCAGCGCCTGCGAGCAATGCGGTCGTTCGCGGGTGCCGGTGATTCATCCGCCGCTGCTGCTGGCCGACTGGCTGAAGCAGACCAAGGCCGAATTGAAACTGGTGCTGCACCCGGTGGCCGAGCCGCTGGTGAGTCATGCCAAACCGGCGACGCTGGCGTTTCTGATCGGGCCGGAGGGTGGCTTGTCGGATGCCGAGGTCGAGCAGGCCAAGGGCAACGGCTTCCATGCGGCACGCCTCGGGCCACGGGTGTTGCGCACCGAGACCGCGCCGGTGGTGGCGCTGGCGGTGGCCCAGCAGTTGTGGGGTGACTTCTAGGGCCTCTTCGCGAGCAAGCCCGCTCCCACGGTAGTTCTTGGGTGTACACAGCATTTGTGTTCACTGCAAATCCACTGTGGGAGCGGGCTTGCTCGCGAATGCGGTGTGTCATTCAACAAAGATGTTGGCTGACTTGACGCCATCGCGAGCAGGCTCACTCCTACAGGGGGACGGTGGCGTGTCTAGAGGACATAAAACAGAATCGCCACAAAGTGCAGCAGGCTCCCGGCGATCACGAACAGATGCCAGATCCCGTGCGCATGCCGCAACCGGTGATCCAGGGCAAAGAAGATGATGCCCACGGTGTACAAGACCCCACCCGACGCCAGCCAGGCAAAGCCAGCCGTGCCCAGCGCCGCAATCAACGGCTTGACCGCCACCAGTACGATCCAGCCCATCACCGCATAGATCACGATCGACAGGATCCGTGCCTCCGAGCGTGGCTTGATCTCCTGCAAGATGCCGATCAGCGCCAGCCCCCAGACAATCCCGAACAGCGTCCAGCCCCAAGGCCCGCGCAGCGTCACCAGACAGAACGGCGTGTAGCTGCCGGCGATCAGCAGGTAGATCGAAAAGTGATCGACCTTCTTCATGATCGCTTTCTTGCGCCCGCGCACGCTGTGGTACACGGTCGAGGCGCTGTAGAGCACCAGCAAGGTAAAGGCGTAGATCGCCACGCTGACAATCTTCCACGGACTGCCGTCGAGGCTGGCAATCACCAGCATCCACACGCCGCCGATAAACGCTGCCACTGCCCCGACCAAGTGCGTCCAGGCGTTGAGTTTTTCCCCGTGATACATGTGTCACTCACCTCGTTATTCGTTACCGCAACGCGCAAGGCTCGGGCCTTGAGCGTAAAAGCGCAATGTTTCCATTCAAAGCCAGGATCAAAAGATCGCAGCCTGCGGCAGCTTCTACAGGAGAATCGCATTCCAAAGGTAGGAGCTGCCGAAGGCTGCGATCTTTTGCTCTTCAAGGCACAATCGACGCATTCGAAAAAGAGTCCGCGCCATGCTGATCGACGAAGAATTGACCCTGAAAAAACTCGAGGTGTTCCTCGCCTTCATGCGCACCGGCAATCTGGCGCGCGCCGCTGCCGAGTTGCAGACCAGCAATGTCAGCGTGCACCGGGCGATCCATTCGCTGGAAAGCGCCCTGCGCTGCCCGCTGTTCAAGCACGAAGGCCGCAACCTGACGCCACTGGAAAGCGCCTACGTGCTCGAAGAACGCGCGCAGAAGCTGATCCAGGACGTGGTCGAAAGCGTACGCCTGACTCGCGAGGCTGCCGGATTCTCCGCTGAACGCTTCAAACTCGGCTCGCTGTATTCGCTGACGGTGAAAACCGTACCGCAACTGATCATGGGCCTGAAGATCCGCCGTAGCGAACTCAACATCGACCTGATCCTCGGCTCGAACATCGACCTGCTGTACAAGCTGAAGAACATGGAAGTCGACGCGATTCTGGTGTCGCTGGACGACACGGTCAGCGACCCGGACTGCGAGCAGATCCCGCTGTTCTCCGACGACATTTTCCTCGCCACGCCGGCAGATTCAAGATTCGCCCAGCGTCAGGAAGTCGATCTGGCGGAAGTGCGCGACGAAACCTTCATCACCCTGACCCAAGGCTTCGCCACCCATCAGGACGGCATCCGGGTGTTCAAGCAGGCGGGGTTCGAGCCGAAGGTGGCGATGCAGGTCAACGACATCTTCACCCTGCTGAGCATGGTCAGCTCGGGGGTCGGTTATGCGTTGCTGCCTGGGCGGATTGCGGCGGTGTACGAGAACCGCGTGAAGCTGATTGCGTTGCAGGAGAAGTACCGCTTGCAGCAGCACATTGGCGTGGTGTTTCTCAAGGCCAAGGAGCGCGATCCGAATCTGCTGGCGTTGCTGGCGGAATGTCGGATGTATGCCAATCGCCAGACTTGAGACCGAGTCGCCTGCATCGCTGGCAAGCCAGCTCCCACAGGGTTTTGTGCTGATTCGGAAATCTTCTTACAACACAAAACCTGTGGGAGCTGGCTTGCCAGCGATGGCGTTAGACCCGACAACACAGAATCCGAAAGTCAGCCCACAATCCCGCGAACAATAAAGAACAACAGTGAAGGCCCGAGCAAACAGCCAAGCCCAGTATGGAACGTAGCGGTCAACGCCCCATAAGGCACCAACCGCCGATCCGTCGCCGCCAGCCCCGCGGTCACCCCGCTCACCGTCCCGGCCAGACCTCCGAACACCATCGCCGAACGAGGGTTATCCAGGCCCATCCAGCGCGCCGCGACCGGCGTGCCGACCATCACCAGAATCGCCTTGATCAATCCGGTGGCAATCGACAACGCCATCACATCCGAGGTCGCACCAATCGCCGCGCCGGTCACCGGCCCGACGATGTAGGTCACCGCACCGGCGCCGATGGTGGTCATGCTCACCGCATCGCGATAGCCGAAGGCCCAGGCCATGCACGCGCCGACAATGAACGGCAGGATGGTCCCGAGCAGCAGCGCGATCACGCCGATCAACCCGGCCTTCTTCGCCTCGGTCGCCTGCACTTCGAACGCCGTCGCCACAATCGCGAAATCACGCAGCATCGCGCCGCCCATCAAGCCGATGCCGGAGAACAACGTCAGATCCGCCAGGCCTTTCTGGCCGCCCGTCATAGTGCCACCAACCCAGGCCAGCACCAGACCGATGACGATGGCAATCGCCGAGCCGTGAATGCGCCCGAACGTCAGGCGTTTCGAGAGAACCACCGAGACCCACATGATCACGCCGACGAAAGCGAAGGCAGTGACCAGACCGTTGTGTTCCAGACCGTTTTCAATGAGTGCCCACATGTCAGCGGCCTCCTACCGGGGTGCCGACCGGAGTGACTTCCACCGGTTCGTCGGGCAACGGTTCGCCTTTATGGGTGCGGCTGATCAAGGCAATCGTGCAACCACACACCACCACCGAACCGATTGCCGCCAGCACCGCCACCGGGCCACCGTGCAGGGCGGTGACGACGTTCTGTTGCGCGGCCATCGCCACCACCACCGGAATGTACATCGCGCCCCAGAAGCCGACGCCCATTTCGCAATCCTTGGTCATGCCGCCGCGTTTCTGCATCCACAACCGCGCGCAGATCAACAGGATCATGGCGATGCCGACCCCGCCGACGTTGGATTTGACGCCCAGCAACACGCCGAGCATGTCACCCATGATCACCCCTGCCAGCGTACAGATCGCCAGCAGCGCCACACCGTAAATAATCATTGTTGTAGTCCTCAAAGTGCATCGTCGAATGTTGTTTTTGTTGTTCGAAGCCTGAGTCGCGGCGGTTTATGGTCGGCGGCCACCCTCCTCTCGCAACAGCGCCTGCAAGGTGTCCAGACGCGCACTGTCGAAGGCAGTGACCGTGCCCGATTCAAACACCCGGCGCGCCAGCCCGGTCAGCACCGCACCGGGCGGCAGTTCGATCTGTAGCCGCACGCCGCGTTCGTAAGCGCTTTGCACGGTGCCACGCCAGTCCACCACGCGGCACATGTTGAAGGCGAGGTCGTCACGCAGAGCATCAGGCTTGATCAGCGGACGCGCGCGACTGCCGCTCAGGTAAGCGATTTTCGGGGCCTTCAGTGCAACCTTGGCGAAGGCTTCGGCGAGGGTTTGCGCAGGTTTTTCCAGCAACGGACAGTGCGACGGCACGCTCACCGCCAGGCGTTTCGCCAGACCGGCACCTCGACTGCGCGCCAGTTCCGCCACCGCGTGCATCGCCGCGTCGCTGCCGGCAATCACCACTTGGTTATCGGCGTTGATGTTGGCCAGGTACACCGGCGACTCCGCGCCGTGCACCTGCGCCAGCAGCGTTTCGACTGTGGATAATTGCAGACCGATGATGGCGGTCATGCCATAGCCCTGTGGATAAGCCTGCTGCATCAACTTGCCACGCAGGCTGACCAGATGCAGCGCATCGCTGAAGCTCAGCGCCCCGGCGACCACTGCTGCCGGGTATGCGCCGATGGACAGGCCGGCGACGTAATCCGCTTCCAATTCGTCTTGCAGCAACTGCCGCGAGGCAGCGACCCCGGCGATCAACAGGCACAGCTGAACCGCCCGGGTGCTGCGCAACGCATCGGCAGAATCGAGCAGCGCGACATCTTCACCGAGCACATCGCTGGCCTCGGTCAGGGTTGCTCGAGGCAAACGCTGAAGCATGCCCGGTTGCTGCGCGCCCTGGCCGGGGAACACCAACAGACTGCTCACGCTGCCTGCTCCTGGGGGTTCCACGGGTCAGCGACCAGACAGGCTTGATGGGCGTTTTTCAGCAGCACCCGTGCAGACCCGCTGGCCCATTCGCGCAA
The DNA here is from genome assembly GCF_044742995.1 of Pseudomonas sp. NPDC087803. Taxonomy (NCBI): domain Bacteria; kingdom Pseudomonadati; phylum Pseudomonadota; class Gammaproteobacteria; order Pseudomonadales; family Pseudomonadaceae; genus Pseudomonas; species Pseudomonas sp. NPDC087803. Next base: position 26,458 of record NZ_JBIUVO010000011.1, read on the forward strand.
GGCGACTGCACCGAACGGCGTCTGCAATTGCATGTCCACTCGGCACACGGTTTGATCAAAGAGTTCGACCAGTTTGCGTGCCTGATTACGCGTGATCAGCTGCGGGGTACGCAGAATCAGATCGAGATCGCTGGCCGCGTGCATCGCGGTAAAACCACTGGCCAACTCAAACCCGACACTGCCGCTGACACCCCAGACCCAACCGCAGTCATCAAGCATTGGCCGTAGTTGTATGAGCGCCTGCATCACTGGCAGATCGCGCTCGCAATCGACATGACCAAGCGCTTCGGGGCTGACCCGACAGGCAATTGAATCGAGCGCCATGAACGCCGCCAGCCGCTGCTCACGCACCACACCGCGCACGCCCACCGCGACCCAACCTTCAGCGCTCAGCGCGCGCCGCACCACCACCGGTTGCCCGACAGCCAGCGACTCGATTGCCCACTGCGGCGCATCCGCCGGTAGCTGCGCCGGGGTCATGCCCCACAGCAGGTCGTGGGCCAGTGGCAGGTTCACCACTGCGCCCTCAGCAGTTCACGCACGCGGCTGGAGGCTTGGCGATTTTTCGCGCCGAGACGCTTGCTCAAGTCAGTGCTAACGACGTCGCTGATGGCCTGTTTCAGGCACTCGGTCACCCGCGCCAGATCCTCCGCCGTCGGCTGCTCGATCTGCTGCACCGACAAGGTTTCCCAGAGCAATCCAAGGCTGGCGTAGCTGTCGATGTCATAGGCCATCGGCGGCACGCTGGCGGCCAGCGCTTCCAGTTCCTCGACACTGCGCAGCGTCACCCGCGCCGCCGAGGCCTTGCCCATCGCATGCACCATCACGCCGGGATCGCGCAGGGCAATCAAACGGTTGGCCTGATAACCGTGGGCGAGAAACGCCCCGGACATCGCCTTGCCCACCAGCAGCGCAATCACCGCATGCCCGGCCAGACGGGCGCGGGCATAACTGTCCGCCGCACCGGCCAGGGCCTGATGAATGCCGAGGGCTTCTTCGCGACGACCGTAAGCCTGGCTCGGGACGTCGACGATGGCGATGATCGGGCGCTTCTGCGCTTTGTCGCGATCAGCCGTGATCACCTCATCCACAGCCTTGGCCAGACCCCAGCCTTCGAGCAAACCGACTTCGCCGTTGCGAGCCCGTGGGAAGCGGTTGTCCGGGTCAGCAACCACCGCAATAAAGCGCCCAAGTTCGCCGTCGGCGACCTTTAACGATGGCGGCAAACCTTCGACCGCTTTCGCCCCACCGGTCAGGGCATTGAACCAGTTCAAACCGCGCACGGAATAACCACTCATGAGCGCTCTCCTTGATACAGATCGCGAACCACCGAAGGCTCGATTTGCTTATCGGTGTCCAAGCTCGCCAGACGTTGCAGGAACCAATCAGCGCGCTGACTGCGCGGTTGTGCTGGCAAACCTTGCTGCAACAGTTCACCGATCTGCTGGCGAATCTGCGCCACATCATCGGCGACATAACGATCCACCAACCCACTGGCGAAACGCTGCTCGCCACCGGTCAGGCTCCAGATGAAGGGCCGGTCGCGGGAGTCGTACTCTTCGATCCCGGCTTCCTGCTCGATCACCTGTGGCCCGTTGAGGCCGAGGCGCGCTTCCTGGGTCACCAGCAAATAGCTGCACAGTGCGGCGGCAATCGACATGCCGCCGAAGCAACCGACGCTGCCCGCCACCACACCTACCACCGGTTGGTACTGCTGCAAATCGACAATCGCCGCGTGAATATCGGCAATCGCCGCCAGCCCGAGGTTGGCTTCCTGCAAACGCACGCCACCGGTTTCCAGCAGCAACACGGCGCGGGTCGGGATGCCTTTGCGGTTGTCTTCGGCGGCCAGTTCCAGCGCGCCGGCAATCTTCGCCCCGCCTACTTCGCCGAGGCTGCCGCCCTGGAACGCGCCTTCGATGGCGGCGATCACCACCGGCAAACCGTCGAGGCTGCCCTTGGCGATCACTACGCCGTCATCGGCTTGCGGCACCACGCCCTGGCGTTCGAGCCATGGCGACATGACGCGTTGAAACGGGTCGAGCAATTCGCGGAAGGTCCCGGCGTCGAGCAATGCTCTCGCCCGTTGCCGCGCACCGAGTTCGACGAAGCTGTGCTTGCGCAACAGCGCTGCGCTGTCAGTCATGGCCGATCTCCTCGAAACCTTGTTCCAGGCGCAAACGCACCACACCCGGCGTGGCGCCAAAATCGTGGATGTCGATGGCCATCGCCGGCGGTGTGGTGCCGTCAAACATCCGCGCAAACAGATGTTGCCAGCGCTGCTGCGCTCCGTTGACCGAGGTCTGCACATTGATCGTCAGCTTGCCGGCCAGCCCCGGTTCGATCAGCACTTCCAGATCGCCCGAGCCGACACAACCGACCAGCGCCCGCCCGCGTGGCGGCTGCCCGGCGGGGAATTCAAAGGATAAGATTTCCATCAAAACGCTCCCTGAAGGATGCCGTTGCGCTCGATACGGTCGAGCAGCAGCGTGGCGGCGAGCAAGTCGGCGGCGCCACCGGGCGAGGCATTCAATGCGATGAGTTGTTGATCCAGTTCGTGCAGGCGCCGACGTCCGCTGAGGCTGGCGCTGCCGCCAGCGTCGAGCACTGCTTGCGCACCTTGCTGCATAGCGTGCAGGCCCTGTTCACCGGCGCGGTAGAGCACGCAGGTGTCGGCCAGATCGGTCATGATCGCCAGCAGCGCATCGAGCCGGGCGTTCTGTTCGCCGTGGCCATTGGCGCGGCTGCGCTTGAGCTGCGGCAAGCCACGTTGCAGCACCGAAGGGAAGCCGAGTTGCGCTTCTTCGCGGGCACCGCGTGCGCCGTAGCGCAGGGCGACTTGCGCGCCGTGGCTCAATGGCTTCGGCGCGTAACGGTCCTCCAGCAACGCCAGACGCGCAGCGCGCAGGGTCACGGCATTGGCGCTGGAGGATTGCGGTTCCAGTGCAGCAGCCGTCACCAATAATCCCAGCGCCCAAATGGCACCGCGATGGGTATTCACCCCGTTGGTGGTCGTGAGCATGGCTTGCTCGCCTTCGCGACCGATGCGGCCAATCGCTTCGCGCAAGGGCAAACCGACTTCGCCTGTCGCGCTGGCGGCCTCGGCCATCTCCTTGAACGCCGGCCACAACGACAAAGCCGAAGCGTGCATCAGGCCCAGGTGCAGATCGGTGTGCGCGCCATTGCCACGCCGGTCGACCAGCGCCGGTTTCGGCGACAGATCGGCTTCGTCGATCAGCGCATCCACCGCCAGATCGGCCAGGCGTTCGCTCAGGCTCAGGGGTTTCGCTTGCAGGTTGAGTGCGTGCATCACCAACTCCTGAACTTGGCGGGCGGGTTGTACAGGCCGCCGGACCACTCGACCAGATCGGCCACGCTTTTCGCCGCCAGCAGTTCGCGGGTGGCGTCGGTGCGGCGGATGCCGAGGTCTTCGGGCAAGGCGATCAGGCCTTCGCGGCGCATGCGTTCGGTGTCTTTCGGGTTGTGGCGCAGACCGATGGCGGTGACGCCGGCCACCGCTGCGATCATCGCCTGACGCTCTTCCAGCGAGCGCGCCTTGTACAGGTAGGCGATGCCCTCTTCGGTGAGCAGATGAGTGACGTCGTCGCCGTAGATCATGATCGGCGCCAGCGGCATGCCGCTTTTCTTCGCCACTTCCACTGCGTCGAGGGTTTCGACGAAGGTTGGTTTGCCGCCCTCCTGGAAGGTCTCGACCATTTGCACCACGAGTTTCTTGCCGCGTTCGAGCATCGGTTGCTGCGCGTCGTCGTGGCGCATGTCGAGCCACGCCGGGGTGCCGTGACGCCGACCGCGCGGGTCGTGGCCCATGTTCGGCGCACCGCCGAAACCGGCGAGGCGGCCACGGGTCACGGTCGAGGAATGGCCGTCGCCATCGACCTGCAATGTCGCGCCGATAAACAGATCCACCGCGTACTGCCCGGCGAGTTGGCAGAACATCCGGTTGGAACGCAGCGAGCCGTCGCGGCCGGTGAAGAACACGTCCGGGCGCGCGGCGATGTAGTTTTCCATACCGAGTTCGGTGCCGAAGCAGTGCACGCTTTCGACCCAGCCGCTTTCGATCGCCGGGATCAGGGTCGGGTGCGGGTTGAGCGTCCAGTTACGGCAGATCTTGCCTTTGAGGCCGAGGGATTCGCCGTAGGTCGGCAGGATCAATTCGATGGCGGCGGTGTTGAAACCGATGCCGTGGTTGAGCGACTGCACGTTGTGTTTTTCGTAGATCCCGCGAATCGCCATCATCGCCATCAACACGTGCACCGGTTTGATGTGCCGTGGGTCGCGGGTGAACAGCGGTTCGATGTAGAACGGCTTGTCGGCCACCACGACGAAATCCACCCACGAGGCCGGGATATCCACGCGCGGCAATTCGCTGACGTCGTCCACCAACTGATTGACCTGAACGATGACGATGCCGTCGCTGAAGGCCGCCGGTTCAATCAGTGCCGGGGTGTCTTCGGTGCTGGGGCCGGTGTAGATATTGCCGGCGCGGTCGGCCATGAACCCGGCCGAGAGCACGACGTTGGGGATCAGGTCCACCACCAGCCGCGCGTAGAGTTCGATGTAAGTGTGGATCGCGCCGATTTCCAGCAAGCCGTCTTCAAGCAGCTGGCTGATGCGCAGGCTCTGGGTGCCGGCGAAGGAGAAATCGAGCTTGCGGGCGATGCCGCGTTCGAACAGATCAAGGTGCTCGGAGCGACCAACGCTGGGCATGATCATGTGCAAATCATGCAGCTTGGCCGGGTCAGCCTTGGCCAGCGAACGGGAAAGGAAATCCGCCTGCTTCTGGTTATTGCCCTCCAGCACCACCCGGTCGCCGGGATGGATCAGCGCTTCAAGCGCGGCGACGATCTTGTCGCTGGGCAACACCACACCGTCGGCCAGCCCGCGCACCTTGTCGAGACGCCGCTGCTTCTCGTCACGCCGCCGCGTCCAGCGCGAGTCGGGGGAAATTGTTGTTGTCATGCTCACTCCACGGGGTTCGCTGTCGTGGAGCCAAGGTAGGCGTGTGAGCGGGGCGCATCAATCAAGCGCAGCGGTGAATCATTACGCTGAGCGTAATGTTCACTGGCCTCATCGCTGGCAAGCCAGCTCCCACAGGTTTTTGGGTAATTATCAGAATCCGAAAACAACTCGGACACTGTGGGAGCTGGCTTGCCAGCGATAGGGCCGGTCAACACACCGCAACGGCTGGATCAGTCTGCGGGCACCAATTTGTCCAACACCCGATTCACCGCCAACTCCGCCACCATCACCACTTGGGCAATGCCTTGCAGGGTCTTGCGGTGCGTGCCTTCGACCAGCGCGGCATGGTTGTTGAGCATGACCGTGGCCGAGCCGAGCGATTCACTGGCGTCGGCCAGCAGGGATTCGCTGTCGGCGTCGGGGTTGGTCATGTACAGCGTGTTGGGGGTGTAGGGCGTGGCCATGAGGTCGGGTTTTGGCGGGCCGAGGTAATGATCGAGGGCGCGCTCGGCGGCTTCGTGGAATTTCTTCGATTCGGGGGTTTCGTAGGGGGAGGCCGTGTCTGTGGACGGCGGGTTTGGTGTTGGTTTGAACATGGTGACTAACCTCGGTGAGGCCGCAATCCTTTCGCCGCTAAGCAAAAGGGTGGCGGCTATGCGCAAGTTAGCGGACCGGTAGTCACCAAAAACCCGGCGCACCCGAAGGTGCCATGCGCACAGCCACCATCAAGTGCAGGCGAATGCCTGACTGGATGAGACATGTGCAACCGTAGGGACTAGCCGAGCCGCTAAGCTCGATCACTGGAAATCAGTGACGGAATCAAGTTACGCAGCCAGCCCAAGGCGCACAAGCCGGCGGATTCTGGTGCATGCGTAGGCAGCGGCGCAAGGATTTGTAGGCTGTTGAGGCGTAACACTGGGTGTCTTTAAACAACGATGCTGAATAGTGTTTATTGCACTGAAGGGATTGAGATTTGTCTGTCGGATTTTGGGTGATTCCGCAGGCGCTATCGCGAGCAGGCTCACTCCTACAGGGGGAACGCATTCCAATTGTAGGAGTGAGCCTGCTCGCGATGAGGCCAGTCAGGCCACTGAAGACTCCGAATCAGTGAATAAGTCCGGCATCCACCAACAACTGCTCCAACCCCAACAAATCCGGCACCTTCGCCACCTGCTCCCCGACCTGCACCGCCGCCTGCTCCAGCGCACACAACGGCACATCGACATAACTCAACTGGCTGTCGAGCTTGTACGAACGCGGGATCCCCTGCACCAGCAGCGCAATGAATTTCAGCTGCGGCAAGCCGCCAAGTGCGTTGAGGATGACGATCCGCGCGCGTTCGCCGATGACGATTTTCTGCCCGCAGGCTGACTCGAAACTCAGCAGCGGAATCTGCCGTTCACGCCAGCTCACCCGCCCCAGGTACCACGGTGGGGTGTCGAGGTCGAAGGCGCTGGCCTGGTAGTCGATCAGCTCGGCGACAGCGACGTTGGGCAGGATCAGGTTGCGGTCGGCCAGCGGCAGCAGCAGGCCGGTGAGTTGGCTGGTGCGCGCGTTGTGGCGGCGCTCATGCATGTTTCTTGCTCCAGTGGGCAATGCTTTCGAGCAGCACCGATTCCTGATACGGCTTGCCGAGGTAGTCGTTGACGCCGATGGCCATCGCGCGGTCGCGGTGTTTCTGCCCGGTGCGCGAGGTGATCATGATGATCGGCAGGTGTTGCAGACGTTCATCGTTACGCACCTGGGTGGCGACTTCGAAACCGTCCATGCGCGGCATTTCGATGTCGAGCAGCATCAGGTCAGGCATGTGTTCTTCCAGCAGCAGCATCGCGTCGACGCCGTCCTTGGCGGTCAGCACGTTCATGCCGTGGCGTTCGAGCAAACGGCTGGTGACCTTGCGCACGGTCACCGAGTCGTCGACAACCAGCACCAGCAGGGGTTTCTGCGGTTCACTGTCGATCTCCGCATGGGCCGGACGCTGTGCAACCCGCGCCTGCATCGCGCGGATCGGTGCGAGCAGATCCAGAATCAGCACCACCCGGCCATCGCCGAGAATCGTCGCCCCGGACACGCCCTGCACCGCCGCGAACTGCGGGCCGAGGCTCTTGACCACGATCTCGCGAGTGCCGGCCATGGCGTCCACTTGCACCGCGATGTGCCGGTCATTGCACTGCACCAGCAGCACCGGCAATGGCAGGCTCTGGCCGAGCAGTTTGGGCCGTGGCGCGGTTTTCAGCAGCTCGCCCAGATAACACAATTCATAGCGCTGAGCGGCGTAGTGGTAGCTCGGCGGATCGTTGCGGTAATGCCCTTCCAGATCATTCGGCAACACCCGGACGATGCCTTCGATGGTGTTCAGCGGAATCGCGTATTGATCCTCGCCGCACTGCACCATCAGCGCGCGGTTGACCGACACGGTGAACGGCAGACGAATGCGGAAGTGCACGCCCTGCCCCGGCACGGAGTCGATGCTCATGGTGCCGCCGAGCTGGCGGACTTCCTCATGAACCACGTCCATGCCAACGCCGCGCCCGGAAATCTGGGTGATCTTTTCCGCCGTGGAGAAGCCTGGCTGCAGGATGAACTGCAGCACGTCGCGGTCGCTGATCTCGGCGTCCGGTGCCAGCAGGCCACGCTTGATCGCCTTGCGCCGCACCGCTTCCAGCGGCACCCCGGCGCCATCGTCACGAATATCGAAAACGATGTCGCCGCCCTCGCGGGTCAGGTCGAGGGTGATCGTACCCTGCGCCGGTTTGCCCGCCGCCAGCCGCACTTCGGCCGACTCCAGGCCATGGTCGACGGCGTTGCGCAGCATGTGCTCCAACGGCGCGGCCATGCGCTCCAGCACGTTGCGATCCATCTCGCCTTCGGCGTTGCCGATGATGAACGCGACGTCCTTGTTCAGCTCTTCGGCGACCTGCCGCACGATGCGTTTGAGGCGCGGCAGCATCCGTTCGAACGGCACCATGCGCGTGCGCATCAGGCCTTCCTGCAACTCGGTGTTGATCCGCCCCTGTTGCTGCAACAGGTTCTCGGCGTCGTGGTTGCGGCGCTCGAGGGTTTCCTTGAGATCGAGCAAGTCGGAAGCGGATTCGAACAGCGCCCGCGACAGTTGCTGCAACTGCGAATGGCGGTCCATTTCCAGCGGATCGAATTCTTCGTAGCCGAGGCGTTCGGCATCGACTTGCTGACGGCTGAGAATCCGTCCCTGGGTTTCAGTGTCGAGTCGGCGCAACTGATCGCGCATGCGCTCGATGGTGGTTTCCATCTCGTTCAGCGCGGTTTGCGCATCGCTGACTTGCTGCTCGATACGTCCACGGAAAATCGAGGTTTCGCCGGCCAGATTGACCAGTTCATCGAGCAGTTCGGCGGAGACCTTGACCATGTCCGCACCGGCATCGGCGGCGGGGGCTGCTGGCTCGGTCTTGGCCGGAATCGGCAGCAGCGGTGGCGTGTCGAGAGTCACCGGGTGGCTGAAATTCTGGATCGCATTGATCAGCCGATCCGCCGGTGGGCACGGCTGACCGGCGCGTACGCCATCAAGCATTTGCGCCAGCCGGTCATGCCCGCGCTGCACCAGCGCGAACAGTTCGGCGGACGGTTGCAGCACGCCGGTGGCGAGGCTTTCGTAAAGGTACTCGAGCTCATGGGCGAGGTCGCCGATCGGGCCGATCTCGACCATCCGCGCGCCGCCCTTGAGGGTGTGCAGATCGCGCAGCAGGGTTTCCACTTCCTGGCGATTGCCTGGCTCGGCCTGCCAGCGCTGGAGTGCCGCACCGGAGTTTTCGATGATGTCGAAACCTTCTTCGAGGAAGATTTCCAGCAGCTCCGGATCCTGCGCGGCGCTGTCGTTGCTGACCGCTGGCTCGGCGGATTCCGCGCTGGCAGACGGGCCTTGGCGGAATTGGCGGATCGCTTCGATCAGGTCCTGCGCCGGAGTCAGCGGCTGATGGTTCTGCAACTGTTCGAGCAGCAGCGCCAAGCGGTCGTGGCTCTTGTGCAGCAAGCGCCCAAGCAGCTCGCTGTAACTGTGGCGACGATCCACCAGACCTGCGTAAAGACTTTCCAGCTCATGGGCCAGATCGCCGATGGCGTCGACCTCGGCCATCCGCGCGCCGCCCTTTAGGGTGTGCAAATCACGCTGCAACGACGACAGCGGCGCAGCGTTGTCCGGGTCGTTCAACCAGCGTTGCAGGGCCTGGCCAGCGCTGTCGAGAATATCCACCGCCTCTTCGAGGAAGATCTCGACGATCTCGTCGTCGGGCGCGGACTCGGTATTGGCGTGGGCGAGCTCGGCGGTCGCGGCGCCCAGTTCGCTGATGCTCAAGGTGCGGCTGCCATCGCTGCGAATCAGCCCCATGGCTGTCGGATCGAGGCTTTCATCGAGCAGTTCGTGCAGGGCACGAATGCGTTGTGGCTGCGGGGTGACTTCCTGGCCGGCGGCCAGTTCGTCGAGCATGTTGATCAGCGCTTCATGGGCGTTCTGCGCTTCGTGGAAAAACCTGTCACTGACCGCCAGGCTGCTTTCTTCGACGGCGCCATAGAGGTCGAGCAAGGCTTCGCAGAGCACGTCCACCGGCAGCAGATCGGCGAGGTGTGCGCCTTCGCCGAGTGTCGTGAGTTCGTCCAGCAGCGCGCTGAGTTCCTGACGCTCGCCGGGGTGTTGCTGCCAGCGTTGCAACAGGCTTTCGGCGTCGAGCAGGATGTCCATGCCCTGGGCGAGGAAGTTGTTGATCAGTTGCGGATCGCGCTTGATCCGCAGGCCGGTGTTCGGCGCGTTGAGGATCGCTTCCAGGCGTTCGGCGAGCAGCGTTTCGGTGCGTTTGATCAGCGACTGCGCACCGACAATCGGCGCCAGCGGATCGTGCTTGAGCTGACGCAGACCGACGCGGAACAGGCCTTCGGCTTCGAGGAGCAATTCCACTTCGTCGAGGTCCAGCGGCAGTTGATGCGCCTTGAACTCGCGCGCCAGCTTATCCAGCGGCGCCGCCAGTTCGGCAATCGGCAACACGCCGGCCATCGACGCACTGCCCTTGAGCGTGTGCAAGGCGCGCTGCAATTCGTCGCTGGCCGGCAACGGCACATGCTCGGCGGCCTGATCGAGGAAGCGATTGAGGCTGGCAAGGTGGGTTTCGGCCTCGTTGCGGAAAATCTCCAGCAACAGCGGATCGAGGGCCGCCACGTCGTCGACGTCTTCGGCTGCCAGCGGCTCGACGCCTTTGGCCAACGCATGCGCGCGGGCCGCGAGGTGATCGACATCGCTGCGCTGACGCTGGCGCTGAGTGGCAAATTCGCTGATCAGCTCCGGCAGCAGCAACAGCGTATCAGTGAGCAACTGCTGCACCTGCGTGCCGGGTTCTACGCTGTGCTCCAGCACGCGATTGAGCAGGTTTTCCACGGCCCAGGCCAGCTCGCCAAGGATCAACGCGCGAACCATGCGCCCGCTGCCCTTCAAGGTGTGAAAGGCCCGACGCAGTTCGGTCAGGGCGGCGCGGTCGTGAGTGTCGGCCGTCCAGCGCGGCAGGTATTCGTGCAGAACCTCAAGCACCTCGTCGGTCTCTTCGAGGAACACTTCGCGCAGTTCATCGTCCACCGGTTCTTCATCGACCGGCGGCGGCATCAGGCTGCCGGGCGTGATCAAGGCCGGCGGGTTGACTGCCGACATCGGGCTGGCCAGCACCTCGGCCAGCGACTGCACAGTCTCGGGGTCATCCAGCACTTGCAGGTCCTGCATGACCAGCGCTTCGCTGGGGCTGAGCACATCGTCGAGCAGCGGCACGTGCTGCTCATGTGGAAAGAAACCCAGACTGGCGAGGCTGTTCTGCGCGACATCCAGCAGTTGTTCATTGGGCGCTTGCGGATCGTCGCTCAAGCGTTCGAGGTAATACTCGAGGCTGGTGATGACGTCGGCGAGGTGATCCAGTTGCTGCCAGCCCGGCTCATGCGGATCCAGCAGCAAGTGTTCGCGAATGAAGCTGTTGCAGGCCTCGACCAGACTCGCCGCGCGGCTCAGCGGAATCATCGCCAGCGCACCGCGCACCTGGGTCAGCAACTCCGGCAGCGGTTGCAGTTGCTGGCGATCCCAATCGGCGTCGATGTAATCGACGATCATGTCCTTGGCCTGTTGCAGGCAGATGCGCGCTTCCTTGATCACGATCTGATGAATCTGCGTCAGGTCGGTGGTCGGCAGGCGCGCATCTTCGGGGCTTTCCGGCTCTACGGTGCCGACCATTCCGGCGAGGTTCGCTTCGACGTAAAGCAGCGCGCCGGCCACGTCCATCAGGGTCGCGTCATTCGGTTCGCGCTGGCCCTGAGCGAGGCTGAGCACCACCGCCGTTTGGTCGATGATGACTTTGCGCGGCTGGCCGAAACCGAGCACCGCGAGGGTGTCGGCGATCTGCCGCAGCGGCGCCAGCAGGCTCTCCAGATCCGAGGTGTGCTGACGGTCGCTACGGACGAACAGGTCGAGGCGTTCCTTGACCCGCACCAGTTCTTCGCACAGTGCCGCCAGCACCGAGCGCATCGCATCGCGGTCGGGGCCGGCCAGACGTGCACGTTCTTCGTCGACCATCGCGCTGTCGGGCAACGCGTCGTCCAGGGAGTAGCGATCTTTCATGGTCAGCATCTGCCCGGTGGGATGTTCGGCTTTGGCAATATAGAACAGCAGGCTTTTCAGCAGCTCCGGCGGGGGCGGCTGGTTGAGGCCGCGCAGGCCTTGTTCGAGCAGGCGCTTGAGTTCCTTGTCGGCGTCCTTGAACAGGCTGCGCAGCGCCGGACTGTTGGCGATGGCACCTTCGCGCATGCCTTCGACCAGCGCTGAAGCGACCTGCCACAGCGGACTCAACGGCGCATCGGCGCTGAGCGCTTCGAGGCGCTGGAAGACTTTCGCCAGGTATTCGAGGTGGGTCTGGTCATCCTGCTCGCGCAGCAAACCGACCAGCGCCATTTGCAGCATCTGGCGCAATTTGCGCAGCACGTTGGGCCACTCGGCCGGCTCCAGCGCGGCCAAGGCTTGTGCGCTCAACGGCGGCAAGTCCGGCAAGGGCGGGCTGAACAGGCTGGTTTCCGAGAGCAGGCTGTCGCCGCGCGCACTGCGCAGATCGTTGATCAGCGGCAGCACCACCAGCGGCAAGTCGCGGCGGGCGCTCTGCACCCGATCGAGGTAGATCGGCAATTGTCCGAGGGCTTGCAGCAATAGGTGCAAGGCTTCATCGCGGTGGCTGACGCGCTCCTGCTGCAAGGCTTCGACCAGATGTTCCATCTCTTCGGCCAGCAACGCCGCGCCGTAGAACTCGACTATCTGCAAACTGCCGTGCACCTGATGAATATAGGCCAGACACTCATCCAGCCCCGGCGCGGCCTGCGGGTCATCGAGCACAGCTTCAATCGCCTGATGCGCCTGCCTCAGCGTTTCGGCAATTTCACCCTTGACCCATTCGAGAGCCACGTAGTCGTGCCGGTCACCCATAACCACTCCACTCACGCCTTGTCCGTCGCGGACGCCGACGGCAAGGTGAAACCGGATACCGAACGGCGCAGCTGACTGGCCATTTTCGCCAGGTTGCCGATGCTCTCGGCGGTGGCGGTGGAGCCTGACGAAGTCTGCGTGGTGATCTGCTGGATCACGTTCATCGTCAGGGAGATCTGCCCGGCCGACGAGGTCTGCTGCTGCGCCGCGTTGGAGATGCTTTGAATCAGCGCGGCAAGGGTCTTCGATACGCCTTCGATTTCTTCCAGAGCCACACCGGCATCCTGCGCCAGCCGCGCGCCGCGCACCACTTCGGTGGTGGTCTGTTCCATGGAAATCACCGCTTCGTTGGTGTCGGTCTGAATCGCCCGCACCAGGGTTTCGATCTGCCGGGTGGCCGCGGACGAGCGCTCGGCCAGCCGCTGCACTTCATCGGCAACCACGGCAAACCCGCGTCCGGCATCTCCGGCCATCGACGCCTGAATCGCCGCGTTGAGCGCGAGGATGTTGGTCTGGTCGGCGATGTCGTCGATCAGGCTGACGATGTCGCCGATTTCCTGCGACGACTCGCCAAGGCGCTTGATGCGCTTGGCGGTGTCCTGAATCTGCTCGCGAATATTGTCCATGCCGTGGATGGTGTTGTGCACCACCTCGTTGCCCTTGTTGGCGATTTCCACCGAACGCTCGGCCACCGCCGAGGATTCAGCGGCGTTGGCCGAAACCTGGTCGATCGACTGGGCCATGTCGTTGATCGCGGTCGAGGCTTCGGAAATCTGCTGCGCCTGATGTTCCGAGGCTTGCGCCAGGTGCATGGCAGTGGCCTGGGTTTCCTGCACGGCGGCAGCGACCTGGCCGGCGGTGAGGTTGATGGTGGCGACCAGATCGCGCAGTTGGTCGACCGAGTAGTTGATCGAATCGGCGATGGTCCCGGTGAAGTCTTCGGTCACCGAGGCGGTCACTGTCAGGTCGCCGTCGGCGAGGTCTTCGATCTCATCGAGCAGGCGCATGATCGCGTTCTGGTTGCGCTCGTTCTTCTCGGCGGTCTCGCGCAACTGGCGATTGGTTTCACGGACCATGACCATGCCGATCAGGATGATCGAGGCCAGCGCCAGCAAGCCCAGCACGTAGCCGCCAATGGTGTCGGTGGTGCGCCCGCCGGCAAGGTTTTCGAAGCCGCTGGCGAGGTGCGAGGCTTCGTCGAGCAGGGTCTGCGACAGGCTGAAGATGTTGCTCGCCGATTCACGGACCTTGAACAGCTCCGGCGAGGTTTCGAGGATTTCATCCACCGAGCCGGAGACGAACTGGAACAGCTCGGAAATTTCACTCAGGCGTGCGCGGGCATCGCGGTCTTCGACCTGGCTGATTTTCAGGGTCGGGTTGCCTTGCAGCATGCCGTTGAGCACCTGGCCGAAACGCGTGGCATCACGGCCAAACGCGTCGGCAGCCTGCTGCGAATTTTCGTCGCCAGCCAGCACGGTGTTGACCGCGCCGAGGATGCGTTCGGCCAGCAGCGATTGGCGCTGGGCCATCGCCACTTGCGCGGCCGGGGCGCCGCGTTGCAGGAGGATTTCGACGACTTTTTCGTATTCGATCTGCAACTGCGGCACGGTTTCGGCCAGGGTCGCGGCGACCTGATGCAGCGAGAGCACGGTCTGTTCGCTGGAGAGAATCGCGTCGGTGTTTTTCAGCAGGCGTTCCCAGTCCAGCTGCACCGCGCGCATTTCCGGACGCACGGCGGCGGGCGCGGGTGGCAGGCCGGTGGCCGGGTCGCCCTTCTTCAGGTAACCCCAGCGCTGGGCAAAATCGTTGCGCGCATCGCTCAGCAGCTTGAACGCGGCGGCCTTGCCGGCGGCGGCTTCGGTGGCGTTCTTGGCGATGCGTTGCGACAGCACGCGCAACTCGCCGGCGTGGCCGATGTACTGCTTGTCGTAGTTGGCCTGGGTGTTGAGGTAGGCGAAGTTGGCGAACAGCAGCATGATGAACACGATCAGTGCGATGAACAGCACAATGATCTGCGAACGACTGCGCGACCCTTCCGCCGATTTGCCTGTTTTTGCTTTTGTCATCGGTCCTCGCCTATGAAACCTGTCACGGTCCAATGTGGGATTTGTGGTGAGGGGATTTATCCCCGATGGGTCGCGCAGCGGACCCAAAAACTGAGATGTATCTGGCACATCGCGAATGCAGGTTTTGGGCTGGCTTCGCCAACCATCGGGGATAAATCCCCTCACCACAAATCCCACCAACACATGACCCATTCCCACATGGGATCTTTGTCGCTACGGCTATATCGCGACGCTCATGAACACCGGGGATTTGGCCAGCGCAAACAGGCTGAACACCCGCCAGTTCTGCTCGCGCCGGAAATAGCCTTTGACGAACTCGGCCTTGGAACCCTGGCGCTTGCTGATCGAGATCGGTTCGAAGCTGTTCTGCTCGAAGTGCTGCAGGCCGAACACCTCATCCACCAGCAGCCCGGCGAACACGTCGTTGTGCTCCACCACCAATACCCGCCGCTGTTTGCGCAGCGGTGACAGCTCATGTCCGAAGAAGCCGCACAGGTCCATGATCGGCAGCAACCGCCCACGCAGGTTAGCCACCCCTTTGACCCACGGCTTGACCCCGGGCAACTGAGTGCAGAGCGGTTCGTGCAGCACTTCGCTGACCTCGCCCATTGGCGTCACGTACCAGTGCTCGCCGAGGCGAAAGCCGATACCGCTCCAGCGATCCTGACGGCCGGCTTGCGACGGCAGGTCCGCCGCCAGCAGGCGGCAGCGCTGGTCGATCTGGCACAGCAGCTCAAACGCGGTCAGCGACTGGTTCATGGCGGCGCGATCAACCGGCCAGCACGTTGTTCAGGGTCTTGATCAGGGTGTCTTCGTCGACCGGTTTGGTCAGGTAATCCTTCGCGCCCTGGCGCGTGCCCCAGACCTTGTCGGTTTCCTGATCCTTGGTGGTGATGATGATCACCGGAATATGGCTGGTCTCGGCATCCTTGGTCAGCTGCCGGGTGGCCTGAAAACCGTTGAGGCCGGGCATGACGATGTCCATCAATACCGCGTCGGGCTTTTCCTGGCGGGCCAGGGCCACGCCGTCGGCGCCGTTTTCGGCCTTGAGCACTTCATGGCCGTGCTTTTCCAGCATGCCGGTGAGTTTGTACATTTCAGTCGGCGAATCATCGACGATCAGGATACGTGCCATGGTTTTCCCCATTTTTCTTGTCGACACCCGGCCCGCTGGCCGAGCGTCACTGTACGTGTCTTACTGCGGCAAAACAGCGGCGAAGCCCGGAACATGGGCCTGAATCGCGTCGAGCAGTTCTTCCTTGCTGAACGGCTTGGTCAAAAATTGATCAGACCCGACAATCCGCCCCTTGGCCTTGTCGAACAGCCCGTCGCGCGACGACAGCATGATCACCGGCGTGGCCTTGAAAGCACTGTTGTTCTTGATTAAAGCGCAGGTCTGATAACCATCCAGACGCGGCATCATGATGTCGACAAAAATGATCCCGGGGTGGTGATCGGCGATCTTCGCCAGGGCGTCGAAACCGTCGATCGCCGTGATGACCTCGCAGCCCACATTTTTCAACAGCGTTTCGGCGGTACGACGAATCGTTTTCGAGTCGTCGATGACCATGACCTTCAAGGCGCTGGACTGCTGTTCCATAAGGGGGCTCTACCGTCGCCTTTGCGAATCAAATTGTCCGTTTTGCGATGAGTAATGGCTGGAAACCCTTGATGTTCAAGGGCCAGCAATGCATGGCAGCCTTTTTAGCACAGTCTCCCGGTCCAATCTATCGACGGGTTTTTCCTTGACCGAAAACCCGCCCGGCGCCACTCTGGCGGCACTTTTTCAATACCGATCCGGTAGCCAATTTTCGAGGAAAACCCAATGAGCGTTCGCGTCGGGATTGTCATGGACCCTATCGCCAGCATTTCCTATAAAAAGGATAGCTCGCTGGCCATGCTGCTGGCCGCGCAGAAGCGTGGCTGGGAACTGTTCTACATGGAACAGCGCGACCTGTATCAGGCCGAAGGTCAGGCGCGGGCGCGCATGAAGCCGCTGAAAGTCTTCGCCAATCCGGAAAAATGGTTCGAACTGGACGCCGAGCAGGACAACCTGCTGAGTGATCTGGACGTGATCCTGATGCGCAAGGATCCGCCGTTCGACATGGAGTTCGTCTACTCCACCTACCTGCTGGAACAGGCCGAAACCGCCGGCGTGCTGGTGGTCAACAAGCCGCAGAGCCTGCGCGACTGCAACGAAAAACTGTTCGCCACGCTGTTCCCGCAGTGCACCCCGCCAACCGTGGTCAGCCGCCGCGCTGACGTGCTGCGTGAATTCGCCGCCAAGCATGGCGACGTGATCCTCAAGCCGCTGGACGGCATGGGCGGCACTTCGATTTTCCGTCACCGCGCGGGCGATCCGAACCTGTCGGTGATTCTGGAAACCCTGACCGCCCTCGGCAATCAGCAGATCATGGGCCAGGCCTACCTGCCGGCGATTAAGGACGGCGACAAGCGCATCCTGATGATCGACGGCGAGCCGGTGGATTACTGCCTGGCGCGGATCCCGGCGCAGGGTGAAACCCGTGGCAACCTCGCGGCCGGTGGTCGTGGTGAAGCGCGGCCGCTGACCGACAAGGATCGCTGGATCGCCGCTCAGGTCGGCCCGACGCTGCGCGAGAAAGGCCTGCTGTTCGTCGGTCTGGACGTGATCGGTGAAAGCCTCACCGAAATCAACGTCACCAGCCCGACCTGCATCCGCGAAATCGACAACGCTTTCGGCACCGACATCGGCGGCATGCTGATGGACGCGATCGACAAGAAGCTGCAAGCCGCCGGCAAAAAGCCGCAAGCTTGACGTGTGTCACATGCAGCTTGTCGCTTGAAGCGTGAAGCCCAAGGCGTGAAACCAACATTGCGTTATCATGCGCAGCCTCTGAAAAACGCGATGTTGGTTTTCTTGTCATGACCCTCCCGTCCGATCTGCCCGCAGAACTCGCCCATCGTGGCGTGCGCCCGGCCGATCGCCTCGGATTTACCCTGTTTCTCGCGGCGCTGATTCATTTGGCGCTGCTGCTTGGCGTCGGCTTCACCATGGTCGAGCCCAAGCAGATCAGCAAAACCCTGGAAATCACCCTCGCCACGTTCAAGAGTGAGACCAAGCCGAAAAAGGCTGATTTCCTCGCTCAGGAAAACCAGGAAGGCAGCGGCACCCTCGACAAGAAGGCGATCCCCAAGACCACCGAGGTCGCGCCGTTCCAGGACAATCAGGTCAAGAAGGTCACCCCGCCACCGGCCGCCAAACCGGAAGTCCGCGAAGCGGCGCCCAAGGCTGCGGTGACCACGGTGGCGCCGAAACAGCAAAAGGCGCCGACCAAGAAAGAAGAAACCAAGACCGAGACCAAACCTGCGGTCAACGCGCCGACGTTCGACAGTTCGCAGCTGTCCAGCGACATCGCCAGCCTTGAAGCGGAACTGGCCAACGAACAACAGCTGTACGCCAAGCGCCCGCGGATCCACCGCTTGAGCGCGGCCTCGACCATGCGCGACAAGGGCGCCTGGTACAAAGATGACTGGCGCAAGAAAGTCGAGCGCATCGGCAACCTCAATTACCCCGAAGAAGCGCGGCGCAAGCAGATCTACGGCAACCTGCGGCTGATGGTCTCGATCAACCGCGACGGTTCGCTGTATGAAGTGCTGGTGCTGGAATCCTCCGGCCAGCCGCTGCTGGATCAGGCGGCGCAGCGCATCGTCCGACTGGCGGCACCGTTCGCGCCGTTTACCGGCGATCTGTCGGATATCGACCGACTGGAAATCATCCGCACCTGGAAATTCGCCCGGGGCGACAAGCTTTCCAGTAACTGACCAGTGCCAAGCGAGCTTTTGTGGCGAGGGAGCTTGCTCCCGCTGGGCTGCGAAGCGGCCCCCTGCATTTATTCAGATACACCCAGATATCAGGATTTACGACTGCTGCGCAGCCGAGCGGGAGCAAGCTCCCTCGCCACAGGGGGGCGGGAAGACCCTTCGCAACGCATCCTCAGCTTGTCAGTTCGCCCCTTGAACGCCACACTATCGCTCATGAAAAACGTCAGCCCCAGCTACCTCAAGCATCACTTCCTGATCGCCATGCCACACATGGCCGACCCGAACTTTGCCCACACCTTGACCTACATCGTCGAGCACACGGCCAATGGCGCCATGGGGCTGGTGGTCAATCGACCGCAAGAGCTGAATCTGGCTGACATTCTTGAACAACTGCGCCCGGACATTGATCCGCCAGCGCTGTGCCAGCATGTGCCGATCTTCATCGGCGGCCCGGTGCAGACCGATCGCGGTTTTGTTCTGCACCCGGCAGGCAAGACCTTTCAGGCTACCGTTGAGCTTGACGGTGATCTGGCGCTGTCCACCTCGCAGGACGTGCTGTTCGCCATCGCCGACGGTGTGGGCCCGGCGAAAAGCCTGATTGCCCTCGGTTACGCCGGTTGGGAAGCCGGGCAATTGGAGGCCGAACTGGCCGACAACGCCTGGCTGACCTGCCCGTACGACGCCGACATCCTGTTCAACACCAGCAGCGAACTGCGGCTTGAGGCAGCGGCCCGGCACCTGGGGATCAACCTCAGCCTGCTGACCAGCCAGGCGGGGCACGCCTGATGGCCCTGCGCCTGATTCTCGGCTTCGACTACGGCACCAAACAGATCGGCGTTGCGGTCGGCCAGGTGATTACCGGCCAGGCCCGCGAGCTGTGCACCCTCAAAGCGCAGAACGGCGTGCCCGACTGGAACCAGGTCGAAGCCCTTATCAAGGAATGGAAACCCGACGCCGTCGTCGTCGGCCTGCCGCTGAACATGGACGGCACGCCCAGTGACATGTGCGTACGCGCGGAGAAATTCGCCCGCCGCCTCAATGGCCGCTTCAATCTGCCCTTCTATACCCATGACGAACGCCTGACCACGTTCGAAGCCAAGGGCGAGCGACTGGCCCGTGGCGGGCAGAAAGGCAGTTACCGCGACAACCCGGTGGACGCCATCGCCGCCGCTCTGCTGTTGCAGGGCTGGCTCGATGAAAACACTGCATTGTTTGAATCCTGACAAGCGCTTCGGCGCTTTTCTTTTGGTTATAACCCGAGCCACGTCCGGCAGGACGCAGCTCGGACTCAAGAAGGAGCAACCATGAGCCTGCCCAATCCCGCCGATCTGATCAGCCAGATGGCGACCCGCCTCAAGGCGCACCTGGCCCAGCGTGATATCCGCGAACCGCGTTACATCGGCATTCGCACCGGTGGTATCTGGGTCGCGCAGGCCCTGCTCAAGGAATTGGCCAGCGATGCGCCGCTGGGCACGCTGGATGTTTCCTTCTACCGCGACGACTTCAGCCAGAACGGCCTGCACCCGCAAGTGCGCCCCTCGGCCCTGCCCTTCGAGATCGAAGGCCAGCATCTGGTGCTGATCGATGACGTACTGATGAGCGGCCGGACCATCCGCGCCGCCATGAACGAGCTGTTCGACTACGGCCGCCCGGCCAGCGTGACCCTGGTCTGCCTGCTCGACCTGGACGCCGGCGAACTGCCGATCCGCCCGAACGTGGTCGGCGCGACCCTGTCGCTGGCCGCCAACGAGCGGGTCAAGCTGTCCGGCCCGGAGCCGCTGACGCTCGAACTGCAAGACCTGAATTCCTAACCCGCCCTTATTGAGAGTCCCCCTCGCGATGACGCCTCTAGATACCAAGCGCCCGCTGCAGCTCAATGATCAGGGCCAGCTGCGCCACTTCCTCTCGCTCGACGGCCTGCGCCGTGAGTTGCTGACGGAAATCCTCGACACTGCCGACTCGTTCCACGAAGTCGGTGCCCGGGCGGTGAAGAAGGTCCCGTTGCTGCGCGGCAAGACCGTGTGCAACGTGTTCTTCGAAAACTCCACCCGCACCCGCACCACCTTCGAACTGGCGGCCCAGCGGCTGTCGGCGGACGTGATCACCTTGAACGTGTCGACCTCGTCGGCCAGCAAAGGTGAAACCCTGCTCGACACCCTGCGCAACCTCGAAGCCATGGCCGCCGACATGTTCGTCGTGCGCCACGGTGATTCCGGTGCCGCACACTTCATCGCCGAACACGTCTGCCCGCAGGTGGCGATCATCAACGGCGGCGACGGCCGTCACGCGCACCCGACCCAGGGCATGCTCGACATGCTCACCATCCGTCGGCACAAGGGCGGTTTCGAAAACCTCTCGGTGGCGATCGTCGGCGACATCCTGCACTCGCGGGTGGCGCGCTCGAACATGCTCGCGCTGAAGACCCTCGGCTGCCCGGACATCCGCGTGATCGCGCCGAAGACTCTGCTGCCGATCGGCATCGAGCAGTACGGCGTCAAGGTCTACACCGACATGAACGAAGGCCTGAAGGACGTCGACGTGGTGATCATGCTGCGCCTGCAACGTGAGCGCATGACCGGCGGCCTGTTGCCGAGCGAAGGCGAGTTCTATCGCCTGTTCGGTCTGACGACCGCGCGTCTGGCCGGGGCCAAACCCGATTGCATCGTCATGCACCCGGGGCCGATCAACCGTGGCGTGGAGATCGAGTCGGCGGTGGCCGACGGCCCGCACTCGGTGATCCTCAATCAAGTCACCTACGGCATCGCCATCCGCATGGCCGTGCTGTCGATGGCCATGAGCGGGCAAGCAGCGCAACGTCAATTCGAGCAGGAGAACGCCCAGTGAAGCTCAGCATTCTCGGCGCCCGCGTCATCGATCCAAGCAGCGGCCTGGATCAAATCACCGACATCCACGTTGAAGCCTGCAAGATCGTCGCCCTCGGCGCCGCACCGGCCGGTTTCACCGCAGTAGAAACCATCGACGCCAGCGGGCTGGCCGCCGCACCGGGGCTGGTCGACCTGAACGTCGCCCTGCGCGAGCCGGGTTACAGCCGCAAAGGCAGCATCGCCAGCGAAACCCGCGCGGCGGCGGCCGGCGGTGTGACCAGCCTGTGCTGCCCACCGAAAACCAAACCGGTGCTCGACACCTCGGCCGTGGCCGAACTGATCCTCGACCGCGCCCGCGAAGCCGGCAACACCAAGGTGTTCCCGATTGGCGCGCTGAGCAAAGGCCTGGACGGCGAACAATTGGCCGAACTGGTGGCCCTGCGCGACGCCGGTTGTGTGGCGTTCGGCAACGGTCTGGAGAGTTTCCGCAACACCCGCACCCTGTGCCGGGCGCTGGACTACGCGGCCACCTTCGACCTGACGGTGATTTTCAATTCGCAGGATCACGATCTGGCGGATGGCGGTCTGGCCCATGAAGGCGCGGTCGCCAGTTTCCTCGGCTTGCCGGGCATCCCGGAAACTGCGGAAACCGTGGCCCTCGCTCGCGATCTGCTGCTGGTCGAGCAGACCGGCGTGCGCGCGCACTTCAGCCAACTGACCAGCGCGCGCGGCGTGGCCCTGATCGCCCAGGCGCAGGCCCGTGGCTTGAAGGTCACGGCGGATGTCGCCCTGTATCAGCTGATCCTCACCGATGAAGCGCTGATCGACTTCAGCAGCCTGTATCACGTGCAACCGCCGCTGCGCACCCGCGCCGACCGCGATGGCCTGCGCGAAGCGGTGAAGTCCGGGGTGATTTCGGCGATCTCCAGCCATCACCAGCCGCATGAGCGCGACGCCAAACTGGCACCGTTCGGCGCGACCGAGCCGGGCATCAGCAGTGTTGAATTGCTGCTGCCGCTGGCGATGACGCTGGTTGCGGATGGTCTGCTGGATCTGCCGACCCTGCTCTCGCGCTTGAGTGCCGGGCCTGCGGACGCGCTGCGTCTGCCGGCGGGCAAACTGGCGGTGGGCGGTGCGGCGGATATCGTGCTGTTCGATCCGAAAGCGTCCACCGTGGCCGGTGAACGCTGGCTGTCGAAGGGCGAGAACTGCCCGTTCCTTGGTCACACCCTGCCGGGCGTGGTGCGCTACACCTTGGTGGATGGGCGGATCAGTCACCAGGCGTGATACCGCGCTGCCTGTATTCGCGAGCAAGCCCGCTCCCACACTGGATCGCCGATCGACACAAACTCTGTGTTCACTGGAGATCTAATGTGGGAGCGGGCTTGCTCGCGAAGGCTTACTGGAAGGCGCCTCTGCCCTCGGCGTTGCGTACCGACACCTGATCATTCAGCGTCCAGAAGTCATACAGCACCCCGACAAAGAACAACCCGCCGGTCAGCAGATACAGCAAACCGCTGATCCACTTGCCCTGGTACATCCGGTGCACGCCGAACACGCCCAGGAACGTCAGCAGAATCCACGCCACGTTGTATTCGATCGGCCCTGCGACAAAGCGCAGATCCGCCTGGCGATCCATTGCCGGAATCAGGAACAGGTCGATCAGCCAGCCAATACCCAGCAATCCGAAGGTGAGGAACCAGATCGTCCCGGTCACCGGCTTGCCGTAATAGAAGCGGTGAGCGCCGGTGAAACCAAAAATCCACAGCAGATAACCGATGATTTTGCTGTGTGTATCCTGCGGTGCAGCGACCTGCTGATAGCGGTTCATGAAGACCTCGATTCACACGATAGATAAATTTTCTTTAATTCTTTGTGACTTTTTTACATGTAGCCGACGTACGGCAAATGTTACCGTGTCGTCCGTCAAAGCCTTATGGCACCGGACTTCTGTCCGACAATTGCGTCCGTTTGCCGCTTAATTGGTTCCGTTGCCCTCTGATGGAATCGACCAACGGCCTCGGAAGGGACAAAAAAGCTGTTATAAAGTTGCGCGCTAACACATAAGAGCCACGCCTAATGCGACCATTTTTCAAGACATGGCTAACCATCTGCCTATTAATGCCACTGGCCGCCCACGCCACCAATCGTGAGCAACGTCTTCCCAACGTCAACGGTTTCACCCCTAAATCCCATGCTTCGGCTCCTTCGAGCAAGAGCAGCAAACAAACGAAACACACCACCCTCGCCAGCAAGAATCACGGCAAGCTGGTGCCGCCGATGGCCAACAAGGAAAGCAGCAACGTCCTGAGCCGTGCGGTGAACGTCCTCGGTACTCCATACCGTTGGGGCGGCAGCAGCCCAAGTAAAGGCTTCGACTGCAGCGGACTGGTGAAATATGCGTTCAACGACGCCACGTTCGACCTGCCACGCACTTCCAACGCGATGGCCAGCGGGCATGGCGAGAAAGTCGAACGCAAGGATCTGAAACCGGGCGACCTGATTTTCTTCAACATCAAGAGCCGTCGGGTCAACCACGTTGCCATCTATCTGGGCAACGACCGCTTCATCCACGCACCACGCCGTGGCAAAGCGGTAAGCATCGACACGCTGAACAAGCCGTACTGGGAACAGCATTACGTGGTTGCCAAGCGTGTGCTGCCAAAAGAACCGGCCGGCAAGCAGATGCGCGTCGTTCAACGCTGAAACACGATCAACTGTGGCGAGGGAGCTTGCTCCCGCTGGGCTGCGCAGCAGCCCCAAAATCTTGTGAGCGCTACGCGCTCAAGCGGGAGCAAGCTCCCTCGCCACAGGTGCATTCCAGCCTTTAGAAATTATCCGGCGTCCGCGCCTTCTCCCGCGCATGCTCGCGACTGATCAAGCCCTTGGTCACCAGTTCCTTCAGGCACATGTCGAGTGTCTGCATCCCCAACGACCCGCCGGTCTGAATCGCCGAATACATCTGCGCCACCTTGTCCTCGCGGATCAGGTTCCGGATCGCCGACGTTCCCAGCATGATCTCGTGCGCCGCCACCCGCCCGCCGCCGATCTTCTTGATCAGGGTCTGCGACACCACCGCCAGCAATGACTCGGAAAGCATCGAGCGGACCATCGACTTCTCATCACCGGGGAACACATCCACCACGCGGTCGATGGTTTTCGCCGCCGAAGTGGTGTGCAGCGTGCCGAACACCAGATGCCCGGTTTCCGCAGCCGTCAGGGCCAGGCGAATGGTTTCCAGGTCACGCATCTCGCCCACCAGAATCACATCCGGGTCTTCGCGCAAGGCCGAGCGCAGCGCGGTGGCGAAGCTGCGGGTATCGCGATGGACTTCGCGCTGATTGATCAGGCATTTGCGCGATTCGTGGACGAACTCGATCGGGTCTTCGATGGTGAGGATGTGGTGGTGACGATGGGTGTTGAGGTAGTCGATCATCGCCGCCAGCGTGGTCGATTTGCCGGAACCGGTTGGTCCGGTCACCAGCACCAGCCCGCGCGGCGCATCGGTGATCTTGCGAAACACATCGCCCATGGCGAGGTCTTCCATGCTCAGCACTTTCGACGGAATGGTGCGGAACACCGCGCCGGCGCCACGGTTCTGGTTGAACGCATTGACCCGAAAGCGCGCGACGCCGGGGACTTCGAACGAGAAATCCGTTTCCAGGTGTTTCTCGAAGTCGACGCGCTGGGTGTCGTTCATGATGTCGTAGATCAGTTCGTGCACTTGCTTGTGATCCAGCGCCGGCAGATTGATCCGCCGCACATCGCCATCAACGCGGATCATCGGTGGCAGACCGGCCGACAGATGCAGGTCGGAAGCGCCCTGTTTGGCGCTGAACGCCAGCAGTTCAGTGATATCCATAGCGTCCCTCAATTCCAGTAGAATGCCGCGAACCTTCAGACCGCCGGCGCCTCTTGATGTCCACGATAGCAGACAACATTCTTCAGGTTAGTTCGCGTATCCAGGCAGCGGCCAAAGCTGCAAACCGTGATGAACACAGCATCCAGTTGCTGGCCGTGAGCAAGACCAAACCGGCGCAGGCCCTGCGTGAAGCCTACGCCGCCGGCCTGCGTGACTTTGGCGAGAACTATCTGCAGGAAGCCTTGGGCAAACAGCTCGAACTGGCCGACCTGCCCTTGATCTGGCACTTCATCGGCCCCATTCAATCGAACAAGACTCGCGCCATCGCCGAGCATTTCGACTGGGTGCACTCCGTGGATCGCCTGAAAATCGCCCAACGCCTGTCCGAACAGCGCCCGGCCGAGCTGCCGCCGCTGAACATCTGCATTCAGGTCAACGTCAGTGGTGAGGCCAGCAAATCCGGCTGCACCCCGGCCGACCTGCCGGCGCTGGCCGAGGCCATCAGCGCCCTGCCCCGGCTGAAACTGCGCGGGCTGATGGCGATTCCCGAGCCGACCGAAGATCGCGCCGAACAAGATGCCGCTTTTGCGGCCGTGCAACGTTTGCAGACCAGCCTGAATCTGCCGCTCGACACACTTTCCATGGGCATGAGCCACGACCTCGAGTCGGCCATCGCCCAAGGCGCCACGTGGGTGCGGATCGGTACCGCGCTGTTTGGCGCCAGAGATTACGGTCAGCAATGACCGACAGCCATCTGAAAAAGGACCTGACATGAGCAACACGCGTATTGCCTTTATCGGTGCCGGCAACATGGCCGCCAGCCTGATCGGCGGCCTGCGGGCCAAGGGTCTGCAAGCCAGCCACATTCGCGCCAGTGATCCGGGTGAAGAGACCCGCCAACGCGTCAGCGCCGAACACGGCATCGAAACCTTTGCCGACAACGCCCAGGCCATCGACGGCGTCGACGTTATCGTGCTGGCGGTCAAGCCACAGGCGATGAAAGCCGTGTGCGAAGCCATCCGCCCCAGCCTGCAACCACAGCAACTGGTGGTGTCGATCGCCGCCGGCATCACCTGCGCGAGCATGACTGCGTGGCTCGGCGAGCAGCCGATCGTGCGCTGCATGCCGAACACCCCGGCGCTGCTGCGTCAGGGCGTCAGCGGCCTGTACGCCACCAGCGAAGTGAGTGCCGAGCAGCGTCAGCAGGCTGAAGAGCTGCTGTCCGCCGTGGGTATCGCGCTGTGGCTGAACGAAGAGCAGCAACTCGATGCGGTCACCGCCGTTTCCGGCTCCGGCCCGGCGTACTTCTTCCTGCTGATCGAAGCGATGACCGCCGCTGGCGTAAAACTCGGCCTGCCTAAGGAAATCGCCGAGCAACTGACCCTGCAAACGGCTCTGGGCGCCGCGCACATGGCGGTATCCAGCGATGTCGACGCTGGCGAACTGCGCCGCCGCGTGACCTCGCCAAATGGCACCACAGAGGCCGCGATCAAATCATTCCAGGCTGATGGCTTCGAAGCCCTGGTAGAAAAAGCACTCGGCGCCGCCGCGCACCGCTCGGCCGAAATGGCCGAACAACTGGGCAAATAAGGAGCCTTACATGATTGGATTGAACACTGCAGCGGTTTACGTGCTGCAAACCCTCGGCAGTCTGTACCTGCTGATCGTGCTGCTGCGCTTCGTCCTGCAACTGGTGCGCGCGAACTTCTACAACCCGCTGTGCCAGTTCGTGGTCAAGGCTACCCAGCCGCTGCTCAAGCCACTGCGCCGGATCATCCCGAGCATCTTCGGCCTCGATATGTCCTCGCTGGTGCTGGCGATTCTGGTGCAGCTGGCACTGATGGCCCTGACCCTGCTGCTGACCTACGGCACCACCGGCAACCCGCTGCAGCTGTTTATCTGGTCGATCATTGGCGTGACCGCGCTGTTCCTGAAGATTTTCTTCTTCGCCCTGATCATCAGCGTGATCCTGTCGTGGGTCGCGCCGGGCAGCCACAATCCGGGCGCTGAACTGGTGAACCAGATCTGCGAGCCGGCGCTGGCACCGTTCCGCAAGATTCTGCCGAACCTCGGCGGCCTGGACCTGTCGCCGATCTTCGCCTTTCTGGCGCTGAAGCTGATCGACATGCTGGTGATCAACAATCTGGCGGCAATGACCATGATGCCGGAAATCCTGCGCCTGCTGATGTGAGCTGGTTTCGCTGGGACGGCGACGATCTGATCCTCGAATGTCACCTGCAACCGGCAGCCCGCAGCGATGATTTCGCCGGGCTGCACGGTGACCGTCTGAAGATCCGCCTCACCGCGCCGCCGGTCGAGGGCAAGGCCAATGCGTATCTGATGGGCTTTCTGGCCAAGGCGTTTGGGGTCTCCAAGAGCCAGGTCAGTCTGCTCAGCGGCGAGTTGAACCGGCAGAAACGGCTGAAGATCTGTGCGCCGAAGAAGCTGCCGGATTTGCCTGATCTGACGCGTCCGGTCTGATCCACTGTGGTGAGGGGATTTATCCCCGATGGGGCGCGCAGCGGCCCCCTTGTTGTTGCCCACCCCATTCCTTCGGCACGGCCAAAGATTACAGGGCTGCTACGCAGCCATCGGGGATAAATCCCCTCACCACAAGGACTTCGCTCAATCAACGATCAGGCCCGATCGTTGCTTGCCGCTAACCCCCATGCTCTTTAGACTTACGCCTCATTTCAACGAGAGCAGGGTCGATGCCAGCTGCCTTTCCCCCCGATTCTGTTGGTCTGGTGACGCCGCAAACGGCGCACTTCAGTGAACCTCTGGCTCTGGCCTGTGGCCGTTCGCTGCCTGCCTACGACCTGATCTACGAAACCTACGGCACGCTGAACGCACAGGCGAGCAACGCCGTGCTGATCTGCCACGCCTTGTCCGGGCATCATCATGCCGCCGGCTATCACAGCGTCGACGACCGCAAGCCCGGTTGGTGGGACAGCTGCATCGGCCCCGGCAAACCGATCGACACCAACAAGTTCTTCGTGGTCAGCCTGAACAATCTAGGCGGCTGCAACGGCTCCACCGGCCCGAGCAGTATCAACCCGGAGACCGGCAAGCCATTCGGCGCAGATTTCCCGGTGCTCACCGTGGAAGACTGGGTGCACAGTCAGGCGCGTCTGGCCGACCTGCTCGGCATTCGTCAGTTCGCCGCCGTCATCGGCGGCAGCCTTGGCGGCATGCAGGCGTTGCAGTGGACCATCACTTACCCGGATCGCGTGCGTCACTGCCTGGCGATCGCCTCGGCCCCCAAGCTGTCGGCGCAGAACATCGCCTTCAACGAAGTGGCGCGCCAGGCGATCCTTACCGACCCGGAGTTCCACGGCGGTTCGTTCCAGGAAGCGGGCGTGATCCCCAAGCGCGGGCTGATGCTGGCGCGGATGGTCGGGCACATCACCTACCTGTCCGACGACTCGATGGGCGAGAAATTCGGCCGTGGCCTGAAGAGCGAAAAACTCAACTACGACTTCCACAGCGTCGAGTTTCAGGTCGAAAGCTACCTGCGCTATCAGGGTGAAGAGTTCTCCGGGCGTTTCGACGCCAATACCTATCTGCTGATGACCAAGGCACTGGACTACTTCGACCCGGCGGCGAACTTCGACGATAACCTGGCGAAAACTTTCGAAAACGCCACCGCCAAGTTCTGCGTGATGTCGTTCACCACCGACTGGCGTTTCTCCCCGGCCCGCTCGCGGGAGCTGGTGGATGCACTGATGGCGGCACGCAAAGACGTCAGCTATCTGGAAATCGATGCGCCACAGGGCCACGACGCCTTCCTGATTCCGATCCCGCGCTATCTGCAGGCGTTCGGCAATTACATGAACCGAATTACGGTGTGAACAAGCCATGAGAGCTGATCTGGAAATCATCCAGGAATGGATCCCCGCCGGCAGCCGCGTGCTCGACCTCGGTTGCGGCGACGGCGAGCTGCTGACCTGGCTGCGCGACAACAAGAACGTCACCGGTTATGGCCTGGAAAACGACGCCGACAACATCGCCGAGTGCGTGGCCAAGGGTATCAACGTCATCGAGCAGGACCTGGACAAGGGGCTGGGCAACTTCGCCAGCAACAGTTTCGACATCGTCGTCATGACCCAGGCCCTGCAAGCCGTGCACTACCCGGACAAGATCCTCGACGAGATGCTGCGGGTCGGTCGTCAATGCATCATCACCTTCCCCAACTTCGGTCACTGGCGCTGCCGCTGGTACCTGGCAAGCAAGGGCCGGATGCCGGTGTCGGAATTTCTGCCTTACACCTGGTACAACACGCCGAACATCCACTTCTGCACCTTCGAAGACTTTGAAGAACTTTGTCGCGAACGTGATGCGAAGGTCATTGATCGGCTTGCCGTGGATCAACAGCACCGCCACGGGTGGGCCAGTAAGCTATGGCCTAATCTGTTAGGTGAGATTGGTATCTACCGCGTCAGCAGCCCGGTGCTTGCAGATCATCGGGTCGCGGTCTGAACCACGACATTTCGAGGAGAACGATCATGGGTCGTCTAGCCCTGTTGTTACTGACCGCCTGCCTGAGCGCCAGCGCCATGGCGGCGGATGTCATCAAAGGCGAGCGCCAGGAAACCTTCGGCGACGTGACGGTGCACTACAACACCTTCAACTCCACGTACTTGCAGCCGGACATCGCCAAGGCAGCCGAGCTGATCCGCAGCAAGAACCAGGGCGTGATCAACGTCTCGCTGATCAAGGACGGCAAACCGCTGAGCGCCAACGTCACCGGCACGGTCAAAGACCTGACCAGCCAGAGCGTGCCGCTGAACTTCCGCCAGGTCACCGAACAGGGCGCGATCTACTACATCGCCCAGTACCCGGTGGAACAACAGGAAACCCGCACCTTTGAAATCAAGGTGCAGACGGGCGACAAGATCAACACCATCAACTTCAACCAAGAACTCTTTCCCGGCGAATGATGAACCTCAAGCAGCTCGTACTGGCCAGCCATAACGCCGGCAAACTCAAGGAACTCCAGGCCATGCTCGGCGACTCGGTGCAACTGCGCTCGATCGGCGAATGGAGCAAGGTCGAGCCGGAAGAAACCGGCCTGTCGTTCGTCGAGAACGCAATCCTCAAGGCGCGCAATGCCGCGCGCATCTCCGGGCTGCCGGCGCTGGCCGATGATTCCGGTCTGGCGGTGGACTTCCTCGGCGGCGCGCCGGGCATCTACTCGGCACGCTACGCCGATGGCAAGGGCGATGCGGCGAACAACGCCAAACTGCTCGACGCCTTGAAGGACGTGCCTGAAGCCGAGCGCGGCGCGCAGTTTGTCTGCGTGCTGGCACTGGTGCGGCATGCCGATGATCCGCTGCCGATTCTCTGCGAAGGCTTGTGGCACGGACGGATTCTGACCGCCGCCAGCGGTGAGCACGGTTTCGGCTACGACCCGCTGTTCTGGGTGCCGGAGCGTGACGTATCCAGCGCCGAACTGAGCCCGGCCGACAAGAACCAGATCAGCCACCGCGCCCGTGCAATGGATCTGCTGCGCCAGCGTCTGGACCTGAAATGACCGACAGCCCCTCCGCGTCGTCGCTGATCATCGGTGGCGCCGCCTCCTCGCCTCGGGCGCCGCTGCCTACGCTGCCGCCCCTGGCGCTGTACATCCACATCCCGTGGTGTGTGCGCAAATGCCCGTATTGCGATTTCAACTCGCACACCGCCAGCCCGGTGCTGCCGGAAGAGGATTACGTCGACGCGCTGCTGGCCGATCTCGATCAGGATCTGCACGCGGTGTATGGCCGTGAAATCAGTTCGATCTTCTTCGGTGGCGGTACGCCGAGTTTGTTCAGCGCCGAGGCGCTTGGGCGCTTGCTCAAAGGCGTCGAGCAGCGCATCCCGTTTGCGCACGACATCGAGATCACCCTGGAAGCCAATCCCGGCACCTTCGAGCAAGAGAAGTTCGTCGCCTACCGCAAGCTGGGGATCAATCGCCTGTCGATCGGCATCCAGAGCTTCCAGCAGCAGAAACTCGAAGCGCTCGGGCGCATCCACAACGGCGATGAAGCGGTGCGCGCGGCGGGCATGGCGCGGCAGGCCGGGTTCGATAACTTCAACCTCGACTTGATGCACGGCCTGCCCGATCAGTCGCTGGACGATGCCTTGAGCGATCTGCGCCAGGCGATTGAGCTGAAACCGACGCACATCTCCTGGTATCAGCTGACACTGGAGCCGAACACGGTGTTCTGGAACCAGCCGCCGGTGCTGCCGGAGGACGACACGCTGTGGGACATTCAGGAAGCCGGGCAAGCGCTGCTGGCCGAGCACGGTTACGCGCAATACGAAGTCTCGGCCTATGCCCAGCCCGGGCGTCCGGCGCGGCATAACCTCAATTACTGGAGTTTCGGCGACTTCATCGGCATCGGCGCCGGCGCCCACGGCAAGCTCAGCCACCCGGACGGGCGCATCGTGCGCACCTGGAAGACACGCCTGCCGAAGGACTATCTCAACCCGGCCAAGAGCTTCCAGGCTGGCGAAAAAGCCCTGAGCAACGACGAGATGCCGTTCGAGTTCCTGATGAACGCCCTGCGCCTGACCGCTGGTGTGGAATCGCGCCTGTATCCCGAGCGCACCGGCCTGGCGCTGGAAAGTCTCGCCGAGCACCGCCGCGAGGCCGAACAAAGCGGCCTGATGCAGGTCGAACCGTCACGTCTGGCGGCCACCGAGCGCGGACAACTGTTCCTCAACGACTTGCTGCAGAACTTTCTGAGCTGAGCCCCACGGCCGCCCCAAGGAAAAACCCATGGATTTGATACTCGATCTGCTCGCCACCGTGTCCCGCTGGAGCCGCAGCAACCTTTCGGAAATCGCCCTGGCGCTGGTGGGCTGCCTGTTGGTGCTGTTCGGCGCCGACTTCAAGGGCTGGGTCGAGCAGCGTCTGGGCAGCATCGCCGGCGCCCTGCGCGTACCGCTGATGGCCCTGCTGTGCGTGATCGGCAGCGGCGCCGCACTGATCTACGCCACGCCGTGGGTGGTCAAAGGCCTGAGCCAGTTCAACAACTACAGCCTGGCGCCGGTGTTGCTGGTGGTCCTCGTCCTGATCGGCGTCGTCGCTGACCGCCGCTGAATTTCGACACACATGACATCTGTAGGAGCTGCGGCACGCTGCGATCTTTTGATCTGCTGTTTCAAGATCAACAGATCGCAGCGTGCCGCAGCTCCTACAACGCACAAACAACTGTGGGAGCGGGCTTGCTCGCGAAGGCGTCGGATCAGTCAACATCAACATTGAATGATCCACCGCTTTCGCGAGCAAGCCCGCTCCCACATTGGGTTTTGCGTGATGCTTAGGAGATTTTCTCGAACTTCAGATCCCACACGCCATGCCCAAGACGTTCGCCGCGGCGCTCGAACTTGGTGATCGGGCGCTCGGCCGGGCGCGGTACGCATTTGCCGTCTTCGGCGAGGTTGCGGTAGCCCGGGGCGACGTTCATCACTTCCAGCATGTACTCGGCGTACGGTTCCCAGTCGGTGGCCATGTGCAGGATGCCGCCAACCTTCAGCTTGCTGCGTACCAGTTCAGCGAAGGACGCCTGAACGATGCGACGCTTGTGGTGACGGCTCTTGTGCCATGGGTCCGGGAAGAACAGCATCAGGCGATCGAGGCTGTTGTCGGCGATGCAGCGGTTGAGCACTTCGATCGCGTCGCAATCGTAGACCCGCAGGTTGGTCAGGCCCTGAGTCAGCACGCCGTTGAGCAGCGCGCCGACACCCGGACGGTGCACTTCAACACCGATGAAGTCCTGATCCGGTGCCGCCGCGGCCATTTCCAGCAGCGAGTGGCCCATGCCGAAACCGATCTCCAGCGAGCGCGGCGCCGAACGGCCGAACACCTGATCGTAATCCACCGGCGCGTCGGCCAGCGGCAGCACGTACAGCGGCGCGCCCTGGTCCAGACCGCGCTGCTGGCCTTCGGTCATGCGCCCGGCGCGCATCACGAAACTCTTGATGCGGCGGTGTTGGCGCTCGTCGCCCTCTTCCGTCTGGATAGGCGTGTCGTTCGATTCAGTCATCAATGGCTCTTACTTGATCAGACCATCCAGCGGCGAAGAGGCGCTGGCATAGAGTTTTTTCGGCATGCGGCCGGCGAGGTAGGCCAGGCGGCCCGCGACGATCGCGTGTTGCATGGCTTGGGCCATCATCACCGGTTGCTGGGCGTGGGCGATGGCCGAGTTCATCAGCACCGCGTCACAGCCCAGTTCCATGGCGATGGTGGCGTCGGAAGCGGTACCGACGCCGGCATCCACCAGCACCGGAATTTTCGCTTCTTCGAGAATGATCTGCAGGTTGTACGGGTTGCAGATCCCCAGACCGGAACCGATCAGACCGGCCAGCGGCATGACCGCGATGCAGCCGATTTCCGCCAGTTGCCGGGCGATGATCGGGTCATCACTGGTGTAGACCATCACGTCGAAGCCTTCCTTGACCAGCGTTTCCGCGGCCTTGAGGGTTTCGATCACGTTGGGGAACAGGGTTTTCTGGTCGGCCAGCACTTCCAGCTTCACCAGGTTGTGACCATCAAGCAGCTCACGGGCCAGGCGGCAGGTGCGCACGGCCTCGATGGCGTCATAGCAACCGGCGGTGTTCGGCAGGAAGGTGTAGCGATCCGGCGACAGCACTTCGAGCAGGTTCGGCTCGCCTTCGATCTGGCCGAGGTTGGTACGGCGCACGGCGAACGTGACGATCTCGGCACCCGAGGCTTCGATGGCCTGGCGGGTTTCTTCCATGTCACGGTACTTGCCGGTACCGACCAGCAAACGCGACTGGTAAGTACGACCGGCCAGAACAAAAGGCTTGTCGCTGCGAACGATGCTCATGGGGAATCCTCTTTAGGGGTGAGGGTCTTGCAGAATCCTTATTGGCCAAACGCTGTGAAAACGTCGCGAGCGAAGGAAAGACAAGGCAAAAACAGGCGAGGAAGCGGAGTTTACTGGTTGTAAATGAGCATTCCGAGCCTGTTTTTAACGCAGTATTTCCGAGCGCAGCAGTTTTCACAGTGTTTGGGGCTAGCCGCCGCCGATGGCGTGTACCACTTCGACGTTATCGCCGTCGTTGAGGACGGTGTCGGCATGCTGGCTGCGCGGGACGATATCCAGATTGAGTTCGACTGCCACCCGGCGACCGGTCAGGTCCAGACGAGTGATCAGGGCCGCAACGGTTTCACCGTCGGGCAGTTCAAAGGATTCGCCGTTCAACTGAATGCGCATGCGCAAGGCCGCCATCATTTTTAGGGGGTGGCATTCTAGCCCGATCACGCGGGGTGACCCAAGCCATTCGTCTTGAAACCCTTTACCCCGCTGAAATGGCCATACCCCCGTAGGAGCTGCCGCAGGCTGCGATCTTTTGATCTTCAAAAGCAAAATCAAAAGATCGCAGCCTGCGGCGGCTCCTACAGGGATCGGGTCAGGTCAGTTGCAGGCGCCAGGCGGCAAGCCCGAGGCATACCCAGCCGATCAGGAAGGCCAAGCCGCCGAACGGGGTGATGATGCCGAGCTTGCTGATGCCGGTGGTGGTCAGCACGTACAAACTGCCGGAGAACAGCAGGATGCCGACGGCGAACGAAATACCGGCCCAGGTCACCAGCCGCCCCTGGATCTGAGTGGCCAGCAGTGCGACGCCGAACAGCGCCAGGGTGTGCACCAGTTGATAGGTCACGCCCGTGTGGAAAATCGCCAGATACTCGGGGGTCAGGCGGCTTTTCAGGCCATGAGCAGCGAAAGCACCCAGGCCCACACCGGTAAAACCAAAGAAAGCGGCCAGCATCAGAAAGCCACGCAGCATGTGGAACTCCAGTCAGACTCGTTCGGCAGGGTCTGTATAATGGCCCGCTCTATCGGTTCGGCCAAGCCATCTCTATGCTGCGTTCACTTTTGCGTCGTCTCACGAAGGCCCTGCTCTGGTTCGCGGGCGGCAGTGTATTGCTGGTGTTGTTGTTTCGCTTCGTGCCGCCGCCGGGCACGGCGCTGATGGTCGAGCGCAAGGTCGAATCCTGGGTCGACGGCGAGCCTATTGACCTACAGCGCACCTGGAAACCGTGGGACGAGATCTCCGACGATCTCAAGGTCGCGGTCATGGCCGGCGAAGACCAGAAGTTTCCCGAGCATTGGGGTTTTGACTTCGGCGCGATCCAGGCTGCGTTGGCCCACAACGAACTCGGCGGCTCGATTCGCGGTGCCAGTACCTTGAGTCAGCAAGTGTCGAAGAACCTGTTTCTGTGGTCAGGTCGCAGTTATCTGCGCAAAGGCCTGGAAGCGTGGTTTACCGCGCTGATCGAGGTGCTCTGGCCCAAGCAGCGGATTCTTGAGGTGTATCTGAACAGCGTCGAGTGGGACGACGGGGTGTTTGGTGCCGAAGCGGCGGCACGCCATCACTTTGGCGTGAGCGCTAAATCCTTGTCCCGCCAGCAGGCGAGCTACCTGGCCGCAGTGCTGCCTAACCCTCGAGTGTGGAGTGCCAGCCATCCGACGGCTTATGTGTCGCGCCGGGCCGGGTGGATTCGGCAGCAGATGAGCCAATTGGGCGGGACCAGTTATCTGCTGGGGCTCAACGACTCGCGCCGGGCGCCTTGGGCCGAATAACCACATTCAATCATTCAGACCCCATCAACCACTGTGGGAGCGGGCTTGCTCGCGAAAGCGGAGTGTCAGTCACCGCCACTGCTGAATGACACTCCGCCTTCGCGAGCAAGCCCGCTCCCACAGGGGTTTTGTGTAAAACCGGAAATGAAAACGCCCCGATCATCGCTGATCGGGGCGTTTTTGTTTGCCAAGCGCCGGTTATGCGGCGATCGACAACTTGAGCTTGTTCATCGCGCTCTTCTCGAGCTGACGGATCCGCTCGGCCGACACGTTGTACTTCTGCGCCAGGTCGTGCAGCGTGGCTTTCTCTTCTGCCAGCCAGCGCTGGTAGAGGATGTCGCGGCTACGTTCGTCAAGCACTTACAGCGCATCGTGCAGGTTGTGGTTGGAGTTGTCGCTCCAGTCGGCATCTTCCAGTTGACGCGCCGGGTCGTACCGGTGGTCTTCCAGGTAGTTGGCCGGCGACTGGAATGCACTGTCGTCGTCAGCTTCGGCAGCCGGGTCGAAGGCCATGTCATGACCGGTCAGGCGGCTTTCCATCTCGCGCACTTCACGTGGTTCGACGCCAAGGCTTTCCGCCACACGGTGGACTTCCTCGTTGTTCAGCCACGCCAGACGTTTCTTCTGGCTGCGCAGGTTGAAGAACAGCTTGCGCTGGGCCTTGGTGGTCGCGACTTTCACAATGCGCCAGTTGCGCAGGATGAACTCGTGAATTTCCGCCTTGATCCAGTGCACGGCGAACGACACCAGACGCACACCCATTTCCGGGTTGAAGCGCTTCACGGCCTTCATCAGGCCGACGTTACCTTCCTGGATCAGGTCAGCCTGAGCCAGACCGTAGCCGGAATAGCTACGGGCAATGTGTACGACAAATCGCAGGTGGGCGAGCACCATCTGCCGAGCCGCCCCCAAATCCTGCTCATAGTAGAGACTCTCGGCCAGTTCACGCTCCTGCTCCGGCGTCAGCAATGGAATGCTGTTGACGGTGTGCACATAGGCTTCCAGGTTCGCACCCGGAACCAACGCATACGCAGGTTGCAAAGAATTGGTCATGCGAAAAAACCTCCCACTTACATACTCGTGCCTCTCGGCACTGCGAAAAATTGACCGGGAATTCAAGTACAAGTTCCCAAAAAAACCGCGAGGTCAATCACGCGCAAAAAAGATTCTACTTCGGCGCCAGCTCCCTGAGATGACGTGCGACTGCAATCCATGCACCGATATAACCCAACAGCACCGCGCCAAGCAAGAGCGACAGACCGTCGGCAACTGGCACTCCGGCCAGTGCAAAATCACTACCGTACAAGCCGGCCAGTCCAACCACCGCGTCGTTCAGCCAGTTCAGGCCGAACGCCAGCACACCCCAGGACAGAACACCCGCACCAAAGCCATACAACGCGCCCATATACAGAAAGGGACGCCGCACATAGCTGTCAGTGCCGCCGACGAGTTTAATCACTTCTATCTCGGTGCGGCGGTTTTCAATATGAAGACGAATGGTATTGCCTATCACCAAAAGTAATGCAGAAACCAGCAGCACCGTCAGACCGAAGACAAAACGATCACCGAGCTTGAGGATGGCGGCCAGACGCTCGACCCAGACTAGATCAAGTTGCGCCTGTTGTACCTTGGGCAGCTCGGAAAGTTTTTGTCTTAATGCTTCCAGAGTCGGCTTGTCGACCTCGTTCGGGGTTACCAGCACCACGCCCGGCAGCGGGTTCTCCGGCAGCTCGCGCAGGGCCTCGCCCAGGCCGGACTGCTGCTGAAACTCTTCCAGCGCCTGATCACGGCCGACATATTCGGCATCAGCGACGCCCGGCATACCTTTGATCTGCTCGCGCAACGCCTCGCCCTGCTCCGGACTCGCATCCAGCTGCAGGTACAGCGAAATCTGCGCCGCACGCTGCCACGAACCACCCAGTCGCTCGACGTTGTTGATCAGCAGCGACAGACCCATCGGCAGGCTCAGCGCCACGGCCATCACCATGCAGGTGAAGAAGCTGCCGATCGGCTGCTTGCCGAGGCGACGCAGGCTATCGAGCAGGCTGGCGCGGTGACTTTCGATCCACGAACGCAACAGCGTGGAAAAGTCCGGGCCATCGTCATCGTCGTGTTTTTTCTTCTTCGGCGGCTGCGGATCGGCGGCTTTCGGGGCCACGCGCTCGGAAACCTTCGGACTGCGTGTCGCACTCATACCCCGGCCTCCCCGTCGCCGATCAGTCGGCCGCGTTGCAGGGTCAGCATCCGGTGCCGCATGCGCGCAATCAGCGCCAGGTCGTGACTGGCGATCAGCACGCTGGTGCCCAGGCGGTTGATGTCTTCGAACACGCCCATGATCTCGGCCGCCAGACGCGGGTCGAGGTTACCGGTCGGTTCGTCCGCCAGCAGCAAGGCCGGGCGGTGGACGATGGCGCGGGCGATGCCGACGCGCTGTTGCTGACCGGTGGACAGGTCGCCCGGATACAGATCGGTTTTATCCGACAGCGCCACGCGCTCCAGCGCCGAATCGACGCGCTTGGCGATCTCTGCCTTGGACAGCCCGAGAATCTGCAACGGCAGCGCGACGTTGTTGAACACCGTGCGATCAAACAGCAACTGGTGATTCTGGAACACCACGCCGATCTGCCGTCGCAGGAACGGAATCTGCGCGTTGCTGATGGTGCTCAGGTCTTGCCCGGCCAGCAGCAATTTGCCGCTGGTCGGACGCTCCATCGCCAGCAACAGGCGCAACAGCGTGGATTTACCGGCACCGGAGTGACCGGTGACAAACAGAAACTCGCCACGACGGACTCGAAAGCTCAGCTCATGCAAGCCGACGTGACCGTTCGGGTAGCGTTTACCGACCTGTTCGAAACGAATCATGAACGCTCCCGCTCGGCAAACAGTGCCTGGACAAAGGGTTCGGCTTCAAAGGTACGCAGATCGTCGATGCCTTCACCGACGCCGATGTAGCGGATCGGCAGGCCAAACTGCTTGGCCAGGGCGAAAATCACCCCGCCCTTGGCGGTACCGTCGAGCTTGGTCAGCGCCAGGCCGGTCAGTTCGACGGTCTGGTTGAATTGCTTGGCCTGATTGATCGCGTTCTGCCCGGTACCGGCGTCGAGCACCAGCAGCACTTCGTGCGGCGCGTCGGCGTCGAGCTTGCCGATCACCCGGCGAACTTTCTTCAGTTCTTCCATCAGGTTGTCTTTGGTGTGCAGACGACCGGCGGTGTCGGCGATCAGCACGTCGATGCCACGGGCCTTGGCGGCCTGCACGGCGTCGAAGATCACCGACGCGGAGTCGGCACCGGTGTGCTGGGCGATCACCGGGATCTTGTTGCGCTCGCCCCAGACCTGCAGTTGCTCAACGGCGGCGGCGCGGAAAGTGTCACCGGCGGCGAGCATGACTTTCTTGCCTTCCAGCTGCAGCTTCTTCGCCAGTTTGCCGATGGTGGTGGTCTTGCCGGCGCCGTTGACGCCGACCACCAGAATCACGAACGGCTTGTGCTGCGAGGCGATTTTCAGCGGCTGCTCGACCGGTTTGAGCATCGCGGCCAGCTCGGCCTGCAACGACTTGTACAGCGCATCGGCGTCGGCCAATTCTTTGCGGGCGACCTTCTGGGTCAGGCGCTGGATGATCTGGGTGGTGGCTTCGACCCCCACGTCGGCGGTCAGCAGACGGGTTTCGAGGTCATCGAGCAGATCGTCGTCGATAGTTTTGCGACCGAGGAACAGGCTGGCCATGCCTTCGCCGATGCTGGCGCTGGTCTTGGACAAGCCTTGTTTCAGACGGGCAAAGAAACCGGCCTTGGTTTCTTCGGTGCGCGGGGCTTCGACCGGCGTTTCAGCCACCACTTCCACAGGCGTAACCGGAGCAACGGCAACCGGTGCAGGTGCAGGTGCAGGTGCAGGTGCAGGTGCAGGTGCAGGCTCGGGATGCTGAATGACCGGTGCAACAGGGGCAACGAACACCGGGGCCGCTGGCTCGGAAACAACCGGCGCAGGCTCGCGCACTGGCTCAACCACTGGCGCCGCAGCGACTTCAGGGACGAACGCAGCAGGTGCTGGAATCGCTGGGGTGATATGCGGCGCAGCCTCTTCAACCAATGCCACCGGCTCTTCCGCCACCGGCAAGGTCAGCCACGGCTCGGCCGCCGGAGTCAGTGGCAGCTCGGCCGCCACCGGGGTTTCAGGTTCTGGCTCCGGCTCAACCGGTTGCAGCACCGGCTCGGCAATCGGCAGCACGATCGGCGCCGGCTCTTCTTCTATTGCAGGCGCTGGCGTCGGAGCCGGCTCAGGAATCGCGGGCGGCTGTTCGACGACGGGTTCCTGCGGTTTCTTACGCAGCCATCCGAACAGGCTTTTCTTCTCGCCAGCCGCAGCTGGGGTCTTCTTGTCGTCGTTGGAACCAAACATGGAGGACGGCTATCTCACGGTAGCGACGCGCCATAAGGGCGCCCCGGCAAATAAATATTCGATGCAGAACAGACTGTGTTTCATCCAGCTTGTTCACGCGCAACATTTTGTCGAGGCGCCGCAGGCACCTCAAAGGTCGATTATTACGAAGGACTGGAACGGCATCGTCGGCGAAAACGCAGAGTTTAGCTGACAAACTCAAAGCTTCTGCCGGAAACCCATACAACCTATCGACCGATCAACGACCTGATAGGCGTGGCCGCCAGTAAAACGGATCAGTATCCTAGCACCCTCTCGCCCGCCGACGCTAAGACCAAGCGGGCAGCCCAACAGGTTAAAAAACGAATGAATGCTCTAGCCCGCCGCGCTGCAGGCCTGCTGCTCAGCACAGTCTGCCTGCCCCTTTCGGCCCTGGCGGCCGACCCGCAACCGACCCACGAATTCACCCTCGACAACGGCCTGAAGGTCGTCGTGCGCGAAGACCATCGCGCGCCAGTGGTGGTGTCGCAGGTCTGGTACAAGGTCGGTTCCAGCTACGAAACCCCGGGCCAGACCGGTCTGTCCCACGCGCTCGAGCACATGATGTTCAAGGGCAGCGAGAAAGTCGGCCCCGGCGAAGCCTCGTTGATCCTGCGCGACCTGGGCGCCGAAGAAAACGCCTTCACCAGTGACGATTTCACCGCTTATTACCAAGTGCTGGCCCGCGACCGTCTGGGTGTGGCCTTCGAACTGGAAGCCGACCGCATGGCCAATCTGCGCCTGCCGGCCGACGAGTTCGCCAAGGAAATCGAAGTCATCAAGGAAGAGCGTCGCCTGCGCACCGATGACAAGCCGATGTCCAAGGCTTACGAGCGTTACAAGGCGATGGCGTACCCCGCCAGCGGCTACCACACGCCGACCATCGGCTGGATGGCTGACCTGGACCGGATGAAAGTCGAGGAGCTGCGCCACTGGTATAAATCCTGGTATGTGCCGAACAACGCCACGCTGGTGGTGGTCGGCGACGTCACGCCTGATGAAGTGAAAACCCTCGCCCAGCGCTACTTCGGGCCGATTGCCAAACGCGATGTGCCACCCGCGAAGAAACCGCTGGAACTGGCCGAGCCGGGTGAGCGCCAGATCACCCTGCATGTGCAGACCCAATTGCCCAGCCTGATGCTCGGTTTCAACGTGCCAAGCATCGCCACCGCTGAAGACAAGCGCTCGGTCAACGCCCTGCGCCTGATCTCGGCGTTGCTTGACGGCGGCTACAGCGGGCGCATCCCGACGCAACTGGAGCGCGGCGAAGAGCTGGTCTCCGGCGGTTCGTCGAGCTACGACGCCTACACCCGTGGCGACAGCCTGTTCACTCTGTCGGCGACGCCGAACACCCAGAAGAAAAAGACCATGGCGCAAGCTGAAGCCGGCCTGTGGAAACTGCTGGAACAGCTGAAAACCACCGCACCTTCCGCCGAAGAACTGGCGCGCGTGCGGGCACAAGTGATCGCCGGTCTGGTGTTCGAACGTGATTCGATCACCAGCCAGGCCACCGCCATCGGCCAACTGGAAACGGTCGGGCTGTCGTGGAAACTGATGGACACCGAACTTGCTGATCTGGAAAGCGTGACCCCGCAAGACATCCAGAACGCCGCCAAGCTGTATTTCACCCGCGAACGTCTCAGCGTCGCCCATGTCCTGCCACTGGAGACGACTCATGAGTGAGCGTAGAACCCCACGCCTTTTGCTCGGCCTGATCGCCATCGCCGTGATCGGCTCGGCTGCGTTCTATCTGATGCCGGGCGTCAAAACCGACGCCAGCGAAGCGCTGGACAACGCCAAGACCAGCCAAAAGCTGCAATCGCTGGCCGAACTCGATGGCAAGGCCCCGGCCAGCCGCAAGCTCGACGTGCAGACCTGGAACACCGCCGAAGGCGCCAAGGTGCTGTTCGTCGAAGCCCATGAGTTGCCGATGTTCGACATGCGCCTGATTTTCGCCGCCGGCAGCAGCCAGGACGGCAATGCGCCGGGCCTGGCAGTGCTGACCAACGCCATGCTCAACGAAGGTGTGGCCGGCAAGGACGTCGGCGCCATCGCCCAGGGTTTCGAAAGCCTCGGTGCGGATTTCGGCAACGGTGCCTACAAGGACATGGCGCTGGCTTCGCTGCGCAGCCTGAGTGCCGCCGAGCAACGTGAACCGGCGCTGAAGCTGTTCTCCGAAGTGGTGGGCAAACCGACGTTCCCGGCCGACTCCTTCGCGCGCATCAAGAACCAGATGCTCGCCGGTTTCGAATACCAGAAACAGAACCCCGGCAAACTCGCCAGCCTTGAGCTGATGAAGCGTTTGTACGGCGACCACCCGTATGCGCATTCCAGCGACGGCAACGCGCAGAGCGTACCGAAGATCACTCTGGCGCAATTGCGTGAGTTCCACGCCAAGGCCTACGCGGCCGGCAACGTGGTGATCGCGCTGGTCGGTGACTTGTCTCGCGCCGAAGCCGAGGCGATTGCCAATCAGGTCTCCGGCGCCCTGCCCAAAGGCCCGGCACTGGCGAAGATCGCCCAGCCGCAGGAACCGAAGGCCAGCGTCAATCACATCGAGTTCCCGTCGAAGCAGACCAACCTGCTGCTCGCGCAACTGGGCATCGACCGTGACGATCCGGATTACGCGGCGCTGTCGATGGGCAACCAGATCCTCGGTGGCGGCGGTTTCGGCACCCGTCTGATGAGCGAAGTGCGCGAGAAGCGCGGCCTGACCTACGGCGTGTATTCCGGGTTCAGCCCGATGCAGGCTCGCGGCCCGTTCATGATCAACCTGCAGACCCGCGCGGAAATGAGCGAGGGCACCCTGAAACTGGTGCAGGACGTGCTCGCCGATTACCTGAAGACCGGCCCGACCCAAAAAGAACTCGACGACGCCAAACGCGAACTGGCCGGCAGCTTCCCGCTGTCCACCGCGAGCAACGCCGACATCGTCGGCCAACTGGGCGCCATGGGTTTCTATAATCTGCCGCTGAGCTATCTGGATGACTTCATGCGTCAGTCCCAGAGCCTGACGGTCGAGCAGGTCAAAGACGCGATGAACAAACACCTGAGCACGGACAAACTGGTCATCGTCAGCGCTGGCCCGACCGTGCCGCAAAAGCCGTTACCGGCCCCATCTGATAAACCTGCCGAGCAACCGCTCGGGGTTCCGGAGCATTAATGGCTACTCGTCCTAAAAAACCTGCGCAGAACGTCCACAACGGTGTGAACCAGCTGCGCATCATTGGCGGCGAATGGCGCAGCCGCAAACTGAGCTTCCCCGATGCGCCGGGCCTGCGCCCGACGCCGGACCGCGTGCGCGAAACCCTGTTCAACTGGCTCGCGCCGTATGTGGCCGGGGCCAAGGTGCTGGACCCGTTCGCCGGCAGCGGCGCGCTGTTTCTCGAGGCACTGTCGCGTGGCGCAGCCATGGGCCAGGCGCTGGATGCAAGCCACGTTGCGGTGTCGAGCCTGAAAG
The DNA here is from genome assembly GCF_044742995.1 of Pseudomonas sp. NPDC087803. Taxonomy (NCBI): domain Bacteria; kingdom Pseudomonadati; phylum Pseudomonadota; class Gammaproteobacteria; order Pseudomonadales; family Pseudomonadaceae; genus Pseudomonas; species Pseudomonas sp. NPDC087803. Next base: position 69,936 of record NZ_JBIUVO010000011.1, read on the forward strand.
AACACCTCGGCACCCTGCGCTGCACCAACGGCCAGGTGCAGACCGCCGACGCGCTGCGTTATCTGGAAACCCAGGTCGCCACGCCGTTCGATCTGGTATTTCTCGATCCGCCGTTCAACCAGAACCTGTTGCCAGCCGTCTGCACTTTGCTGGAAGAACGCCAATGGCTGGCGCCGGATTCGTGGATCTACACTGAAAGCGAGACCGCGCCTTCGACGCTGGGCCTGCCGGGCAACTGGCGCCTGCACCGCGAGCAGAAATCCGGGCGGGTGTATTACGCGTTGTGGCAACGTATGGCAGACATCGCCGGTTAACTGAAATTTTGCGCTAAATCTGTGGCGAGGGAGCTTGCTCCCGCTGGGTCGCGAAGCGGCCCCTTTTTCAGCAGCGAGGCCTGCTGCGCAGTCCAGCGGGAGCAAGCTCCCTCGCCACAAAAGCGTGCGTACTCTGCCCACAAAGCTGCATCGAGAATCATCGTGCCCGCTTCTTCAGAACGCTTCACCCCCGCCTTCGGCCTCGGCAATCCGCACCTGCAAACCTTGTGGGGGCCGCTGTGGCGCAAAACCGTCCACCTTGATCGCGAGCGTGAACGCCTGTGGCTGGACGACGGGGATTTCCTCGACCTCGACTGGCATGGCCCGCACAGCGCCGAGGCGCCGTTGGTACTGGTGCTGCACGGGTTGACCGGCTCTTCCAATTCGCCCTACGTCGCCGGAATCCAGGCGGCCCTCGCCGCGCAAGGCTGGGCCAGTGTCGCGCTGAACTGGCGCGGCTGCTCCGGTGAACCCAACCTGTTACCGCGCAGCTATCACTCCGGCGCCAGCGAAGACCTCGCCGAAGCCATCAAACACTTGCGCGCCAAGAGGCCACTGGCGCCGCTGTATGCGGTCGGTTATTCCCTCGGCGGCAATGTGTTGCTCAAGCATCTGGGCGAGACCGGCAGCGACAGCGGCGTGCTCGGGGCAGTGGCGGTGTCGGTGCCGTTTCGTCTTGATCAGTGCGCCGACCGCATCGGCCAGGGTTTCTCCAAGGTCTATCAGGCGCACTTCATGCGCGAGATGGTCGCCTACATCAAGAACAAGCAACGCCAGTTCCAGCATGACGGCCGCAAGGATGGCCTGGCGGCTCTGGCGGCGCTCGGTTCGCTGGAGAACATGCGCACCTTCTGGGACTTCGATGGCCGGGTCACCGCGCCGCTGCACGGTTTCACTGATGCCGAGGATTATTATCGCCGGGCGTCGAGTCGCTACTTTCTCGGCAAGATCCGCACCCCGACCCTGATCATTCAGGCAGCGGACGATCCGTTCGTATTCCCCCACAGCCTGCCGACGGCCGAGGAGCTGTCCGCCAGCACCCGGTTCGAGCTGCAGGCCAAGGGTGGGCATGTCGGGTTTGTCGATGGCACGTTGCGCCAGCCCGGTTACTACCTGGAACGGCGCATCCCGCAATGGCTGGCCCGTGTGCCGTCATGAACGACCGGGGCGAGTCGATCCGTTTCTGGCAAACCGCGCCACTGGCCGGGGTCGAGTTGCTGTCGGCGCGCTACATTGAGCATCGCTTCGCCCCGCACGTGCACGACGGTTATGTGATCGGCATGATCATGGCCGGCGCCCAGCGTTATCGCTATCGCGGCGCCGAACACCTGGCAGGCAGCGGCACGCTGGTGCTGATCAACCCGGACGAATTGCACACCGGGCACAAGGGCACCGAGGACGGCTGGCTGTACCGGGCGTTTTACCCCGATACCGGCCAGATCGTGTCACTGCTCGAAGAACTGGAACTGCCCACCGCGCCGATGCCGGCATTTGGCGCGACGCTGTACCGCGACCCGGACCTGGTCAACGGTTTCTGTCAGTTGCATCGCTTGCTGGAAAGCCCGGCCACCGCGCTGCAACAGCAGACGATGTGGCGCGAAATGATGATGCTGCTGTTGCAGCGACATGCGGCGGTGCAGATCAACGGCAAACCGGGCAAGGAACACCGCGCAGTGGTGATGGCCAAGGAGCTGCTGCATGCGCAACTGGCTGCGCCGCCGTCGCTGGAAGAACTGGCGGCTGCGGTGAACCTGTCGCCCTTCCACTTCGCCCGGGTATTTCGCCGCGCCACCGGCATGCCGCCGCACACTTGGCTGATGCAGCAGCGCATCGCCACGGCGCGGGGTTTATTGCAGAGTGGTTGCCTGCCGGTGGAGGTCGCCATGCAACTGGGCTTTGCCGACCAGAGTCATCTGAGCCGACAGTTCAAGCAGGTTTATGGCGTGGGGCCAGCGGCGTATCGCAGTGCCCGACAATCTATCGGCGACGATTAACCCCTGTGGGAGCGGGCTTGCTCGCGAAAGCGGTGTTTCAGCACACATCATGGTTGACTGACACACCGCTTTCGCGAGCAAGCCCGCTCCCACAGGGGTGATTTGTGGTGGTTATTCGCCGGTGGCGATGCCCCGAGAAGGCTCGTTGATCCACTCGCTCCACGACCCGGCATACAGCGAACCCAGCGGATACCCCGCCAGACACAACGCAAACAGGTTGTGACACGCCGTCACCCCGGAGCCACAGTAAGCGACCAGTTCCGCAGGCGAACGCTCGCCGAGTTTCGCGGCAAAGCGCTGCTTGAGCTGTTCCGCCGGCAGGAAGCGCCCGTCGCTACCGAGGTTTTCGCTGAACGCCGCACATTGCGCGCCGGGAATGTGCCCGGCAATCGGGTCGATCGGTTCCACCTCACCCTTGAAGCGCGGCAGGGCCCGGGCGTCGATCAGGGTCAGGCTCGGCTCGCCGAGGCGCTTGTGCAATTGTTCGGCGCTCAGCAGCAGTTTCATGTCCGGCTGACCACTGAAGTTGCCCCGGGTGACCGACGGCGCATCCAGGCTCAACGGCAGACCCGCCGCGTGCCAGGCCTTGAGCCCGCCGTCGAGGATGAACACGCCGTCGCGCTTGCCCAGCCACGCCAGCAACCACCAGGCACGGGCCGCATAGGCACCGGGGCCGTCGTCGTACAAAACCACATCGCTGTCGGCATTGATACCCCACGCCTGCAGACGTTCGATCAGCGCCGCCGGCTCGGGCAGCGGGTGACGTCCGGTCACACCTTTGATCACCTTGCCGCTGAGGTCACGCTCAAGGTCGGCGAAGCGGGCGCCGGCGATGTGCCCTTCGGCATAGCTGCGCTGCCCGTAGTCCGGGTCTTCGAGGGCAAAACGACAATCGAGGATCACCAGCCCCGGCTGCTCCTTGCGGGCATCCAGTGCATTCGGGCTGAGCAGTTGCGCAATCGGCATAGCGGACTCCTGTGAGCGACTTCGAAATGGGTTTAGCGCCCTTCCTCGAGGGCCTGGGCCAGCGGCACGTAGAACTCGTCGAACAAGGCATTCACCTCTTCGCGGGCCTGATCGGTGACGAATCCGGCTTCCAGCACCAGCACCTGATACACGCCACGCTTGATGGCCTGTTCGCTGAGGTGATTGGAGTTTTCCCGGGTGGTGCACAGAAAGCGCACCCACGAGGTGAGGATGATCCAGGCGTTGATCGTCAGGGACTCGATCTGCACCCGATCCATCTTGAGGATGCCGGCGGCGACGAAGCCCTCGTAGATCGCCATGCCCTGGATCACGCAGCGCTGGGAAAAGCGCCGGTAGCGCGCAGCCAGGTCCGGATCGCTGTCGAGCAGGTGCTCGAGATCGCGATGCAGAAAGCGGTAGCCCCACATCGCCGACAGCAGTTCCTTGAGGTAATAGCGCTTGTCTTCAACAGTGGCGGCACGCCCCTGTGGCGGGCGCAGAAAGCTGTCCACAAGCGTCTCGTACTCACTGAACAGCACGGCGATGATCGCCTGCTTGTTGGGGAAGTGGTAGTACAGGTTGCCCGGAGAAATCTCCATGTGCGCGGCAATGTGATTGGTGCTGATGCTGCGTTCGCCCTGCTGATTGAACAGTTCGAGGCTGTTCTGCACGATGCGCTCGCTGGTTTTTATTCGTGGGGCCATGGCTTGAGCTTTAATTCAGAGTGCGGTGAGGGGCATCTTACGACCTAACCGGAATTGGATAAAACAATGCTGTGTCGGGAAGTCATTTGACTTTCTAGAGCATAGACTCTAGAACGTCATCACTACAATAAATCCGGAGCCGACGATGACTGCCGACATTGCTTATCTGCAAACGCTGCAACAGCCCCTGGAAGAGCTGGATCGGCTGTTCGCGGCACAGCGCGCCGCCTATGCCGCCAACCCGATGCCACCGGCAGACCAGCGCCAGCAGTGGCTCAAGGCGTTGCGCGAATTGCTCAGCCATGAGCGGCAGGCGCTGGTCGATGCCATCAGCGCGGACTTCAGTCATCGCAGCGCCGATGAAACCCTGCTTGCCGAACTGATGCCCAGCCTGCACGGCATTCATTACGCCAGCCGCCACCTCAAGGGCTGGATGAAGTCGTCGCGGCGCAAAGTCGGCATGGCCTTTCAGCCGGCGTCGGCGAAAGTCGTGTACCAGCCGCTCGGCGTGGTCGGCATCATCGTTCCGTGGAACTACCCGTTGTATCTGGCCATCGGCCCACTGGTCGGCGCACTCGCGGCGGGCAACCGGGTGATGCTCAAACTCAGCGAATCGACCCCGGCCACCGGCCAGTTGCTCAAGACCCTGCTGGGGCGAATTTTCCCCGAAGATCTGGTCTGCGTGGTGCTCGGCGAGGCCGATGTCGGCGTGGCGTTCTCCCGGCTGCGTTTTGATCACCTGCTGTTCACCGGCGCCACCAGCATCGGCAAACACGTGATGCGCGCCGCGGCGGAAAACCTGACCCCGGTGACCCTCGAACTGGGCGGCAAGTCCCCGGCCATCGTCTCTCGCGACGTGCCGCTCAAGGACGCCGCCGAACGCATCGCCTTCGGCAAGACCCTGAATGCCGGGCAGACCTGCGTCGCCCCCGATTACGTGCTGGTGCCGCAAGACCGCGTCGGCGCATTCGTCGAAGCCTATCGTCAGGTGGTGAACAATTTCTATCCAACCCTCGCCGACAACCCGGACTACACCGCGATCATCAACGAGCGCCAACTCGCCCGGCTCAATGGTTATGTCAGCGACGCCACGAGCAAGGGTGCGCTGCTGATCCCGCTGTTCGAACAGGGCCAGGGCCGGCGCATGCCGCACAGCCTGCTGCTCAACGTCACTGACGAGATGACTGTGATGCAGGACGAAATCTTCGGCCCGCTGCTGCCGATCGTGCCGTACCAGGATCTCGATCAGGCGTTTGCCTACATCAATCAGCGCCCGCGTCCTCTGGCGCTTTACTACTTTGGCTACGACAAGCGCGAGCAGAATCGCGTGTTGCACGAAACCCACTCCGGCGGCGTGTGCCTGAACGACACCCTGCTGCACGTGGCGCAGGACGACATGCCGTTCGGCGGCATCGGCCCGTCAGGCATGGGGCATTACCACGGCCACGAAGGTTTCCTGACCTTCAGCAAGGCCAAGGGCGTGCTGATCAAACAGCGCTTCAACGCCGCCAGGCTGATTTACCCGCCCTACGGCAAATCGATTCAGAAACTGATCCAGAAACTGTTCATCCGCTAATCATCGTCATCGCCGGGTAATAACAACAATGCACCCAAGCCTGACCGAAACACCTGCCCTGTCGCGCCGTGGCCTGCTGAAATTCAGCCTCGGTGCCACGGCGTTTCTCGCCACCGCCGGCCTCGGCGCCAGCCTCAGTGGTTGTTCATCGAGTGTCGCGGCCAATGGCTTCGTCACCTTGCGCGACGGCGACCTGCTGTTTCTGCGCGCACTGATTCCGGTGATGCTCGAAGGCGCCGTGGCCGCCGAGAAAATACCCGGTGCGGTGGATGGCACCCTGAAGTCGCTCGACTACAGCCTCGATCACCTGTCGCCGGAAATGCTCAAGCTCACCCGACAATTGTTCGATGTGCTCAGCATGGCGGTCACCCGTGGTCCGCTCACCGGGATTTGGGGCAGTTGGGAAAACGCCAGCCCCGAAGCGCTGCGACACTTCCTCGAGCGCTGGCAGAACAGCTCATTGAGCCTGTTGCGCATGGGCCACAGCTCATTGCAGCAGATGGTGATGATGGCCTGGTACACCCGCGCCGAGTCGTGGGCGCATTGCGGCTATCCCGGCCCGCCTACCGTTTGAAACCGAGTCGCGCCCTTCGCGAGCAGGCTCGCTCCCACAGGGATTGCGGTGCAAATGTGGGAGCGAGCCTGCTCGCGAAGGCGCCCGCAAGAACAACAAAAACAAGAGAATCTGATCCATGCCCGTACCCGATCCGTTCCGCGAAGGCCTCGCCCGTGGCTGGAAGACCTACAACGGCGCACAACTGACCGGCGACCTGACGCTGGAAGCCGACGTGGCCATCATCGGCAGCGGCGCCGGCGGCGGCACCACGGCAGAAATCCTCAGCGCCGCCGGCTACAAAGTGCTGCTGATCGAAGAAGGCCCGCTCAAGACCAGTTCCGACTTCAAGATGCTCGAAGACCAGGCCTACAGCAGCCTCTATCAGGAAGGTATCGGCCGCATGAGCAAGGACGGCGCGATCACCATCCTCCAGGGCCGTGCGGTCGGCGGCACCACGCTGATCAATTGGACCTCGAGTTTCCGCACGCCCGAGCCGACCCTCGAGCACTGGGCCAAGGAGCACAACGTCAAAGGCCACAGCCCGGCCGAGATGGCGCCGTGGTTCGAAAAGATGGAACAGCGCCTCGGCGTCGTCCCGTGGATGGTCCCGCCCAACGCCAACAACGACGTGATCCGCAAAGGCTGCGAACAACTCGGCTACAGCTGGCACGTGATCCCGCGCAATGTGCGCGGCTGCTGGAACCTCGGCTATTGCGGCATGGGCTGCCCGACCAACGCCAAGCAGTCGATGATGGTCACCACCATCCCGGCGACGCTGGAAAAGGGCGGCGAACTGCTGTACCTGGCCCGTGCGGAAAAGCTGTTGATCAGCGGCGACAAAATCACCGGCCTGCAATGCGTGGCGATGGACGAGCGCTGCGTCGCGCCGACCGGCCACACCATCACGGTCAAGGCCCGGCATTACGTGTTGGCCGGTGGCGGCATCAACAGCCCGGCACTGCTGCTGCGCTCGGATGCACCGGACCCGCATCAGCGCCTCGGCAAACGCACTTTCCTGCATCTGGTGAACATGTCCGCCGGGCGTTTCGACGAGGTGATCAACCCGTTCTACGGCGCGCCGCAGTCGATCTACTCGGATCATTTCCAGTGGAAGGACGGCACCAGCGGGCCGATGGGCTACAAACTCGAAGTGCCGCCGCTGCAACCAGCGCTGGCGGCGACCTTGCTCGGCGGTTTCGGTACGCAGAACGCCGAACACATGGCCGACCTGCCGCACACCCACGCGATGCTCGCGTTGCTGCGTGACGGTTTCCACCCGGACAGCCCCGGCGGCAGCGTCGAATTGCGCGGCGACGGTTCGCCAGTGCTTGACTATCAAGTCTCGCCTTACGCCTGGGAAGGCCTGCGCCGCGCCTTTCACAGCATGGCCGAGATCCAGTTTGCCGGCGGCGCGAAAGCGGTGATGCCGATGCACGCGGATGCGCGCTACGTGAAAACCCTGGCCGAAGTCCGCACGCTGATCGACAGTTTGAGCCTTGAGCTGTACCGCATGCGCCTGGGCAGTGCCCACGTGATGGGCGGTTGTGCGATGGGTGAAGACCCGAAAAACGCAGTCACCGACAGCCTTGGCCGGCATCATCAACTGAGCAACCTGTCGATTCACGACGGCTCGCTGTTCCCCACCAGCATTGGCGCCAACCCGCAATTATCGGTGTATGGGCTGACGGCACAATTGGCGACATCCCTCGCCGATCGGCTGAGAAATCCGTGAAAACTGCGAATTATCGCGTCGTCTATAGTGCTTTCTTACCCAACAGGCGACTTGGCCGACCGGGACGGCTGCGATACCATCCGACTCCCCAACGGACTCCCGCCAGGACGACGCGATGAACCGAGTGTTGTACCCAGGTACCTTCGACCCTATTACCAAGGGCCATGGCGATCTGGTCGAACGCGCCTCGCGCCTGTTCGATCACGTGATCATTGCGGTCGCCGCCAGCCCGAAGAAAAACCCGCTGTTCCCGCTGGAACAACGGGTTGAGCTGGCTCGCGAGGTCACCAAACACCTGCCGAACGTCGAAGTGGTCGGCTTCTCGACGCTGCTGGCGCATTTCGCCAAGGAGCAGAACGCCAATGTGTTCCTGCGTGGCCTGCGTGCGGTGTCGGACTTCGAATACGAATTCCAGCTGGCCAACATGAACCGCCAGTTGGCCCCGGACGTCGAGAGCCTGTTTCTCACCCCGTCCGAGCGTTATTCGTTCATTTCCTCGACGCTGGTGCGGGAAATTGCCGCGCTGGGCGGCGATATCAGCAAGTTCGTGCACCCGGCCGTGGCCGATGCCCTGACCCTACGCTTCAAAAAGTAGGAGCTGCCGCAGGCTGCGATCTTTGTTTTTTGATCGCAGCTGTCAGTGCCCTTGATCGCACCCGCGTGCACTGCGCTCGCCAATGCGGCACAATTGCGCGCATTGATTTATAGCGCCCGGGCCTGCCGCCCCGGCTGGAGTTAGCATGTCCCTGATCATCACCGACGATTGCATCAACTGCGACGTCTGCGAACCCGAGTGCCCGAACGCCGCCATTTCCCAAGGCGAAGAGATCTATGTGATCGACCCGAACCTGTGCACCCAGTGCGTCGGCCACTACGACGAACCACAGTGCCAGCAGGTCTGCCCGGTGGATTGCATTCCCCTGGACGAGGCGCATCCGGAGACTGAAGAACAGTTGATGGAGAAGTACCGCAAGATTACCGGCAAGGCCTGATCTGGCAATTTTGTAGCGCTCTTTCGGGCCTCTTCGCGAGCAAGCCCGCTCCCACAGTTGGAATGCATTTCAATGGTGGGAGCGGGCTTGCTCGCGAAAGGGCCGTCAGCAACACCGCACAATCCTGATCAGCTCACTCGCGCTGCTCAAACCCCTCCCCTGTACACCCCAAACAGCGCACAAACGCCGCTTTCGCCGGATCCACCACCAGCGCCTGTCCCGCATCGCCCACCCCGCCTCCCAGCGCGGTAAACGGCAGCGATACCACAAACACCCCCGCACCCAGCACCGTTGCCACCACCAATAAAGGTCGGGCAATCAGCAAATCGCCGATCATGGCGTAGGCGGGAGGGTTCTGGATGGCGTAGCGCGGATCACCGCTGCCGTTTTCCGCGGCCTGGACAGCCAGGCTGGAACACAGCAGCAGTGCGGCAAACAGGACTTGCAAGGACTTCATGGCACGATCCTTCGGGCTGAACAGTGAGACAACTCACTATAGACCGTAGGACTTTTTCAGATTTTTGCCTCAGGTCTGGCAGCGCGGACAGAACACACTGGCCCGTTGACCGAGCTTCACTTCGCGCAGGCCGGTGCCGCAGACTTTGCAGTGCTCACCGCCACGGCCATAAACGAAGAGTTCCTGCTGGAAGTATCCCGGTTGCCCGTCACCGCCGATGAAATCACGCAAGGTGGTGCCGCCGCGCTCGATGGCTGCAGCGAGGATGCGTTTGATCTCGATCGCCAGCTTCAGATATCGCGCCCGGGAGATGCTTTTGGCTTCGCGACGCGGATCAATTCCGGCAGCGAACAGCGCTTCGGTCGCGTAAATGTTGCCGACACCCACCACCACCGCGTTGTCCATGATGAACGGCTTGACCGCCATCGAACGCCCGCGCGACAACTGGAACAGGCGCTCGCCATCGAACAGATCGGTCAACGGCTCCGGCCCGAGGCGAATCAGCAACTCGTGATTGAGCGGGTCGGTACTCCACAGCATCGCGCCGAAACGTCGCGGATCGGTGTAGCGCAACGCCAGACCGGATTCCAGCTCGATATCGACGTGCTCGTGCTTGAGCGCCGGCAAGCCGACTTCCACCAGCCGCAAGTTACCCGACATGCCCAGATGGCTGATCAAAGTGCCGACTTCGGCATTGATCAACAAATACTTGGCCCGCCGCTCGACCAGCACGATGCGCTGCCCGGACAGGCGCACATCGAGGTCTTCGGGGATCGGCCAGCGCAACCGGCGATCACGCACGATCACCCGGCTGACGCGCTGGCCTTCCAGGTGCGGAGCAATGCCCCGGCGGGTGGTTTCGACTTCCGGCAATTCAGGCATGGCGTTCTCGAATCAATGCGCGCCGAGGTCGCGGATCGTCTGTTTGAGGGTTTCGAAATCGTAGTCCGACAGGCCCACGTAATCGAGAATCAGCGCACCGATGCTGTTCCATTCGTGGTCTTCGGTCTGATTGCCCAGTACCCGGTAAGACGCACAGATGTGTTCGGCCATCTTCAGGATCGCCAGCAGATTCTTCATCTGGCTGTTGCGCGAGGACTCGTCGCTGAAGATCGCCAGTGCATTGTGGTGATTGGCGATCGCCGTGCTGACGTGCTCCGGCAGGCGCCACGACTTGGCAGTGTAGTAACCGACCACGGCGTGGTTGGTGTTGAACTCGCTGTTTTCGGTGTCCACCACCCGGCACTCGGCGCTGGCATTGGCATAGGCCTTTTCCAGCACAGACATGTAATTGGGGAAACGCTGCAGCATCAAGGGCACGCCGCAGTCGTGGAACAGGCCCAAGGCATAGGCCTCGTCGCCGGCCTGAGTGCCGATGCGTTTGGCCAGGGTCAGGCAGGTCATCGCCACGTCCTGGGCGGTGTCCCAGAAACGGTTGAGGGTAACGATGGTGTCGTCGTTCATCTCGCCCTTGATCGACTGCGCGTTGATCAGGTTGATGATCGAACGGCTGCCCAACAGGTTCACCGCACGCTGGATCGAAGTGATCTTGTTGCTCAGGCCGTAATACGGCGAGTTGACGATTTTCAGCAGAGAACCGGACAGGCCGGGATCCTGAGCGATCAGCTTGGCGATCACCTCCAGGTCCGGGTCGGGCATGTACTGCTCCATTTGCAGATCCACCATGATCTGCGGCTGCGCCGGCACACTGATGCCTTGCAGGGATTGTTGAATCTGTTCGGTGGTCAGCTCTTGGGACATAAGTACACACTCTGGGACAGGCGGCGATTCTAACCTCTAAAAACCGCACGACGACACACCAGTGGGCAATTGTCAGGAACTTTCATTCCCGCTCAGGCTTCGGACTTTGTAAGGCCGACCGGACATTCAAGCACCGGCTCGGCGGTAATTTCCCGCAGACTCAGGAGCTTAACCATGGCTACTTCCCTCACCGGCAAGCGCGTTGCCATTTTGGTAACAGACGGTTTCGAACAGGTCGAATTGACCGGTCCCAAGCAGGCCCTGGAGCAGGCCGGCGCGCAGGTCGACATCCTTTCGGCCGAGGCCGGCAAGGTCAAAGGCTGGAACCACGACAAACCGGCGGATGACTTCGAGGTCGACCAGACGTTTCAGGGCGCCAGCAGCGAGCAGTACGACGCGATAGTCCTGCCGGGTGGCGTGCAGAACTCCGACACCATCCGCATCGACCAGGATGCCCAGCATCTGGTCAAGACCGGCGCCTCCGCCGGCAAACCGATCGCGGTGATCTGTCACGGTAGCTGGCTGCTGATTTCCGCCGGACTGGTCAACGGCAAGACCCTGACCAGCTACAAAACCCTCAAGGATGACCTGGTGAATGCCGGGGCCAACTGGGTCGACAAGGAAGTGGTCAAGGACGGCCACCTGATCAGCAGCCGCCAGCCGGATGATATTCCGGCGTTCAACAAGGAGCTGATCGACGCACTCTCTGCCTGATCTGTGGGTTTGTGAGTTTATGTGGTGAGGGGATTTATCCCCGATGGACAGCGCAGCTGTCCCAAATCGACTTACGCGGTCAGTCAGAAAACTGCGTTGGGGTTTGCGGCTGCTACGCAGCCGATCGGGGATGAATCCCCTCGCCACAGGTAATGTCTTCCACCGGCAATGACTTGCCACATGTCCACTCACCAGCCAATCAGGCCGAGCAACACGGTATACTCCCGCTCTTTTTTCCGGAGCGACGTCATGTCCCTGCCTAGCCTGCGCCTCAAAGCCAACGCCGACCGTCGCCTGCGCAACGGCCACTTGTGGGTCTACAGCAACGAAATCGATGTGGCCGCCACGCCACTGCATGGCTTCAAGGCCGGCGATCAGGCGATCCTAGAAGCCGCCGGCGGCAAGCCACTGGGCATCGTCGCGATGAGCCCGAACAACCTGATCTGCGCGCGCCTGCTGTCGCGCGACATCAAGCTGGCGCTGGACAAGTCGCTGCTGGTGCACCGCCTGAACGTGGCCCTGTCGCTGCGCGAGCGCCTGTTCGACAAGCCGTTCTACCGCCTGGTCTACGGCGATTCCGACCTGCTGCCGGGTCTGGTGGTCGACCGTTTCGGCGACATCCTCGTGGTGCAGATTGCCTCGGCAACCATGGAAGCGCACAAGGATGACGTGATCGCTGCGCTGACCCAAGTGCTCAAGCCAAGCGGCATCCTGTTCAAGAACGACTCCGCCGCGCGTGACGCCGAAGGCCTCAACCGCTACGTCGAAACCGTGTTCGGTCTGGTGCCGGAGTGGGTCGCACTGGAAGAGAACGGCGTGAAGTTCGAAGCGCCGGTCATCGGCGGCCAGAAAACCGGCTGGTTCTACGACCACCGCATGAACCGCGCCCGTCTGGCCCCCTACGCCAAAGGCAAACGCGTCCTCGACCTCTATAGCTACATCGGTGGCTGGGGTGTGCAGGCTGCCGCGTTTGGCGCCAGCGAAGTGTTCTGCGTCGACGCATCGGGCTTCGCCCTCGACGGCGTGGAGCGTAACGCTGCACTGAACGGCTTCGCCGACAAGATGACCTGCATCGAAGGCGACGTCTTCGAAGCGCTGAAGGAACTCAAGGCCAGCGAAGAACGCTTCGACGTGATCGTTGCCGACCCGCCAGCGTTCATCAAGCGCAAGAAAGACATGAAGAACGGCGAAGGCGCCTACCGTCGCCTGAACGAGCAAGCCATGCGCCTGCTGACCAAGGACGGCATTCTGGTCAGCGCTTCGTGCTCGATGCACCTGCCGGAAGATGATCTGCAGAACATCCTGCTGACCAGCGCCCGTCACCTGGACCGCAACATCCAGATGCTCGAGCGCGGCGGTCAGGGCCCGGATCACCCGGTACACCCGGCCATCGCCGAGACCCGCTACATCAAGAGCATCACCTGCCGCCTGCTGCCTAACAGCTGATCGGCCCATGAAACGGGGAGCCTGCGGGCTTCCCGTCTACTTTTTGGCGATGCAATGTCGTCAAATGTCTTTGCTTTTTCCTACAACCAACTTCCTACATGCTTGCAGGACATTTCTGCGCATAACAACAATTAACCACTAAAACTTACAACCGCAGCTTTGCAGCTTTCCCGCTCCGACAAAATTTATAGAAATTTCCTACTTAAGTATCGCTTGCCAATAATTCATTACAACCTATTATTAAGTTGTCACCACGACGGTGACATTCACTCTCAATGAACAAGGAGTTCATACTTATGAAAGCAATTACTCTGGAAACCAACAAAATCGCAAACCTGGCCTTTCTGGTTGCGCCTAAAGCCCGCTAAGTAAGGCTGAACGCTGGGGAGTGCCGGCACCCCAGCGTTCTATTGACCATTTCCAGAGTGAGCATTAGACATGCACATAAATCCTTATTTATTTATATTGCCGCGCACACCCGGACAAATCGTCTGGAACTACAAAGACCACACCCAACATGAACTGGACCTGACTTACTCCTGTCGACTTGCAGAACTTATCAATAACCCGGACAACTTCGACAGATGCAACATCATAGACTCACAACTTCTTAATGCAGGCATATTAACCGTTGCAAAAATAGACAGTCCTGCATGGGGCTGGGATGAACTGTCGAAGATCTATCATATCGGCACCCAGAACATTCCCTGCGAACAGATACCCCGAAATATTCAAGAATGGTCCAGGCAATACCTGAGCCATTGCAGTGCAGTGCTGACTACTCCGGCACCTGCACCCGATCGCCCGATACAACAAGACGAGCCGCGAATCGCCCTGCCCGCCTCCGCGGCATTGACCGTCGCCAGCCTTGGCAATGTCCTGCGTCTGCGGAAAACCTGCCGCTCCTTTACCGGCACGGCGATATCGCTCGGTGACGTGGGCACCCTGCTCTATCTGTCGCTGGGTTTTCTGCGCCATCGCGACAATGATCGCGACGACAGCATCGCCGAAGGCCTCGGTGCCCGGCGCAGCAGCCCTTCGGGCGGTGGACTGAATGCCTGCGAAGGTTTTCTCCTGGCGCGCAATATCGAGGGCCTGGAACCTGGCCTCTATGCCTATCACCCCACAGAACACGCGCTCAGTCGGGTCAATCCATTGCCCGAACCCGCGCTTGGCGATTTACTGGCGGGCCAGCATTTCATCAATAACCTGCCGCTGGGGCTGTTCATCACTGCCCGTTTTGACAAGCTCTGGTGGAAGTATGAACACTCGCGGGCCTACCGCATGGCATTCGTCGAGGCCGGTCACCTGTCGCAGACCTTCCAACTGGTGGCCACGGCGCTGGGCCTGGGCACATGGCTGACCGGAGCATTTGCCGATCGACAGGTCGAAACCCTGCTCAAGCTCGAAGGCAGCGCTGAACAACCGTTGTTCTTTGTTGGCTGTGGTGCCAGCGACGGTCAGGCAATGTGTCAGGAAATGCGCGACCTGTTGCAGGAGACGCATCCATGAGCACACCCACAACAGTTCTGCCCGAAGCCTCTGAGTCCCTGGCGCTTCGCTTCACCCTCGGCGATTGGGACAGCCACGCTTCGGTGCGCACCAGCCGACACGACTACCTGCTACCGCAAGACCTGGCCCTGCAACTGCAAACCCGCTTCTGGTTTCCACCGGCATTCCTGCCGTACCTGTCCCATCCGGCCATCAAAGCCGCCGGCAGCAGCGTCATGCATCGGCTCGCGGCCAATCATCTGGTGCACTTTCTCGACTACACCACGCTGCTTGAACACCGCATCGTCAACCGCGCCGTGGAGACCATCGTCCACGGTGAGTTGCCCGCCTGTATTCCTTCAAGGATGAAAACTGCCGCGCTGCAGCTTTATACCGACGAGGGTTATCACGCGCTGTTCTCCCATCGACTGGCCGAACAGATCGCCGACCTGCATGGTTTCGCCGGTCGTCCGCAGATGCCCCTGCGCATTACCCGCCTGACCGGTCAGATCGCCCGAACGCCGGAGAGCAAACGCCCGCTGGCATGGTTTCTACTCGGTTTCGTCTCGGAAACCATCATCGCCCGGGAGCTGCTGGATGTGTGCCGGGAAACGCTGGTGACCAGCGTGAATGACATGTTGCGTGATCACCTTGCTGACGAAGCGCGCCACAGCCGGTTTTTCTCCGAAGTCTTCCAGTACCTCTGGTTGACCCTGAACAGCCGCCAACGCGCCTTCGCGGCCAGGACCCTGCTGGAAACCCTGGCGACCTTTTTCGAAGTCGACGAGCACTGGCTACATCAGAGCCTGCGCCGCGCCGGCATTGGCGAAGGCGCAATCAAGGAGATTCTCGATGACCTGACCAACGATCAGGCCAGTCGCCAGCGTGCCAGATCCGGAGCCACGGCTACGCTTGCTGCACTCGAAAGGGCCGGATTCTTCGCGCACCCCAACAACCGCAAACTTTTCGCCAAGGCAGGACTGATCGATGCTTGAAGGAAGAACGGTGGTAACGACCCGACAACGACGCGGGGCGGTCAGTCTGCTGTTGGCCATGGTGCTGCTGGGGGTATTTCCGCTGGATGTCCTGCTGCCGTCGTTCCCGGCGCTGGCCGAACACTTCGCCAGCACCCCGACCGATATCGCCCTGTCGATCAGCCTGTTCGCGGTGGGTATCGCCTTTGCCCAACTGCTGATCGGGCCGTTGTCCGACGTCATCGGGCGCAAGGGATTGTTGCTCGCCGGGATGAGCGTCTCGATCCTCGGCGCGATCGGCTGTGTCATGACCCGCGACTACACACTGTTCCTGACCTTTCGCATTGTGCAGGCCATGGGCTGCGGCTGTTTCGTCCTGTCGCAGGCACTGGTGCAGGATCTGTTCGAAGGCGAAGAGCGCGATCGCCTGCGGATCCTGATGGTGACCGCCACCGGGATCTTCATCTCGATCTCACCGCTGGCCGGGACCTTTCTACAGGCGACCCTGGGCTGGCGCGGCAGCTTCTGGCTGTTCATCGCTCTGGCGGCGGTGGTGTTGCTCAAAGCCTGGGTGTTTCTGGACAACAGTCGGCCCGCTGTCAGAGATACACCGATCCATTTTCTCAAGGCTTACCGACGGGTGCTGGCGGACTTCGACTTCGTTGGCTACTGGCTGATCTCGGCTTTCGCATTCGCCTGCCACTTCTCGTTCATTGTCATTTCACCGTTGATCTTCATGGATCAATTGCAGCTGTCAGCCTATGACTTCTCGCTGATCCTGCTGATCTACGGCGTGGCCTATGTCGCTGGCGGCATCATCGCCACGCTGCTGAGCCGGCGCATTTCGCCCGGGCAGCAAATGGTGGTCGGGCTGAGCCTGATCCTGCTGGCGGGGCTGGTGATGCTGGTCATGGCCAGGCACCTGGCGCTCTCGGCGGCCACGGTGCTGATCCCGATGCTGATATGCACCGCCGGCACGACCATCGCGCGCCCTGCCGCCACTTCGCGGGCCATGAGCCTGTTCCCGGAAAACGCCGGCACCTCGGCCTCCGCAGGCAGCACGATCATTTTCATCTGTGGCGGCCTGATCAGCGCCCTGATCAGCCTGAGCCCAAGCAACCTGCAAGCCACGCTCGGCTACTGTTTTGTCCTGCTCAGTTGCATCGCACTGGCGTTGAACAAGCGGATCAGCCACCGCGCCAGAGTCATCGAAACCAGCGCCATCACGCCCTCTGGCAGCGATTGAGCCTGCCAGTCGTCATGCCAGACACACCGTCGGCACTGGAACAACGCTTTGCGCCATTCCCTCCAGACGCCAGCGGTGTAGAATCGGCTGATTCATCGCCATTCATCCCCCGGCGGGTTTATGAGCTCAGGCTGAGGCAAGCGGCGATCCCGCAAAGTCATCGGCAACATCCAGGACACACGGCCATTTCTGAGTGTTCCAGACGTCAATAGAAGCTCACTCCCTTTTGATACCTGATTAGCCGCCCGGAGTGCTCCATGCCAGATTACCGCTCGAAAACATCCACCCACGGCCGCAACATGGCCGGCGCCCGCGCACTGTGGCGTGCCACCGGGATGAAAGATGACGACTTCAAGAAGCCGATCATCGCCATTGCCAACTCCTTTACCCAGTTCGTGCCGGGCCACGTGCACCTCAAGGATCTTGGTCAACTGGTTGCCCGGGAAATCGAACGCGCCGGTGGCGTAGCGAAAGAATTCAACACCATCGCCGTCGACGACGGCATCGCCATGGGTCACGACGGCATGCTGTATTCGCTGCCGAGCCGCGAGATCATCGCCGACTCCGTCGAGTACATGGTCAACGCCCACTGCGCCGACGCCATCGTCTGCATCTCCAACTGCGACAAGATCACCCCGGGCATGCTGATGGCCGCCCTGCGTCTGAACATTCCGGTGATCTTCGTTTCCGGCGGTCCGATGGAAGCCGGCAAAACCAAACTCGCCTCCCACGGCCTCGACCTCGTCGACGCCATGGTGATCGCCGCCGACTCCAGCGCTTCTGACGAGAAGGTTGCCGAGTACGAGCGCAGCGCCTGCCCGACCTGCGGCTCCTGCTCCGGCATGTTCACCGCCAACTCGATGAACTGCCTGACCGAAGCCCTGGGCCTGGCATTGCCGGGCAACGGTTCGACCCTCGCCACCCACAGCGACCGCGAACAGCTGTTCCTGCAGGCCGGCCGCACCATCGTCGAGCTGTGCAAGCGCTACTACGGCGAGAACGACGAATCCGTGCTGCCGCGCAACATCGCCAACTTCAAGGCGTTCGAGAACGCGATGATGCTCGACATCGCCATGGGCGGTTCGACCAACACCATCCTGCACTTGCTGGCTGCGGCTCAGGAAGCCGAGATCGACTTCGACCTGCGCGACATCGACCGTCTTTCGCGCAGCGTGCCGCAACTGTGCAAAGTGGCGCCGAACATCCAGAAGTACCACATGGAAGACGTGCACCGTGCCGGCGGCATCTTCAGCATCCTCGGTTCGCTGGCCCGTGGCGGTCTGCTGCACACCGACCTGCCGACCGTGCACAGCCGCAGCATGGAAGAAGCCATCGCCAAATGGGACATCACCCAGACCGACGATGAGGCAGTGCACCACTTCTTCAAGGCCGGCCCGGCGGGCATCCCGACCCAGACCGCGTTCAGCCAGTCGACCCGTTGGGAAACCCTCGACGACGACCGTGAAAACGGCTGTATCCGCAGCTTCGAACACGCCTATTCGAAAGAAGGCGGCCTGGCCGTGCTGTACGGCAACATCGCCCTCGACGGCTGCGTGGTGAAAACCGCCGGCGTCGACGAGTCGATCCACGTCTTCGAAGGCAACGCGAAGATCTTCGAAAGCCAGGACAGCGCCGTGCGCGGCATCCTCGCCGACGAAGTGAAGGAAGGCGACATCGTCATCATTCGCTACGAAGGCCCGAAAGGCGGTCCGGGCATGCAGGAAATGCTCTACCCGACGTCGTACCTGAAGTCCAAAGGTCTGGGCAAAGCCTGTGCGCTGCTCACCGACGGTCGTTTCTCCGGCGGTACTTCCGGTCTGTCGATCGGCCACGCTTCGCCAGAGGCTGCGGCCGGTGGCGCGATCGGTCTGGTGCAGGACGGCGACAAAGTGCTGATCGACATCCCGAACCGCTCGATCAACCTGTTGGTCAGCGATGAAGAACTGGCTGCGCGCCGGGTCGAGCAGGACAAGAAAGGCTGGAAACCAGTCGAACAGCGTCCACGCAAAGTGACCACCGCCCTGAAGGCCTACGCCCTGCTGGCGACCAGCGCCGACAAGGGTGCGGTGCGCAACAAGGCGATGCTCGACGGGCTGTAAGTTTTAGCCGCCGAATAAAAATGCCCCGCCAAGTGCGGGGCATTTTTTTGCCTGACCAAAATATCCCAGACACAGAAGATCAAAACGGTGGGAGCGGGCTTGCTCGCGAAAGCGGTCTACCGGTCAAAAAACCTCTCGCCTGACACTCCCTCTTCGCGAGCAAGCCCGCTCCCACAGGGGACTGTCAGTGATTCTGGAATCTGCGCTCCAACACAGAATTGGGTCTTACTGAATTTCTTCTGGCTTGACGATCACCCAGTTCTTGTCAGCCGTCACCGGCAATCCTTCCTTGGCCTGCGCCGCCGCGTGCTTGGCCATCATGCCGTTGAGCTGGGTCATGTATTTGTCCTTGCGGTTGACCCACAAGTGAATGCCGCCCTTGGCTACATCCACATCGTGGAACAGCATGTAGCCGTCGCTGCTCGGGGTGTCGCCGCCGACCAGTACCGGTTTTTTCCACTCATCAATGTAGGTCAGGATCGCCGCGTGTTTGCCGGCCATCCAGGTCGCCGGGGTCCACAGGTACGGGGTCAGTTCGAGGCCGAGGTTGGCCTTCTCGTCATACTTGCCGGCGGTGATCTGCTTGCGCGCAGTAGTCAGCTCGCCGGTTTCGCGGTTCTTCAGCAACGTGGTTACGCCGATCACGTTCTGCGGTTTGACGTTGTAGCCGTACTTCGGATCGGCCGCGACCATGCGCACCAGCTCTTCGGAGGCGGCGGTCATTACGTAGACCTCGATGCCGTTCTCCATCAGCTTGTTGTACAGCTCAGCCTGGCCGGTGAAGACTTTCGGCGGCTGCACATCAAGGTTCTTCACCACGTCACCGTCGTAATAAGTGGTCGGAACCGGTTTGCCCGACGCCATCAGCTCATCGACGTAGCCCTTGAGTTCCTTGAGGGTGAAGCCGGAGAACACCTGCGCCACCCATGGGTAGCAAACCATGTCGTCGACTTCGCACAAGCGATAGTAGTAACTGAACAGGCTTTCCTTATGGTCGGCGGTGTCCTTGAACGGCATCAGTTTCAGCGAGGGATCGAGTTTGTCGCGGGTGATCAGGCCCTTGTTTTCCATGAACGGCAGCAACGACTCTTCGAGGTCGTAGCGGTAACTGGTGTTGTCCATGTCGAACACCGCGTAGTTACCCTTGTTGGCATTGGCGGCGATCATCGCGTCCAGTGCCTTGGCCTGATCCGCCGGCCAGTGCTTCAGATCGGTGGCGAATGCGTGAGCGGCCAAGCCCAATCCAAGAACCACAGCGAGCATTTTCGGTGCGAACTTCATCGACGTTTTCTCCCTGACTGAAAGACATCGACGCTAACAAATAAGTGTGACAGTCCTCGTCTGTCAGCGACCGTCCACGTCCCCTCAACGCCAGTTGCTTAGCCGAGAGCGACACGCGCTTATTCCAAAAACGACGGACAACCTGCGATTTCGGTATTAATTCAATGGAAATCAAACTGTTAGGCTTGCCGGTTCGCAGTCGCCCAAGAATGCGACTGGCACAAGTCTTATCGGAGTCTTCATGAATCTGCCGCTGATCCTCAATCTGCTGGTGTTCCTCGCCCTGCTCTTCGGTCTGGCGCAAACCCGCCACACTACGTGGAGCCTGGCGAAAAAAGTCCTGCTCGCGCTGGTGCTCGGCGTGGCGTTCGGCGTCGCCCTGCACACCGTTTACGGTGCCGGCAACCCGGTACTGAAAACCTCGATCGGCTGGTTCGATCTGGTCGGCAACGGCTACGTGCAGTTGCTGCAAATGATCGTGATCCCGCTGGTGTTCGCCTCGATCCTCAGTGCGGTGGCACGTCTGCACAACGCCTCGTCGCTGGGCAAGATCAGCTTCCTGACCATCGGCACGCTGCTGTTCACCACCGCGATTGCGGCGCTGATCGGTATCGGCCTGACCAACCTGTTCGGTCTCACCGCCGAAGGCCTGGTCGCCGGTACTCAGGAAATGGCCCGTCTGCAAACCATCCAGACCGACTACGCCGGCAAGGTTGCCGACCTGAATGTGCCGCAGCTGCTGCTGTCGTTCATTCCGCAGAACCCGTTCGCCGATCTGGCCCGGGCCAAGCCGACCTCGATCATCAGCGTGGTGATCTTCGCCGCGTTCCTCGGGGTCGCGGCGCTGCAACTGCTCAAGGATGACGTCGAAAAAGGTCAGAAAGTGATCAACGCCATCGACACCCTGCAAGCCTGGGTAATGCGTCTGGTGCGTCTGGTGATGAAGCTGACCCCGTACGGCGTGCTGGCGCTGATGACCAAAGTGGTCGCCGGTTCCAACCTGCAGGACATCATCAAGCTCGGCAGTTTCGTGGTGGTCTCGTACCTCGGTCTGGGCCTGATGTTTGTCGTGCATGGCCTGCTGGTGTCGGCGGCCGGGATCAACCCGCTGCGTTTCTTCCGCAAGATCTGGCCGGTGCTGACGTTCGCGTTCACCAGCCGTTCCAGCGCGGCGAGCATTCCGCTGAGCATTGAAGCGCAAACTCGTCGTCTGGGCATTCCGCAGTCGATCGCCAGTTTCGCCGCCTCGTTCGGTGCGACCATCGGCCAGAACGGTTGCGCCGGTCTGTACCCGGCGATGTTGGCGGTGATGGTTGCGCCAACCGTCGGCATCAACCCGCTGGACCCGCTGTGGATCGCGACGCTGGTGGCGATTGTCACCCTGAGTTCGGCCGGTGTGGCCGGGGTCGGTGGAGGCGCGACGTTTGCTGCGCTGATCGTGCTGCCGGCGATGGGCTTGCCGGTGTCGCTGGTGGCGCTGCTGATTTCGGTGGAGCCGCTGATCGACATGGGTCGTACGGCGTTGAACGTGAGTGGTTCGATCACGGCCGGTGCGATCACCAGCCAAGTGATGCAGCAGACCGATAAAGCACTGCTGGATGCGGATGAGCATGCGGAGCTGGCGCAGGCTTAAGTTCTTCTTTACCTGACCTGCCCTCTTCGCGAGCAAGCCCGCTCCCACATTGGATCTGTGATCGACACAAATCCAATGTGGGAGCGGGCTTGCTCGCGAAGCTCTTAAGCTTTTTCCCAGACTTCGAAGTTGTACGCGGGCTTGTCGCCCTCAGCCGGATTCGGCACATTCGACACCAGCTTCCACTGGTTCAGATCGAACTCCGGAAACCACGCATCGCCCTCCGGGCTCAGCGCCACTCGGGTCAGATACAGACGATCCGCCTGCGCCAGCCCTTGCGCATACAACTGCGCGCCGCCAATCAGCATCAACTCATCGACGCCCTGCGCTTTCGCCCATTCCTCGGCGCGAACCACCGCGGCTTCCAGCGACGGATACACCTCTGCCCCTTCCAGCCGCAGATCCGGCTGACGGCTGACCACGATGTTCAAGCGCCCCGGCAGCGGACGGCCGAGGGAATCCCAGGTCTTGCGGCCCATGATGATCGGCTTGCCGAGGGTCGTGGCCTTGAAGTATTTGAAGTCCCCCGGCAGGTGCCAGGGCATGCTGTTGTCGACGCCGATCACGCGGTTTTCACCGAGGGCTGCGATCAGGCTGAGGGGGAGTGATTTAGTCATGCCGGCGAGGATACCAGAGCCTCGCTTGACCCGATAAGCGCCACAGCGGTTATGCTCACTGCTCAATCGAGCAACGGAATGGCGCGTGACTGAACTGACTCCACTGCAAAACCTCTGGCTGAGCGAGACCATCCGCCTGCGCGAAGAAAACGCAGGTCCCCTGGAAGATCTGGAAGCCAATCGTCTGGCCCGCGCGGCCGGCGGCGATCTGCCGGGCCGTATTCAGCGCCGCGCCGTGTGGCTGGCCGAGCGCGACGGACTGAGCGCAGCACTCCAGCACTGGCTGCAAGGCGCGCGGCTGGCGCTGGTGCTGCTGGTGATTTTCGCGCTGCTGAGCGGCGCCGGTCTGGCCTTCGCCGCGCTGAGCCAGACACCGGTCAATGTGTTCTGGGCCCTGGGCAGCCTGCTCGGGCTGAACCTGATTCTGCTGCTGAGCTGGGCGCTGGGGCTGATCTTTGCCGGTGAACACGGCGCCACTCTCGGGCGTTTGTGGCTATGGCTCAGCGAAAAATTCGCCCGCGATGCCAAAGCCGCGCAACTGGCGCCGGCCCTGCTGCTGATGTTGCAGCGCAGGAAACTCAATCGCTGGGCGCTCGGCACCTTGGTCAATGGCCTGTGGTTGCTGGCGCTGCTCAGCGCACTGGTGCTGTTGCTGACACTGATGGCGACCCGGCGCTACGGTTTCGTCTGGGAAACCACGATTCTCAGCGCCGACACCTTTATCAGCCTGACTCAAACCCTCGGCGCGCTGCCGGCTCTGCTCGGCTTCAACGTGCCGACCGTAGAGATGATCCGCGCCAGTGGCGGCGCAGCGCTGGATGTCGAAAGCGCGCGGCAGGCCTGGGCGACCTGGCTGGTCGGTGTGCTGGTGGTCTACGGCGTGCTGCCGCGCCTGCTGCTGGCGCTGTTGTGTTTCTGGCGCTGGAGTCGCGGCAAAGCCGCGCTGACGCTGGACCTGAACCTGCCCGGTTACGCCCAGTTGCGTGAGCGGCTGATGCCGACCAGCGAACGTCTCGGCATCAACGACGCGGCGCCGCAGCAGTTGCATCGGGTCGAAAGCAGCGTCAGCGAACACGTCAGCGACGGCGCTTTGCTGGTCGCCATCGAACTCGACGACCAGCGCCCGTGGCCACCGGCCCTGCCGAAAACCGTGAGCAACGCAGGCATTCTCGACAGCCGCGAATCGCGGCACAAACTGCTCGAACAACTCAGCCGTTTCCCCCCGGCGCGTCTGCTGATCGCCTGCGATCCACGGCGTTCGCCGGATCGCGGCAGCCTCGCGCTGATCGCCGAACTGGCGCGCAACGCCAGCGCCACCCGCGTCTGGCTGCTGCAAGCACCGCCCGGCGAAGCGCTGGACAGTGCCCGCCTCGGCGACTGGCACGTCGCGCTGCAACAACTGGAGCTGCCGTTCGCCGATTGCGCGCCGTTGAACTGGCTGGAGACAGGTCATGACTGATGCCCGGAAAGCGCCGCTGAAACTCGCGGTGGTCGGCCACACCAACGTCGGCAAGACTTCGCTGCTGCGCACCCTGACCCGCGACGTCGGTTTCGGCGAAGTCTCGCACCGGCCGAGCACTACTCGACATGTCGAGGGTGCGCGGTTGTCGGTGGACGGCGAGCCGTTGCTCGATCTTTACGACACGCCGGGACTGGAAGACGCCATCGCCCTGTTGGATTTCCTTGAGCGTCTGGAACGCCCCGGCGAACGCCTCGACGGCCCGGCGCGACTGGCGCGGTTTCTCGACGGCAGCGAGGCGCGCCAGCGTTTCGAACAGGAGGCGAAAGTGCTGCGGCAGCTACTCGCCTCCGACGCCGGTCTGTATGTGATCGACGCCCGCGAACCGGTGCTGGCCAAATATCGCGACGAACTCGAAGTGCTGGCCAGTTGCGGCAAACCGCTATTGCCGGTGCTGAATTTCGTCAGCAGCGCCAACCATCGCGAACCGGACTGGCGCGAAGCGTTGGCGCGGCTCGGCCTGCATGCGCTGGTGCGCTTCGACAGCGTCGCGCCGCCGGAAGATGGCGAGCGGCGCCTGTACGAAAGCCTCGCGCTGCTGCTGGAAAACGCCCGTCCGCAACTGGAACGCTTGATCGCCGATCAACAGGCCCAGCGCCTCGCACGCCAACAAAGTGCGGCGCGTTTGATCGCCGAATTGCTGATCGACTGCGCCGCCTGCCGACGCAGCGTGGTCAGCGAGGCCGAGCAGGAACAGCAAGCGATCAGCGAACTGCGCAAAGCCGTGCGCCAGCGTGAACAGAAATGCGTCGAAGCGTTGCTCAAACTCTATGCGTTCCGCCCGCAGGATGCGGCGGCGAGTGATCTGCCGTTACTCGATGGGCGCTGGGGCGATGATTTGTTCAACCCGGAAACCCTGAAGCAACTCGGTGTGCGCGTTGGCGGCGGAATTGCGGCAGGTGCAGCGGCGGGGGCTGGGGTGGATCTGCTGGTCGGCGGGATCACCCTTGGCGCTGCGGCATTGGCCGGTGCGATTGCCGGCGGCGCCCTGCAAACCGCGCGCAGTTATGGCAGCCGCTTGCTGGGCAAGATCAGAGGACAGCGGGAATTGACCGTGGATGACGGCGTGCTGCGGCTGTTGGCGTTGCGTCAGCGACAGTTGCTGCTGGCGCTGGATCAGCGCGGGCATGCGGCGATGGAGGCGGTTCAGGTCGCCACCCCGCAGGACAAGACCTGGCGCGAGGGCAAGCTGCCCGAAGCGCTGAGCAAGGCGCGGGCGCATCCGCAGTGGTCGTCGCTCAATCCGCATCCAAAGCTGAATCAGGCGGAGCGGCAGGAGCAGATTGATTTACTGGCTGCAGAGCTTTAGCGCCTGATCCGGCCTCTTCGCGAGCAAGCCCGCTCCCACAGTTTGATCGCATTCTTTATGGTGGAACTCGGTCGAATGTGGGAGCGGGCTTGCTCGCGAATGGCGCGACTCGGTGACATGAATTACGCAGCCAGCAGCCGCACCGCTTTCTCCTTCAATACACCCAGATTCATCACCGGCACCCCCATCTCCTTGGCCAACTCATCCCACTGCCGCATACGCAAACTCACCGCACACAACGGATCACGCTCAAACGCCTCAGCTTCTGCCTCCGTCATCACCCCACCCTGATACTCCAGCGTCCGGCGACTCGCTTCACTCAATCGCTCGAAATACCCCGGCTCACGCAAGGTCAGATAGCGCTTGGCCTGCACGTGATATTCCACCAACCGCGCCATACGCTCGCTGAATCCCGCCTCACGCAAATAATCCGCCCCCAGCCGCTCATGGCTGACCACACCATAACCGCCCATGTTCTCGGCGCCTTCGGCACACAGATGGCCGATGTCATGGAAGAACGCCGCCAGCACCACTTCATCATCAAAGCCTTCAGCCATCGCCAACTGCGCTGCCTGTGACATGTGCTCGATCTGCGAGACCGGCTCGCCGATGTAATCACTTGCACCAAAGCGTTCATACAGCGCAAACACCCGGTCAACGACTTGCGCATGCGCCGCCATCACATTTCCTCCAGCAATTGCGCCACGTTGTGCTCGGCCAGTGCCGGACCGACGCTCATGCCGACTCCGGTGTGCATCAGCGCCACACTCAAGCCCGGTGCCGGGCGCAGGAATGAGAACGGACCCGGCCCACGGGAACCATAAACGCCCTGCCAACGCTCGACCACTTGCACCTTGCAGCCCAGCGTCTGCTCGGCCAGTTCGAGCATCCAGTTGTCCACTTGCTCGGCGTTGAACGGCGACGGATCGCTGCCGTAATGGTGCGAATCACCGATAATCAGCTCGCCATACGGCGTCGGACTGATCAGCAGGTGAATGCCGTTGTCGTGCAGGTGCGGCTGTTCGCGCAGGATCTGTGCCTGCACCGCCGCCGCTTCTGGCAAATCGGCGAAGGCGCCGTAGTGTACGCAGCTCAAACCGGTGAGCAAGGCGTGTTGCAGGTTCAGCTCGACCTGCGGTTTGGCGCGGAGCATTTGCAGGCGGCAGATTTGCGGATCGAGTGCGGCAATCGGCTCGGCCAGCAGGGTCTGATAATCGTGGCCGGAGCAGACGATGATTTGCTGCGCCGTGAAACTGCCCGCGGTGCTGTGCAGGCGCCCCGGTTCGACGTCACGCACCAGCGTGCTGAAGTGAAACTCGACGCCGAGGTCGCGGCGCAGATAGTCGATCAGCGCCGGGATCGCTTCGCGCGAGTACAGCTGTTGATCGTCCATGCCGTGCAACGCAGCGCGATGGTGGCTGAACTGGCCGTGGTACAGATCACGCAGGGCAGCGCCGCGCAGCAAGGCGACGTTGTACCCGTGTTCCACGGCGCGGCCATTGCAGAAAGCTTCGAGCAATTGTTCTTCGGCTTCGCTGCGGGCGAACAGGTATGAGCCGTTGCGCTTGATCGGCAGACCGGCGAGTTGCGCCCAGTCGCCCCAGATCTCGCGGCTGGCCTTGGCCAGTTCGAGCATCGCACCCGGCGGCTGACCGGTGACCAGCGCCTGACCGAAGTTGCGCACCGAGGCGCCGAGGGGCGTGGCGGTGCGTTCGAAAACGCTCACCTTGAGGCCGCGTTTGGCGGCGGCGTAGGCATGGGACAGGCCGAGGATGCCGGCGCCGACGATCAGCAGGTCTTGGTGTTGGGTCATTTAGAGGTGCTCTGAATGAGAGACCGTCATCGCTGGCAAGCCAGCTCCCACAGGTATCGAGGTGTGCACAAAATTCGTGTTCACCGCAAAACCCTGTGGGAGCTGGCTTGCCAGCGATGGGGCCCTGTCAGTCGATAAAGATCTTACTTGGCGACAACTTTCTCGGACTTGCCGTCATAACGCTTGCGCCATTCGGTCAGGATCTCGTCGCGGTTCTTCGAGGCCCAGGCGAAGTCGTTCTTGATCAGACGCTGCTCGTAGTCGGCCGGCAGTTCGGTCTGCGGTTTGGCGATACCCGGCTGGGCGAGGACGGCGAAGTTCTCTTTGTACAGATCCATCGCCTCGGCGCTGGCGGAGAAGTCCGCGAGTTTTTTCGCCGCGTCTTCATGCGGGGTGCCTTTGATCACCGCAGTCGCCTCGATCTCCCAGCCCAGGCCTTCCTTCGGCAGGATGATGTCCAGCGGCGCGCCCTGGCGTTTCAGCTGTACCGCCGGATATTCGAAGGAAATGCCGATCGGGAATTCGCCCGCCGCCGCCAGTTTGCAAGGCTTGGAACCCGAGTGAACGTACTGGCCGATGTTCTGGTGCAGACCGTCCATGTAGGCCCAACCCTGTTTCTCGCCAAAGGTTTGCAGCCAGGCGCTGACGTCGAGGAAACCGGTGCCGGACGACGCCGGGTTCGGCATGACGATCTTGCCCTTGTACTCAGGTTTGGTCAGATCCTGCCAGCTCACCGGTTTGCTCAGGCCCTGCTTCTCGGCTTCGACGGTGTTGAAGCAAATGGTCGCGGCCCACACGTCCATGCCGACCCAGGCTGGCGGGTTGGCGGCGTCGCGGTAGTTCGCGCCGATCTTGCCCAGATCCTTCGGTGCATAGCTTTGCAGCATGCCTTGCTGATCGAGGATCGCCAGGCTCGAAGCGGCCAGGCCCCACACCGCGTCAGCCTGCGGACGGGCCTTTTCGGCCAGCAGTTTGGCGGTGATGATCCCGGTGGAATCGCGCACCCACTTGATCTCGACGTCCGGGTTGGCCTTCTCGAACGCGGCCTTGTAAGCGGTCAGTTGCTCGGCTTCGAGGGCGGTGTACACCGTCAACTCGGTTTTTGCCGCGAAGGCATTCAGGCTGAAAGTAGCGAGCACAGCAGCGGCCAGGGCCATAGGCTTGAACATGATCGTTTTCCTGTAGGTGAGTTGAGGCTGTAGGGATAAGTCGTCAATCAGTGGCCGGGCGCGGTTTGCCGCCAGGCCTGGGAACGGCGCAGCAAGCCGCGCGAAGCCCACGCCAGCAGCAAGGACACGCCTGCCGAGGTGAACAGAATCAGGCTCGACATCGCCGCCGCGCCGCCGACGTTGCCGGCGTCATCCATGTTCAGCACCGCGACCGCCGCGAGGATGGTGTCGGGGCTGTAGAGGAAGATCGCCGCCGACACCGTGGTCATCGCCGAGACGAACAGGTAGCGCACGATGTCCAGCAGCGCCGGCAGGCAGATCGGCACGGTGACGCGCAGGTAATGGCGGTACAGCGGCGCCTTGAGCGACAGCGCGGCGGCTTCGAACTCGGCGTCGAGCTGGCGCAGCGCGGTGGTCGCGGTCATTTGCGCGGTGGTCAGATAGTGCGCAATGGTGCAGACGATCATCAGGGTCATCGTGCCGTACAGCACGTGCAGCGGGTTGCCGCTGAGGTTGAAGAAGAAGACGTAACCCAGACCGAGCACCAGCCCCGGCACTGCCATCGGCACGAAACTGAGCATGCGCAGGGTCAGGTTGAGGCCGCGCTGGCTGCGGGTTTTCTCCATCAGGTAAGCGCCAGTGAAGATCAGCACGCTGCCGATCAGTGCCGTGCCCAGCGCCATCTTCAAGCTGTTGCCGTAGGCCAGCCAGCCACCGCCGGCGGTCTCGTTGAACTGGTAGTGATTGAGCGACAGCGACAGGTTGTACGGCCAGAACTTCACCAGCGAGGAAAACACCGCCATGCCGAACACCAGCAGCAACGCCGCGCTGATCAACAAAACAGTCGCCAGATAACAGCCATCACGCAATTTCGACGGCGCCGGTTTGAACACCTGCGCACGGCCGCTCATGGAATCACCATGCCGGCGGCGCAGCCAGGCATCGACGCCGAAGCTGAACAGCGCCGGCAGCAACAGCACCATGCCGATCAGCGCGCCGCGACCGAATTGTTGCTGGCCGACCACGGCTTTGTAGGCTTCCAGCGCCAGCACTTGATAGTCGCCACCGACCACCACGGGTACACCGAAATCGGTGATGGTCAGGGTGAACACCAGACAGAACGCGGCGAACACTGCCTGCCGGGTCGCCGGCCAGGTGATGCTGCGAAAAGCCTTGGCCGGACTGGCGCCCATGCTCGACGCGGCATCAAACAGCCGCGCGTCGGCCAGCGACAACGCCGACAGCAGAATCATCAGCGCATGCGGAAAGGTGTAAATCACCTCACCCAGCACAATGCCCCAGAACCCGTAGATGTTGTCCGAAAGCAGTCCACGCAACATGCCCTGGTTGCCGAACAGATAAACCAGTGCGATACCCGGCAGCATCGACGGCGCCATCAATGGCAGCAGGGAAATCCCGCGCCAGATGCCCTTGGCCGGAATCAGTGTGCGTTGCAGGGCGTAGGCGAACAGGTAGGCCAGCGGTACGACGATGGCCGCGACGCTGAGGGAAACTTTCAGGCTGTTGCCGAGCAGCCAGTGGAAATTCTCGCTGGTCACCAGCTCCTTGGCGGCGAGCCAGCCACCGCCCTGCCCGGCCTCGCTGCTGAAGCCGCGCCAGAAGATCGCCAGCAACGGTAGCAGCACAGCGACACCGAGCAGTAACAGCAGCAGGAGTTTGCCGCCGAGGACGAAGATCCGGTCACCGACCTCGGCCCCGGACACTCGCCGCGCCTGCTTGTGCGGTAGCGGCAGTGCGATGTTCGCGCTCATCAGGCAAACACCTGCAGGCTGCGCGGTGGCAAGGCGACCATGATCTGCTGGGCACCGAGGCGCGGCATGGCTTCCGGCGCCAGTTCAGCGAGCAGCGCGTGGCCCGGCAATTGGTCGAGTTCGAAGCTCATGCGGCAGCGATTGCCGAGAAAGGTGATCTCACGGACTTTCGCCGGGAACAGGTTTTCTTCGTGCACCAACGGATTGACGCTGATTGCTTCCGGACGGCAGAACAGTCGGCCCGAAGCGCCGCTGACGCTGCCATCGGCCAGACGCACATCCATCCCGCCGACCCGGGCGTGACTGGCGCTGCTGCGCTGGAACGGCAGCCAATTGCCCTGCCCGACGAACTCGGCCACAAACGGCGTGGCCGGGCGATTGTAGATTTCCTGCGGAGTGGCGTACTGCTCGACGCGGCCGTTGTTCATCACGGCGATGCGGTCGGCCATCAGCATGGCTTCGTCCTGATTGTGCGTGACCATCAGGGTGGTGATGCCGAGGTTGCGCTGCAGTTGGCGCAGCTCGGTGCACAGATGCTCGCGCACTCGGGCGTCCAGCGCCGACATCGGTTCATCGAGCAACAGCAGCGACGGCGCCGGGGCCAAGGCACGAGCCAGGGCGACACGCTGTTGCTGACCGCCGGACAACTGGCCCGGGAACTTTTTCTCACTGCCGGTGAGGCCGACCAGTTCCAGCATCTGCCCGACGCGGCGGCGCACTTCGTCACGACCACTGCCGGCGAGGCCGTAGGCAATGTTCGCTTCGACGGTCAGATTGGGGAACAGTGCGTAGGACTGGAACAGGATGCCGTAGTCCCGTGCCTGCGGCGCGAGGTGCGAAACATCGCGGTCGCCGAGGTACAACTCGCCGCTGTCCTGCTTCTCCAGCCCGGCGATGCAGCGCAGCAGCGTGGTCTTGCCACAGCCCGACGGACCGAGCAGGCATACCAGTTCACCGGCCGCGACATCGAGGGAGACGTTATCCAGTGCGGTGAACGCGCCGAAGCGCTTCTGCACGCCGCGCACTTTCATCGGCGCACCGGGGTTGATCAGGGCAGTTGCGATTGCAGGATTCATGGACAGACCTCATCAAGCTGATGGGGCCAATCCTAGAGTTGTAATGCGTCCGTCATGTGGCAGTGAGGCAAAAACGGCTGATAGTGGTATTCGGGGATTTTGGTTCAGATTTCAAGTCATGTGTTGCCTGGTCTGACGCCTTCGCGAGCAAGCCCGCTCCCACAGGGGATAGTGTTCACAACACAATTCCAATGTGGGAGCGGGCTTGCTCGCGAAGAGGCCGGCATGGGCACTGAAGAAATCAGGCCGGAGACATTTCCTGAGCCAACCCCAGAAACGCCGCCGGCAACCGTGCGCCTTTGCGCTCCTTGAGGCAATACAGATACTCGGGAATCTGCGGCGCATTCTCTATGGTCAGCACGCGCAATTGCGGATCGTGCGGCACTTCCTGGCGGGCAATGATGCTGATGCCGATATTGCGCAGCACCGCCTCACGGATCGACTCGCGGCTGCCGATCTCCAGCAACGGCCCGAAACTGACCCCGGCGCTTTCCAGCAACGCCTCGGTCAAACGGCGGGTGGTCGAGCCGGATTCGCGCATCAGCAAGGTATGCCCGGCCAGCGCGCTCAACGCCACATGCTCCTGCGCCGCCAGCGGATGGTTGCGATGCACCGCCAGCACCAGTGGATCGCTGCCGAGCACCCGGCGAATCAGCCGCGCATCCTCCAGCAACTGCGACGACGCCGCGACATCCACCCGGTAATCCTCCAGCGCTTCGAGCACCTGCTGCGAGTTGCCGATTTCCACCGACACTTCCACCTGCGGCAAGCGCTCGCGGAAGGTTTTCACCAGATCGAGTATGTAATACGGCGCGGTGGCAGCGATGCGCAGCGTGCCCTGCACCTGACCGCTGTTGCGCAGGAAGAACTCGATATCGGCCTCTTGCTGCAATAGCGCCTTGACCATCGGCAGCAACCGCGCGCCTTCGTCGCTGACACTCAGGCGCCGACCGCCACGGTAGAACAGCTCCACCGAGTACTGACTTTCCAGATTACGGATCTGCGTGGTCACGGTGGGTTGGCTGAGGCCGAGCTTTTTCGCCGCCAGCGTAATGCTGCCCAGGCGGGCGACCATATAAAACGCTTTCAGCTCGGCACTCAGCACAACCATCCCTCATCGTTTATTTGCGCAGCAGGCGCAAACCGTTGAACACCACCAGCAGGCTCACGCCCATGTCGGCGAATACCGCCATCCACATGGTGGCGAGTCCGGCGAAGGTTACCCCAAGAAAGATAGCCTTGATCACCAGCGCCAAGGCGATGTTCTGTTTCAAGATGCTCGCGGTGTCGCGCGACAGGCTGATGAACGCCGGGATTTTGCGCAGATCGTCGTCCATCAGGGCGACATCGGCGGTTTCAATCGCGGTGTCGGTACCGGCAGCCGCCATGGCGAAACCGATTTCGGCGCGGGCCAGTGCCGGCGCGTCGTTGATACCGTCGCCGACCATGCCCACCCGATGCCCTTGCTTGTACAGGTCTTCGATGGCCTGCAGCTTGTCGGTCGGCAGCAAGTCGCCCTTGGCCTGATCAATGCCGACCTGCGCGGCAATTGCCTGCGCGGTGTGCACGTTGTCACCGGTGAGCATCAGGGTTTTCACGCCCAGCGCATGCAACTGGCGGATCGCTTCGCGGCTGGATTCCTTGACCGTGTCGGCCACGGCGAACAGCGCCAGCGGGCCGGAACTGTCGAGCAGCAACACCACGGATTTGCCCTGCTTTTCCAGCGCAAACAGCTTTTCTTCCAGTTGCGGCGAGCACAGACCCAGCTCCTCAACTAGACGGTGGTTGCCCAGGTGATAGGTCTGGCCGTTGACCTCGCCCTTTACGCCACGCCCGGCCAGCGCTTCGAAGTTATCCACAATCAGCGCTGCGAAGTTTTTACCCACAGCCGCATTGGCGATGGCCAGCGACACCGGGTGATCGGAACGCCCGGCCAGCGCGGCGGCAATCGCCGGGGCTGTGGCGTCAGCGGTCGGGTCCAGCGACAGGTAATCGGTCTGCACCGGTTTACCGTGGGTGATGGTCCCGGTCTTGTCCAGCGCCAGATAGTCGAGCTTGAAGCCGCCCTCCAGATACACGCCACCCTTGACCAGAATGCCTTTACGCGCCGCTGCCGCGAGGCCGCTGACGATGGTCACCGGGGTGGAAATCACCAATGCACACGGACATGCCACCACCAACAGCACCAGTGCGCGATAGATCCAGTCGAACCAAGCCGCGCCCATGAACAACGGCGGGATGATCGCCACGGCCAAGGCCAGGACAAACACCACCGGGGTGTAGATTGTCGAGAACTGGTCGACAAAGCGCTGAGTCGGCGCCCGTGCACCCTGAGCCTGCTCGACGGCGTGGATGATCCGCGCCAGGGTCGAGTTGTTCGCCGCCGCAGTCACCGTGTACTCCAGCGAGCCGGCCTGGTTGATGGTGCCGGCGAAGACTTTGTCGCCAACGGTTTTCTCTACCGGCAGGCTTTCCCCGGTGATCGGCGCCTGATCGATGGTCGAGCTGCCGCTGACCACCTCGCCGTCCAGCGCGATGCGCTCGCCGGGTTTTACCCGCACGCGGGCGCCAAGTTCGACGCTTTTAACCTCTTTTTCGACCCAGCTGCCGTCAACTTGCTGCACCGTGGCCTGTTCCGGGGTCATCTGCATCAGACCGCTGATGGCGTTGCGCGCACGATCCAGCGAGCGCGCTTCGATCAACTCGGCCACGGTGAACAGGAACATCACCATCGCCGCTTCCGGCCATTGCCCGATCAACACCGCGCCAGTCACCGCGATGCTCATCAGCGCGTTGATGTTGAGGTTGCGGTTCTTCAGGGCGATCCAGCCCTTTTTATAGGTGGTCAGGCCACCGCTGAGGATCGACACCAGCGCAATGATCGCCACCACCCAGGTCGGCGCGGCGTTGGTGAAGTGGATCACTTCAGCCGCCAGCGCACCGACGCCGGACAGCGCCAGTGGCCACCAGTGTTTTTTCACCGGCGCCGGGGCCGGGGTTTCGACGCCCGCCTCCAAAAGCTCGGCGTGCATGCCCAGCGAGGTGATTGCCTCGGTGATCGGTGCGGTGTTCGGCAGGTTGTGGGTCACGCCGAGCACGCGGTTGATCAGGTTGAATTCCAACTGCTGCACCCCGGCCAGTTTGCCAAGCTTGTTCTGGATCAGCGTCTGCTCGGTCGGGCAGTCCATCGCTTCGATGCGGAAGCTGCTCAACCGGGCGTCAGCGCTGGTCTTTTCGCTCAGTTGCACACGCGCAGGCGCGGCGGCTTTCGACGCGCAGCAAGCATCGCCACCGTGGTCATGCTTATGCACAGGCTGCAATTTGTGGCTGTGGTCGTGTCCCGCGTGGGATTTGTGGTTGTGCTGGGAATCGCTCATTTGGTCGCGTCCATGAAGGTGCCTGTTGCCAAGTAAAGACCCTGTAGCCACTATAGGGTCAAGCACCCATTTGGAGATGGCCGTCATGAAGATCGGAGAACTGGCGAAACTCACCGACTGCGCCGTAGAAACCATCCGCTATTACGAGCGCGAAAACCTGCTGCCGGAGCCGGCGCGCAGCGACGGTAACTACCGCGTCTACACCCAGGCCCATGCCGAACGCCTGACCTTCATCCGCAACTGCCGCACCCTCGACATGACCCTCGAAGAAATCCGCAGCCTGCTGGCCATGCGTGACAGCCCGCAGGATCAATGTGCAAGCGTCAATACGCTGATCGACGAGCACATCCAGCACGTCAAGGCGCGGATCGATGGCTTGCTGGCGTTGCAGACGCAACTGCTCGACCTGCGCCAACGCTGTGGCGAAGGGCCGGGGGCGGATCAGTGCGGGATTTTGCAGCGGCTGGAGGTGAGTGGCGGGGTTGTCGCGACGGAAGTCGAACACTCCCACGTAGGCCGCAGCCACGGCCATTGAGCCGTACCCAAAACCCAATGTAGGAGCTGCCGCAGGCTGCGATCTTTTGATCCTATAAACAGCAAGATCAAAAGATCGCAGCCTTCGGCAGCTCCTACACAGGGCCGATCATTCCCCCCAT
This sequence comes from Pseudomonas sp. NPDC087803, assembly GCF_044742995.1. Lineage (NCBI taxonomy): Bacteria > Pseudomonadati > Pseudomonadota > Gammaproteobacteria > Pseudomonadales > Pseudomonadaceae > Pseudomonas > Pseudomonas sp. NPDC087803. The sequence continues at coordinate 105,180 of NZ_JBIUVO010000011.1, forward strand.
CAAGGGGGAATGATCACTGCGGGATGGCTTAGACCGCCATCGGCGCGGTCATTGGCGCATGGTGCTCGTAGCCTTCCAGCGAGAAATCGCTCGGTTCCACCAGTTCCAGCCACTCCGGCTGATACACACCGGTCTTGGCAAACTCCGGCACGCGGTCGGAGATTTTCAGTTTCGGCATGGCGAACGGCTCGCGCTTGAGCTGTTCGTTGAGCATATCCAGGTGATTCTCGTAGACGTGCGCATCACCGATGAAATAGGTGAACCAGCGCGGCGTGTAGCCGGTCAGGCGCCCGATCAGGCTCAGCAGCGCGGCGCCTTCGGTGAGGTTGAACGGCGTGCCCAGACCCAGGTCGTTGGAGCGGATGTAGAGGGTCAGGGAGATCTCTTTGGTCTCGACGTTCGGGTGGAACTGGTACAGCAGATGGCATGGCGGCAAGGCCATTTCATCGAGCTGGGCGACGTTCCAGCCGTGGAACAGGATACGGCGGCTGCCCGGATCGTTGATGATCGTGTCGACGCACTGACGCACCTGGTCGATGGCTTTGTACAGCACCACGTAAGCCTGACCGTCTTCTTCGCCCTGGGCGATCTGCTTGTAGCCGTTGCTCAGGGTCTGTTCGATGGCGGCGGTGTTGCTCAGCGGGATCTGCTTGTACGCCGGCCATTTGCGCCATTGCACGCCGTAGATTTCGCCGAGGTCGTCTTCGCCCTGACGGAACGGGTTGGCCAGCCACTGCGCGTTTTCGTTGGCGTTCTGGTCCCAGACCTTGCAGCCCAGCGCACGGAATTCAGCGGCATTGTTCACGCCACGCAGAAAACCGCACATCTCACCGATGGCCGATTTGAAGGCCATCTTGCGGGTGGTGATCGCCGGAAAGCCTTCCTGCAGATCGAAACGCAGCATCGCACCCGGGAAGCTGATGGTGTTGATGCCGGTGCGGTTGGCCTGTTTGGTGCCGTTCTGGATGACGTGCGAGACCAGTTCGAGATATTGCTTCATGAGTTACCTGTGTCCTTTGAGCCCCGGCGTCGCGCGCCGGGGTTCGTAGTTTAAGCGGTCGGCGCGAGCGGCGCTGCCGGCGCACGACGATAGGCCAGCCAGATCAGGAACAGCCCGCCGACGATCATCGGCACGCACAGCACTTGACCCATGGTCAGCCAGTTCCAGGCCAGGTAGCCCAGTTGCGCGTCCGGTACGCGGACGAACTCGACGATGAAACGGAAGATGCCGTAAAACAGCGCGAACATGCCCGATACCGCCATGGTCGGACGCGGTTTACGCGAGAACAGCCACAGGATCAGGAACAGCGCCACGCCTTCGAGCGCGAACTGATACAGCTGCGACGGGTGACGCGGCAACTGTGCCGGATCGCTGAACGGCGGGAAGATCATCGCCCACGGCACGTCGGTCGGCTTGCCCCACAACTCGGCGTTGATGAAGTTGCCGATACGCCCGGCACCCAGACCGATCGGCACCATCGGCGCAACGAAGTCCATCAGCTGGAAGAAGGTCTTGCCGTTACGCTTGCCGAACCACAGCGCGGCGAGCATCACCCCGATGAAACCGCCGTGGAACGACATGCCGCCCTTCCACACTTCGAAAATCAGCGTCGGGTTGGCGATGTAGGCGCTCAGGTCATAGAACAGCACGTAACCCAGACGTCCACCGACAATCACCCCCATCGACAGCCAGAACACCAGGTCGGAAAGCTTCTCCTTGGTCCAGGTCGGGTCGAAACGGTTGAGCCGGCTCGAGGCCAGCAGCCATGCGCCGCCGATGCCGACGAGGTACATCAGGCCGTACCAGTGGATTTTCAGCGGACCGATGGCCAAGGCCACCGGGTCGATCTGCGGGTAAGGCAGCATTGCGACTCCTCGTTAGAGTTGAAACCAAAATTCCCGGGCGACGCTGCCACCTCAGGATTAAGCCAGGATTGCCAAATGTGTCAGAGCAGGAAATTCAAACCCACGCAGAACAGCAAAGCGGCGAACAGTCTTTTCAGCAAGCGCGGCGACAACCTGTGGGCCAATCGCGCGCCGAGACGGGCGAAGACCATGCTGGTCAGGGCGATGCCCAGCAGCGCCGGCAAATAAACAAAACCGAGACTATGCGGCGGCAACAACGAATCGTGCCAGCCCAGAATCATGAAACTTAATGCACTGACCAGGGCGATCGGCAGGCCACAGGCTGACGAGGTCGCCACGGCTTGCTGCATCGGCACGCTGCGCCAGGTCAGGAACGGTACGGTCAGCGAACCGCCGCCGACGCCAAAAATCGCCGACGCCCAACCGATCACGCTCCCCGCCACGGTCAGACCGAGTTTGCCGGGGACGGTTCGACTGGCATTGGGCTTGATGTCCAGCGCCAACTGCAACGAGATCACCAAGGCAAATACGCCGATGATCTTTTGCAGGTTCGGCCCGGAAATCGCCTCGGCCGTCAGCGCACCGAAACCGGCGCCGAGCAGTATGCCCACCGCCATCCACTTGAAGATCGGCCAGCGCACGGCGCCACGCCGGTGGTGTTCGCGCACGGCGTTGACCGAGGTGAAAATGATCGTCGCCAGCGACGTACCAACCGCCAGATGCGTAAGGATCGACTGATCGAAACCCTGCAAAGTAAAACTGAACACCAGCACCGGGACAATGATGATCCCGCCGCCCACCCCGAACAGCCCGGCCAGCACGCCCGCACAGGCGCCCAGCGCCAGATAGAGCAGAAATTCCACGGCCGTCTCCCCGACGCATCCCCAAAACCGGAGCGGCATGGTAACGGATGCATGCCCTTTGGCTCCACTTGCGATGGATGCACGGACGACGACTGCGTAGAGTGAGCAGAAAACACACAAGGACCACCTTATGTGCCTGATCGTTTTCGCCTGGCGCCCGGGCCATGCCCAGCCGCTGATCGTCGCGGCCAACCGTGACGAATTCTACGCCCGCCCGAGCCTGCCGCTGGCGCCATGGGCCGACGCGCCACACGTGCATGCCGGGCGCGATCTTGAAGCGGGCGGCACGTGGCTTGGAATCGGCGCCAACGGGCGCTTTGCCGCGCTGACCAATATCCGCGATCCGCACCAGCCACCGGCGCGCAAGTCGCGGGGCGAGCTGGTGGCGCGGTTTCTCACGGGCGATGCGTCGATTGATGATTATTTGAGCGATGTGGTCGCTCGCGCGCCGGAATACGCCGGGTTCAACCTGCTGCTGGGCAATGCCCATGAGCTGTGGCACTTCAATGCGCGGACGTCCGAGCCAGTGATGCTCGAACCGGGGGTTTACGGGCTATCGAATGCCGGGCTGGATACGCCGTGGCCGAAGTTGCTCAAGGCCAAGGCTGCGTTGAGTGCGGTGCTGGATGATCCACAGCCTGCGCATTTGCTGGATCTGCTGGGCGATGCGCAGACCGCAGCGTTTGCCGAACTGCCGGACACCGGGGTCGGGCTGGCCACCGAATCGCTGCTGTCGAGTGTGTTCATTGCCAGCCAGAGTTACGGCACGCGGGCGAGTACGGCGTTGATTGTGCAGGCGGATGGAACGCGGCGGATGGTCGAGCGCAGTTTCGGGCCGTATGGCGGGCATTTGGGCGAGGTGGAGATCAATACCTGAAAGTGAGCAACCATTGTGGCGAGGGAGCTTGCTCCCGCTCGGGTGCGAAGCAGCCGCAGTCCGGCCAATGCGATCTCTCAGGAGAATCTCATTGACCGGATTGGGAGCGCTCCGCACTCCAGCGGGAGCAAGCTCCCTCGCCACAGGGCCATCAGCCTTTTAAAGGGCCTTGTTGACCGCCGGCGGATTGATCTTCGACAGCCCGAGATTCTTCAGCGCCAGTTGCAGCGAGCTGTGGATCACTTGCGGGTTGTCGATGGTCATCAGCTCGGCCAGCAGATCCTTGGCCTTGCTCAGGTTGATCTGACGCAGCATCCACTTCACTTTCGGCAGGTTGGTGGCGTTCATCGACAGGCTGTCGAAGCCCATCGCCATCAACAGCACCGCTGCCGCCGGATCACCGGCCATTTCGCCGCAGATGCTCACCGGCTTGCCTTCGGCATGCGCGTCGCGCACCACGTTTTGCAAGGCTTGCAGCACTGCCGGGTGCAGGTAGTCGTAGAGGTCGGCCACTCGCGGGTTGTTGCGGTCGACGGCCAGCAGGTACTGGGTCAGGTCGTTGGAGCCGACCGACAGGAAGTCCACCTGCCGTGCCAGTTCCTTGGTCTGATACACCGCGGCCGGAATCTCGATCATCACCCCGATCGGCGGCATCGGCACGTCGGTGCCTTCGTCGCGCACTTCGCCCCAGGCCCGGTGGATCAGGTGCAGGGCTTCTTCGAGTTCGTGAGTGCCGGAGATCATCGGCAGCAGGATCCGCAGGTTGTTCAGGCCTTCGCTGGCCTTGAGCATCGCGCGGGTCTGCACCAGGAAGATTTCCGGGTGGTCGAGGGTCACGCGAATCCCGCGCCAGCCGAGGAACGGGTTGTCTTCCTTGATCGGGAAGTACGACAGCGATTTGTCACCGCCGATGTCCAGGCTGCGCATGGTCACCGGTTGCGGGTGAAACGCGGCGAGCTGTTCGCGGTAGATCGCCAGCTGTTCCTTTTCGCTCGGGAAGCGCTGGTTGATCATGAATGGCACTTCGGTGCGGTACAGGCCGACACCTTCGGCGCCACGCTTCTGCGCCCGCGCCACATCGGCCAGCAGGCCAGTGTTGACCCACAACGGCATGCGGTGGCCGTCGAGGGTCACGCACGGCAGATCGCGCAGGGTGTCGAGGCCCAGCGCCAGTTGCTTCTCTTCTTCGACCACCTCGGCGAACTGCTTGCGCAGCACATCGCTGGGGTTGGTGTAGACCTCGCCGCGGGTGCCATCGACGATCACTTCGATGCCATCGACCTTGGCGTACGGCAGGTCGACCAGGCCCATCACCGTCGGAATGCCCATGGCTCGCGCCAGAATCGCGACGTGCGAGTTACCCGAGCCGAGCACCGAAACCAGACCGACCAGCGTGCCTTCCGGCACCTCGCCGAGCATCGCCGGCGTCAGTTCTTCGCTGACCAGAATGGTTTTTTCCGGGTAGACCAGGTTCTGCTGACGCTCTTCCTGCAGATACGCCAGCAGGCGCCGACCGAGGTCTTTGACGTCCGACGCGCGCTCGCGCAGGTAGGCGTCGTCCATCAGTTCGAAACGGTTGACGTGATCGGTGACCACCTGACGCAGCGCGCCCTGGGCCCATTGGCCGGTCTTGATCACGGTGGTGACTTCGCTGCCCAGCGAGGCATCGTCGAGCATCATCAGGTAGACGTCGAACAGCGCGCGCTCTTCCGGGCGCAACTGGGTCGCGAGCTTGGCGGACAACGCGCGCATGTCGGCGCGCACGCCTTCGATGGCGGTCTTGAACAGCGCCAGTTCGGCGTCGATGTCGGTGATGGTTTTATCTGGCACGACGTCCAGATCCGCTGGCGGCAGCATGACCACTGCGGTGCCGACGGCCGCCCCCGGCGAGCCCGGTACGCCGACGAACTTGGCTTCCTGAATGCCCTTGCCCTGACGGCCCAGACCACGGATCGAACCGGTGGCCTCGGCGTGGGCGATAACCCCGGCGAGCTGCGCGCTCATGGTCACGAGGAAGGCTTCTTCACCTTCGTCGAACTGGCGACGTTCTTTCTGCTGGATGACCAACACGCCGACGACGCGGCGGTGGTGAATGATCGGCGCCCCGAGGAACGAGGCGTAGCGCTCCTCGCCGGTCTCGGCGAAGTAGCGGTAACGCGGGTGATCCGCGGCGTTTTCGAGGTTCAGGGGTTCTTCACGCGTGCCGACCAGACCCACCAGACCTTCGTTGGGTGCCATGCTGACCTTGCCGATCGAGCGCTTGTTCAAGCCCTCGGTGGCCATCAGGACGAAGCGGTTGGTCTCGGGATCAAGCAGGTAGACCGAGCAGACCTGGCTGCCCATGGCCTC
>NZ_JBIUVO010000012.1:0-33877 GCF_044742995.1 Pseudomonas sp. NPDC087803
ACGAAATTCACCTGTTTATTGGGATCCCATATAAATAGCCGGAGTATACACCATTCAGTCGCACCTACACAACCTGGAGCCTTATGCCACGCTGCTTTTGGTGTACCGAAGATCCGCTGTACATGGCTTATCACGATCAGGAGTGGGGCACGCCGCTACGCGATGCGCAGGGTTTGTTCGAGTTGCTTTTGCTCGAAGGGTTCCAGGCCGGGCTGTCGTGGATCACCGTACTGCGCAAACGCGAGCGTTACCGCGAGGTGTTGTACGGCTTCGACGTGCAGCGCGTGGCGCAGATGAGCGACGCGGAAATCGCTGAATTGATGCTCGATCCGGGGATCATCCGCAATCGCCTCAAACTCAATGCCGCCCGGCGCAATGCCCAGGCCTGGCTGGCGCTGGAAGACCCGGTGGGCTTCCTCTGGTCGTTCGTTGGCGACCAACCGATCATCAATCATTTCAAGGATCGCAGTGAAGTCCCGGCGATCACCCCCGAAGCGCTGGCAATGAGCAAGGCCCTGAAAAAGGCCGGCTTCACCTTCGTCGGCCCGACCATTTGCTACGCGTTGATGCAGGCCTCGGGCATGGTCATGGATCACACCCAGGACTGCGACCGCTACGCGCAGTTGGTCAACGGCGGTTAGAATGGCCGCCTCGCGCACAGCACAAAATCAGGAGTGACCTGTGGAAAAGTTTAAAGGCGCCTTGCTGGTAGGCGCTCTGCGGCTGTTTGCCCTGCTGCCATGGCGGGCCGTGCAGGCCGTGGGTTCGGCGATTGGCTGGATCATGTGGAAAACCCCCAACCGCTCGCGCGACGTGGTGCGGATCAACCTTTCCAAATGTTTTCCACAGATGGACCCGGCCGAGCGCGAGCGCCTGGTTGGCCAGAGCCTGAAAGACATCGGCAAATCCCTGACCGAAAGCGCCTGCGCGTGGATCTGGCCGGCCCAGCGCTCCATCGACCTGGTGCGCGAAGTCGAAGGCCTCGACATCCTCAAGGAGGCGCTGGCCTCGGGTAAAGGCGTGGTCGGCATCACCAGCCACCTCGGCAACTGGGAAGTGCTCAACCACTTCTATTGCAGCCAGTGCAAACCGATCATCTTCTACCGCCCGCCGAAGCTCAAGGCGGTGGATGAGTTGCTGCGCAAACAACGCGTGCAACTGGGCAACAAAGTCGCCGCTTCCACCAAGGAAGGCATCCTCAGCGTCATCAAGGAAGTGCGCAAAGGTGGTGCAGTGGGCATTCCGGCCGACCCGGAACCGGCCGAATCCGCCGGGATCTTCGTGCCGTTCTTCGCCACTCAGGCGCTGACCAGCAAATTCGTGCCGAACATGCTCGCCGGTGGCAAAGCGGTCGGCGTGTTCCTCCACGCGCTGCGCCTGACGGACGGTTCCGGCTACAAAGTGATCCTCGAAGCGGCGCCAGAAGCCATGTACAGCACCGATACCGAGGAATCCTGCGCGGCCATGAGCAAAGTGGTCGAGCGCTACGTGGCAGCCTACCCAAGCCAGTACATGTGGAGCATGAAACGCTTCAAGAAGCGCCCACCCGGCGAAGAACGCTGGTACTGAGCAAGTTGGCACACTCTGTGGATAACCTGTAGGAGCTGCCGCAGGCTGCGATCTGTTGATCTCGCTCCTGCGGCTTATCCACAGCCTCGTTCATTCAAGGGCGCATGAAGATGTCCGAACAACGCAAATCCTTCCGCATCAAGATCACCCACGACAGCTTCGGCGAATGCCTGGGCCAGACGCGCAATCTCTCTGCCACCGGCGTATATGTGCAGCATCCGCGTCTGACGTCATTGCCCAAGGGCGCTGTGGTTTACGGGCAAGTGCAGGACTTGCCCACCGGCGCGCCACGGGTGCGAATGGAAGTGGTGACGGTGGATGCCGAGGGCATCGGCCTGCGCTATCTCTAGCCTATTGCCCCTGACGGTCGAGCTTCTTCAGAAACACCGTCATTTCCTTCTCCGCCTGCTTGTCGCCATGGGCGCGGGCGGCTTCCATACCTTGTTCCCATGCCTGCCGCGCGGCGGCGTGATCGCCCAGTGCGAGGTGCGCCTTGCCCAATAGCTTCCACGCTGCCGAGTACTTCGGGTCGAAGCCGACACAGCGCTGGAAATGTTCGGCGGCTTTGGCGTGCTCCCCAAAATCCAGATAACCCTTGCCGAGGCCGAAGCGCAGCAACGAGTTATCCACACCCTTGGCGAGCATTTTTTCCAGGGATTCGAGCATGGGTGGGTTCCTTTTCTAGTGCGCGTCAGAAAGATCTGCGGTGCCGCCATCGCTGGCAAGCCAGCTCCCACAAGGATCTCGGGTGCACATCACATTTGTGAACAACCGAAAAACCTGTGGGAGCTGGCTTGCCAGCGATGGGGCCAATGAAGGCACCGCTCATTCAGGATCAGAAGAAGCTGAGACCCACATGAAACAGCTTCTCCACATCGCGGATATGTTTTTTATCCACAAGGAACAGAATCACATGGTCACCGGTTTCGATCACCGTATCGTCGTGGGCGATGATCACTTCTTCGTTGCGGATGATCGCGCCAATCGTGCTGCCCGGCGGCAGGCCGATTTTTTCGATCGGCCGGCCGATGACCTTGCTCGACTTCGCATCACCGTGGGCAATCGCCTCGATGGCTTCCGCCGCGCCCCGGCGCAGTGAGTGCACGCTGACGATATCGCCACGGCGTACGTGGGCCAGCAAGGTGCCGATGGTCGCCAGTTGCGGGCTGATGGCGATGTCGATGTCGCCGCCCTGGATCAGGTCGACGTAAGCCGGGTTGTTGATGATCGTCATCACCTTCTTCGCGCCCAGCCGTTTGGCCAGCAGCGACGACATGATGTTGGCTTCGTCATCGTTGGTCAGCGCGAGAAAGATGTCGGCGTCGGCGATGTTCTCTTCCAGCAGCAGATCTCGGTCCGAGGCGCTGCCCTGCAGCACCACGGTGCTGTCGAGGGTGTCGGAGAGATAGCGGCAGCGTGCCGGGTTCATCTCGATGATCTTCACCTGATAGCGGCTTTCGATGGCCTCGGCCAGGCGCTCACCGATCTGCCCGCCACCGGCAATCACGATGCGCTTGTAGGTTTCGTCGAGACGGCGCATTTCGCTCATCACCGCGCGAATATTCTCACGGGCAGCGATGAAGAAGACTTCGTCATCGGCCTCGATCACCGTGTCGCCTTGCGGCAGGATCGGTCGGTCGCGACGGAAAATTGCAGCCACGCGAGTTTCGACATTCGGCATGTGCTCGCGCAACTGGCGCAGTTGCTGACCTACCAGCGGGCCGCCGTAATAGGCACGCACCGCCACCAGTTGCGCCTGGCCTTCGGCGAAGTCGATTACTTGCAGCGCGCCCGGATGCTGGATCAGGCGCTTGATGTAGTTGGTCACCACCTGCTCGGGGCTGATCAGCACGTCGACCGGAATCGCGTCGTTCTGGAACAGCTGTTCTTCGCGATTGAGGTAGGACGCTTCGCGCACCCGGGCGATCTTGGTCGGGGTGTGGAACAGCGTATGGGCGACCTGACAGGCGACCATATTGGTCTCGTCGCTGTTGGTCACCGCCACCAGCATGTCGGCATCGTCGGCGCCAGCCTGACGCAGCACCGACGGCAGCGAGCCGCGGCCCTGAATGGTGCGGATGTCGAGACGGTCGCCGAGGTCGCGCAGGCGTTCGCCGTCGGTGTCGACCACGGTGATGTCGTTGGCTTCGCTCGCCAGGTGTTCAGCCAGCGAACCGCCGACCTGCCCCGCACCGAGGATGATGATTTTCATCCAGTCACTCCATTGAATCCGTTTAGCCGCGCGCGGCAGCGATCTTGATCAGCTTGGCGTAGTAGAACCCGTCATGCCCGCCCTGCTGGGCCAGCAATTGGCGACCATGGGGCTGTTTGATCCCGGCGGTGGTGGCCAGATCCAGCTCGCGGGCGCCGGGGGTGCGCTCAAGGAACGCGGCGATGACTTCGGTGTTCTCGGTCGGCAAGGTCGAGCAGGTGGCGTAGAGCAGGATGCCGCCGACTTCGAGGGTTTTCCACAGGGCGTCGAGCAGTTCGCCTTGCAGTTGCGCGAGGGCAGCGATGTCGTCGGCCTGACGGGTCAGCTTGATGTCCGGATGACGGCGGATCACCCCGGTGGCCGAGCACGGCGCGTCGAGCAGAATGCGCTGGAACGGCTTGCCGTCCCACCACGCGGCGGTATCGCGACCGTCGGCGGCGATCAGCTCTGCGCTCAGGCCCAACCGCTCAAGGTTCTCCTTTACCCGCACCAGACGCTTGGCTTCCAGATCCACCGCCACCACGCCGGCCAGCGCCGGTTCGGCTTCAAGGATGTGACAGGTCTTGCCGCCGGGGGCGCAGCAGGCGTCGAGCACCCGTTGGCCCGGCGCCAGATCGAGCAGATCGGCGGCCAGTTGCGCGGCTTCGTCCTGCACGCTGATCCAGCCTTCAGCAAAACCCGGCAGGCTGCGCACATCGGCAGCGGCCTCAAGGACGATGCCGTCGCGGCTATAGACGCAGGGCGTGGCCGCGATGCCGGCGTCGCTGATCAAGCCGAGGTAGGCGTCGCGGCTGTGATGCCGGCGGTTGACCCGCAGGATCATCGGCGGGTGCGCGTTATTCGCGGCGCAGATCGCTTCCCATTGTTCCGGCCAGAAGGCTTTCAGGGATTTTTGCAGCCAGCGCGGGTGGGCGGTACGTACCACCGGATCGCGCTCCAGCTCGGCGAAAATCGTCTCGCTTTCGCGCTGGGCATTGCGCAGCACGGCGTTGAGCAGACCCTTGGCCCAGGGCTTTTTCAGCTTGTCGGCGCAACCGACGGTTTCGCCGATGGCCGCGTGCGGCGGCACGCGGGTGTAGAGCAGTTGATAGAGACCGACCAGCAGCAGCGCCTCGACATCGGCGTCGGCAGCCTTGAATGGCTTCTGCAAAAGTTTTTCCGCCAGCGCCGACAGCCGTGGCTGCCAGCGTGCGGTGCCGAACGCCAGATCCTGGGTGAAGCCGCGATCACGGTCTTCGACCTTGTCCAGTTGCGTCGGCAGGGAGCTGTTCAGCGAAGCCTTGCCGCTGAGCACGGCGGCGAGTGCCTTGGCGGCAGCCAGACGCGGGTTCATTGCGCGTCCACCACGGCGCCGAGCACGGTGCCGACGGCGAATTTCTCGCGGCGGCTGTTGAACAGGTCGCTGAAGTTCAGGGCCTTGCCGCCGGGCAGTTGCAGACGGGTCAGGCACAGCGCCTGCTCACCGCAGGCGACGATAAGGCCGTCCTTGCTGGCGCTGAGGATTGCACCCGGGGCGCCTTTGCCGTCCGCCAGCGTCGCGGCCAATACCTTCAGCGCTTCGCCGTTGAGGGTGCTGTGGGTGATCGGCCATGGATTGAAGGCACGCACCAGACGCTCCAGCTCAACCGCGGGACGGCTCCAGTCGAGGCGCGCTTCGTCCTTGTTCAGTTTGTGGGCGTAGGTGGCGAGCTCGTCGTTCTGCACTTCGCCTTCGAGGGTTCCAGCGGCCAGGCCGGCAATCGCCTGGACCACGGCGGGCGGGCCCATTTCGGCGAGACGGTCGTGCAGCGTGCCGCCCGTGTCGTCGGCACTGATCGGGGTCACGACCTTGAGCAGCATCGGCCCGGTGTCGAGGCCGGCTTCCATGCGCATCACGGTCACGCCGCTTTCGGCATCACCGTGTTCCACGGCGCGCTGGATCGGCGCCGCACCGCGCCAGCGTGGCAGCAGGGAGGCGTGGCTGTTGATGCAGCCCAGACGCGGAATATCCAGCACCGCTTGCGGCAGGATCAGGCCGTAGGCGACCACCACCAGCAAGTCCGGTTTCAGCGCGGCCAGCTCGGCTTGAGCGTCAGCGTTGCGCAGGGTCGGCGGCTGCAACACCTGGATATTATTTTCCAGGGCCAACTGTTTGACCGGGCTCGGCATCAGTTTTTGCCCCCGACCGGCCGGACGATCCGGTTGGGTATACACCGCAACGATCTCGTAAGGGCTGTTCAGCAGGGCCTTGAGGTGTTCGGCGGCAAATTCCGGGGTACCGGCAAAAACGATGCGCAGTGGCTCAGTCATGAAGGGAGTCTCATAAAAAGAAAAAGGCTTGCCGCAGCAAGCCTTTGAAGAGGGGCATCAAGCGTTCTGGCGATGCAGCTTTTCCAGTTTCTTCTTGATCCGGTCGCGTTTGAGCGTGGACAGGTAATCGACGAACAACTTGCCGTTGAGGTGGTCGCATTCGTGCTGGATGCACACCGCGAGCAGGCCTTCGGCGATCAGTTCGTAAGGCTGGCCATCGCGGTCCAGCGCCTTGATTCTGACCTTCTGCGGGCGGTCGACGTTTTCGTAGAAGCCCGGCACCGAGAGGCAGCCTTCCTGGTACTGATCCATCTCGTCGGTCAGCGATTCGAACTCGGGGTTGATGAACACCCGGGGTTCGGTGCGGTCTTCGGAAAGGTCCATCACGACGATACGTTTGTGCACGTTGACCTGGGTCGCGGCGAGGCCGATGCCCGGCGCTTCATACATTGTTTCAAACATGTCATCGACCAACTGACGCACTTCGTCGTCCACTACAGCCACAGGCTTGGCGATAGTACGCAGACGCGGGTCCGGGAATTCGAGGATGTTTAAAATGGCCATAGGCTGATTGCTGCACGTATTGAGTAAAGTCGGGTCGATGGCCTGGCAGGTCCGAAGATGCAGGCTACCGTTGTGAAGCGTAGCTAATGCAATTTGCAGTAGCGAGCCACGGGGGCTCTGACGGTTCACGCGAACGCACATGATAAAGGGATTCGCTGCATGAGGAAAACACTACTCGCCCTGCTGCTTCTGGCTTCGGCCGCGGCAGCACAAGGGCAAGTGCAACTCAGGGATGGTTTTCCACAGCAATACACGGTGGTTTCGGGAGACACACTCTGGGACATTTCCGGCAAATACCTGCGCGAGCCCTGGCACTGGCCACAGCTGTGGCGGGCCAATCCGCAAATTGAAAACCCCAACCTGATCTACCCCGGCGACACGCTGACGCTCAGTTACGTCAACGGCCAGCCGCAACTGACCCTCAGTCGCGGCGAGTCACGGGGCACCATCAAGCTGTCGCCACGCATCCGCACCAGCCCGGTGGCCGAGGCAATCCCGAGCATTCCGCTGAAATCGATCAACAGCTTTCTGCTGAGCAACCGCATCGTCGACAAGGTCGAGGACTTCGACAAGGCGCCGTACATCGTCGCCGGTGACGCCGAGCGCGTACTCAGTGGCACCGGCGACCGGATCTTCGCCCGTGGCCACTTCGACCCGAATCAGCCGGTGTACGGCATCTTCCGTCAGGGCAAGGTCTACACCGATCCGCAGACCAAGGAATTTCTCGGGATCAACGCCGACGATATCGGCGGCGGTGAAATCGTCGCCACCGAGGGTGATGTCGCCACCCTCGCCCTGCAACGCACCACCCAGGAAGTGCGCCTGGGCGACCGACTGTTCAGCGGCGAAGAGCGCTCGATCAATTCAACCTTCATGCCCAGCGCGCCGAGCACCAGCATCAATGGCCTGATCATCGACGTGCCGCGCGGCGTCACGCAGATCGGCGTGATGGACGTGGTGACCCTGAACAAGGGCAAGCGCGACGGCCTCGCCGAAGGCAATGTGCTGGTGGTGATGAAAACCGGGGAAACCGTGCGCGATCGGATCACCGGCCAGCCACTGAAAATTCCTGACGAACGGGCCGGGTTGCTGATGGTATTCCGCACCTACGACAAACTCAGTTACGGCCTGGTACTCAACGCATCGCGCTCGCTGGCGGTGCTCGACAAGGTGCGAAATCCTTAGCAGGCTTAACAAGTTACCAACAGAGTTATCCACAGCTTGTTCCGAATGGTTCGGGACTTATAACGATCAAGGATGATCCACGATGCTGTCTGCCTGTACGCCGGTTTCCCCTGCGGAACTGGAAGCGCGTTTGCGCCTGCACCGATTGCCGGAAATCGGCCCGAGACGTTTTGCCAAATTGCTTGAAGCCTTCGGCTCGGCGTCAAAAGCCATCAGTGCGCCGGCCAGTGCCTGGCGTGCGCTGGGTTTGCCGGCGGCGGCGGCCGAAGCCCGGCGCAGCCCGCAAGTGCGCGACGGCGCCAGCCATGCATTGCGCTGGCTAGAGCGGCCCGGCCAGCATCTGTTGATGTTGGACCAGGCGGATTACCCGGCGCTGCTGGCGCAGATCCCTGACCCACCACCGCTGTTGTTCGCCGCCGGCGATCCGCTGATTCTGGAAAAACCGCAACTGGCGATGGTCGGCAGTCGCCGTGCTTCACGTCCGGGGATGGACACCGCTGCGGCGTTTTCCCGCAGTCTGGCCGGAGCCGGTTTTATCATCACCAGTGGGCTGGCGCTGGGTATTGATGCGGCGGCACATCAGGCGGCGCTGGACGTCGGTGGGCAAACCGTCGGTGTCCTCGGCACCGGTCTGGAAAATTTTTATCCACAGCGTAATCGTCGACTGGCCGAGGCGATGATTGCCTCCGGCAGCGCGGTGCTTTCGGAGTTTCCGCTCGACGCCGGTCCGACCGCGAGCAACTTCCCCAGGCGCAACCGGATCATCAGCGGATTGTCCCTCGGCGTGCTGGTGGTCGAGGCGAGTGTCGCCAGTGGTTCACTGATCACTGCCAGGCTGGCGGCGGAGCAGGGCCGTGAGGTGTACGCGATTCCCGGCTCGATCCATCATCCCGGTGCGCGCGGCTGCCATCAACTGATCCGCGACGGTGCGGTGTTGGTGGAAACCATCGAACACATCCTCGAAGCCCTGCGTGGCTGGCAGCATTTGCCGTTATCCACAGACCCGCCGGATGCCGGGCATCCGTTGCTCGCCCTGCTGCACGCCGCGCCGCACACCAGCGAAGCCTTGGTCGACAGCAGCGGCTGGGCCTTGCCCAAAGTCCTTGCAGCCCTGACCGAACTGGAAATGGACGGTCGCGCAGTGTGTGAAAACGGTCGCTGGCTGGCGAGGACACGCTAGGTTTTACGGGGAAGATCGGTAAACTGCGCAAAACCTGTTTGCGGAGAGTTTTTTCATGGTCAACAGTTGGCGTGTGCAACAAGCCGCACGAGAAATTCGCGCCGGGGCGGTGATTGCCTATCCAACCGAAGCCGTCTGGGGGCTGGGTTGCGACCCGTGGAACGAAGAGGCAGTGGATCGGCTGCTGGCGATCAAGAACCGTTCGGTGGACAAAGGCCTGATCCTGATCGCCGACAACATTCGCCAGTTCGACTTCCTGTTCGAAGACTTCCCGCAAGAGTGGCTCGACCGCATGGCCAGTACCTGGCCGGGGCCGAACACCTGGCTGGTGCCGCATCAGAACCTGTTGCCGGAATGGGTGACAGGCGTGCATGACACCGTGGCGCTGCGGGTCAGCGATCATCCGCAGGTGCGGGATCTGTGCTCGATGGTCGGGCCGTTGATCTCGACCTCGGCCAACCCGCAGGGGCGGCCGGCGGCGCGCACGCGGCTGCGCGTCGAGCAGTATTTCCGTGGGCAGATCGATCTGATCCTCGGCGGGCAACTGGGTGGGCGCAAGAACCCCAGCGTGATCCGTGATCTGGCAACCGGCAAGGTCATCCGTCCCGACTGATCCTGCGTCGAAAACCTTTACCGTGAGTCTTCCTCGCCTTGATGGCGAGGAGGACTACGCGTGTCTGCGATTTATCCTGCAATGACGCTTTTCCTTGTGTCGGAAAAGTCGCCAAGCCCCCGGATTCATTGACTTTTCCCACCTGATTATCAGACTTTCTGGCGTGGCGGAATTGCCAAAAGCAACCATCCTTTCCCTGCACTCGAAACACTTCGATAAGTTAAGGTCTGCGGAGAAAGAATGGACACTACGAATTTGCAACTCACGGATTACCTGCAGACGCTTCAGGTGACGTTGAAGAGTCACCATGAGGGTTGTCGCATCGTGATGCTTGAAGCGGGGGCGGATACCCAGGAGTTCGACCGGTTTGTTGATCGGCAATTTCGGCTTCGGCTGCAGCATTACATGCTGACTTCACGGGCGCGGATGCTCGAAAGCAAACTGGCGATAAAGGCGCGCAGTACCCACTTTCTGCTGTATCGACACGATCAACTGTTGGCGGTATTGAGGGCGACTCCGACACCGTTCGAATGGGTATCGCTGGCGCAGCAACACGTTTCGCCCACGGTGGCGCTGTCGCGCCATGTCGAATTCAGCCGCCTGATCTCGTACACGCCCAATCAGTTGCCCATCGCGGTCAACGGTCTGCTGGCGGCCGCTGCCGAGTGGGCGATAAAACGCGGCTATCAGGGGGTGACCGCGTTGTGCAGAACGCAACAGTTGCGCTTTTTCCAGCGCTTCGGCCTGATGCCGATCGCGTCCAATGCCCTGCACATCGACCAGCGCGCACGCGGCGATTACTGGGTGCTGTCAGCCGAGTGGCGGCAAATCCTTGCGGCGGTTCAACAGCCGGATCACGCCACGGTTGGCCACCTGGTGCAAAAACCGTTGGCGTGTCATCCGTCGAGGTTCTGAATGGGTTTGAACTGCCTTGTCAGCCATGGTTTTGCAACCGTGGCTGACAAGGCGCCGAAGGCTGCTTCAGGGCAGCAGGATGGTCGAACCGGTGGTGCGCCGCGCCGAGAGTTCGGTTTGCGCCTTCGCCGCGTCAGCCAGTGGATAACGCTGGCTGATGTCCACCTTGATCTTGCCGCTGATGATCATCTCGAACAGCTCGTCGGCCATGCGCTGCAGGTTTTCGGCGTTGTTGGCGTAGGTCGCCAGGGTTGGCCGGGTCACGTACAGCGAGCCCTTGGCCGAGAGAATCCCCAGATTGACCCCGTCCACCGCACCGGAGGCGTTGCCAAAGCTCACCAGAAGTCCGCGCGGCGAGATGCTGTCGAGCGAGGTCAGCCAGGTGTCTTTGCCGACGCCGTCGTACACCACCGGGACTTTTTTGCCGTCGGTCAGCTCCAGCACCCGCTCTGCCACGTTCTCGTGGCTGTAATCGATGGTTGCCCAGGCACCGTTGGCCTTGGCCAGTTCGGCTTTCTCCTTCGAACTGACGGTACCGATCAGTTTCACGCCCAGGGCCTTGGCCCATTGGCAGGCCAGCGAGCCGACCCCCCCGGCAGCGGCGTGGAACAGAATGGTTTCGCCACCCTTGAGTTCATAGGTCTGGCGCAGCAGGTACTGCACGGTCAGGCCCTTGAGCATCACCCCGGCGGCGGTTTCGAAGCTGATTTCGTCCGGCAGTTTCACCAGATTGGCTTCGGGCAGCACGTGCAACTCACTGTAGGCACCCAACGGCCCGCTGCCATACGCCACGCGATCACCGACCTTGAACCGGGTGACGTCGCTGCCCACCGCATCGACGATGCCGGCGCCTTCCGCGCCCAGGCCGGACGGCAAGGCTGGCGGGGCATACAGACCGCTGCGGAAATAGGTGTCGATGAAGTTCAGGCCGATCGCCTTGTTTGCCACCCGCACCTGATTCGGGCCGGGCGCGGCGGGTTCGTAGTCAACCAACTCGAGTACTTCGGGACCGCCGTGGGCGCGGAACTGGATACGCTTTGCCATCTGCCTGCTCTCCTTGGGTCTTTTGTAAGCCCCCTATCCAACTCCCATGCTTGATCTTCGTCAACTGCGGCGCGCGCGCCTGCGGTGTTATGCTACGCGCCCATTTGCGCCACCCCCGCCTGCGGGGCGCCGCGTAGTGATGCCCCTGATTCAAGGTGAAGCCATGACGACCCGCACCGATGCCGTAAAGGCCTATCTGCTCGACCTGCAAGACCGCATCTGCGCGGCGCTGGAAACCGAAGACGGCGGCACGCGCTTCGTCGAAGACGCCTGGACCCGGCCTGCCGGCGGTGGCGGTCGTACCCGCGTGATCGAGAACGGTACGCTGATCGAAAAGGGCGGTGTCAACTTTTCCCACGTGTTCGGCAGCGGTCTGCCGCCGTCGGCCAGCGCCCACCGTCCGGAACTGGCAGGTCGCGGCTTTGAAGCTCTCGGCGTGTCGCTGGTGATTCACCCGCACAACCCGCATGTGCCGACGTCCCACGCCAACGTGCGCTTTTTCATCGCCGAGAAGGAAGGTGAAGAGCCGGTCTGGTGGTTCGGCGGCGGCTTCGACCTGACCCCGTATTACGGCAACGAAGAAGACTGCATCCACTGGCACCGCGTCGCCGAGCAGGCCTGCGCGCCGTTCGGTGCGGACGTCTACCCGCGCTACAAGGCGTGGTGCGACACCTATTTCCACATCAAGCATCGCCACGAACCGCGTGGCATCGGCGGTCTGTTTTTCGATGACCTGAACGAGTGGGACTTCGACACCAGTTTCGCCTTCATGCGCGCCATCGGTGATGCCTACATCGACGCCTACCTGCCCATCGTGCAGCGCCGCAAGAACGATGCGTTCACCGCACAGCAGCGCGAATTCCAGGAATTCCGCCGTGGCCGTTACGTTGAGTTCAACCTGGTCTACGACCGTGGCACGCTGTTCGGCCTGCAATCGGGCGGACGTACCGAGTCGATCCTTATGTCGTTGCCGCCGCAAGTGCGCTGGGCCTATGACTTCAAGGCCGAACCCGGCAGCGAAGAAGCACGCCTGACCGACTACTTCCTGCAAGACCGCGACTGGTTGGCCCAGGCCTGAGGACTGCTGATGGATCGTTACGTCGTTTTCGGTAACCCAATCGGCCACAGCAAGTCGCCGATGATTCACAAACTGTTCGCCGAGCAGACCGGTCAGCGCCTCGACTACAGCACCCTGCTGGCGCCACTCGACGACTTTACTGGCTGCGCCATGGCGTTCTTCCAGGACGGTCGCGGCGCCAACGTCACGGTGCCGTTCAAGGAAGAGGCCTACCGTCTGGCGAACAGCCTGACCGCCCGGGCACAGCGGGCCGGTGCGGTGAACACCCTGAGCAAACTGGCCGACGGCTCGTTGCTCGGTGACAACACCGACGGTGCCGGACTGGTGCGCGACTTGACGGTGAATGCCGGGTTCAGCCTGACCGGCAAACGCATCCTGCTGCTCGGCGCTGGCGGCGCGGTGCGTGGCGCGCTGGAGCCGTTGCTGGCCGAGAAGCCGGCGTCGGTGATCATCGCCAACCGCACGGTGGACAAGGCCGAGCTGCTGGCCGAGTTGTTCTGTGATCTGGGGCCGGTGTCGGCCAGTGGGTTCGACTGGTTGCAGGAGCCGGTGGACGTGATCATCAACGCAACCTCCGCCAGTCTCACCGGCGACGTGCCGCCGATTGCGCGGAGCCTGATCGATTCGGGCCAGACCCTGTGCTACGACATGATGTACGGCAAGGAGCCGACTGCGTTCTGCCGTTGGGCCAGTGAGCATGGCGCGGCGGTGTCGATGGATGGTCTGGGGATGCTGGCTGAGCAGGCTGCCGAGGCGTTTTTCCTGTGGCGCGGGGTGCGTCCGGATACGGCGCCGGTGCTCGCCGAACTGCGCCGCCAACTAGCGCAGTAACCCTTGTAGGAGTGAGCCTGCTCGCGATAGCGGAGTGTCAGAGACAAATGTTTCAACTGATACTCCGCTATCGCGAGCAGGCTCACTCCTACAGAGGTATGCGGTGTTTGTTGGATCAATCCTCAAACCGGATCGGGCATTTCTCCGGCCCTTCCAACTTCCTCAGTTCTTCCACCACCTGCGGCCGCGCCCGGCGCAGGGTCAGGCTGCGATCCTGACGCAGCAGGCGCCGCGCCTCCTGATGCAGCATCTCCACCCCCGAATAATCGATGAAGTTGATCTGCTGCGCCTCGATCACCACCCGCGTACCGTGCAACCGTTGCAGGCGCACTTGCAGGTAATGGCTGGCGCCGAAGAAGATCGAGCCGCCGACCCGCAGCACGTCCTCCTCGCCGTCGCGCCAATGCTGCACCCGCGGTTGCGAGGTGCGCTTGAGGTAGAAGAACAGCGAGGCCAACACCCCGGCGTAAATCGCCGTCTGCAATTCCAGCAGCAGGGTAGCGAGACAGGTCAGCGCCATGACCACGAACTCGGCGCGGCTGACCCGCAGCAACGAACGAATCCCGCGATGATCCACCAGCCCCCAGGCGATCAGCAGAATGCTTCCGGCCATCGCCGGAATGGGGATGTGCGAAATCAGCCCGGCGCCAAAAATCGCGAACAGCGCGACCCAGATCGCCGAAAACACCCCGGCCAGCGGCGAGCAGGCACCGGCCTCGTAACTCAGGCCGGAACGGGTGAACGAGCCGGCGGACAACGAGCCTGAAAAGAACGCCCCGACGATGTTCGACAAACCCTGCGCACGGACTTCCTGATTGGCATCAAGCAACTGCTGGGAGCGCGCGGCAATCGAACGGGCAATCGACAGGCTGGTGACCAGCCCGAGCATGCCCACCGCCACGGCGCTCGGTAGCAAACGCAGGACCAGATCGAGATCCAGCGGCAGCGCACTGAACGGCGGCAAGCGCCCGACAAAGGCGCTGACCCGATGCACATGGCCGAACATCGACGGCCACAACCACACCACCGCACTGCCCAGCACCAGGGTTATCAACAGGGTCGGCCAGCGCGGCAGCAGTTGTTTGAGCACAAAACCGACCAGCACCGTGGCCACGCCCAATATCAGTGAAGGTTTATCCACAGCCCGCAGGTGCTGCAGCAGGTCCATCAAGCTGGCCAGCGCCGTGGCTTTCGCCGGCAGATCCAGCCCCAGCAGATTCGGCAACTGGCCGATGGCAATCACCACTGCCGCGCCGAGGGTGAAGCCGAGCACCACCGAATGCGAGACGAAATTCACCAGCGCGCCGAAGCGCAGCAGGCCGAGCAGCCACTGGAAAATTCCCGCAAGAAAGCTCAGCAGCAGAATCAGCGTGATGTAGTCCTGCGACGCCGGCACGGCCAAGGGACTGACACTGGCATACAGCACAATCGAAATCGCTGCAGTCGGGCCGCAGATCAGGTGCCACGACGAACCCCACAGACAGGCAATCAGCACCGGGATGATCGCGGCGTAAAGACCATACTCCGGCGGCAGGCCGGCGATCAGCGCGTAGGCGATCGACTGCGGCAACGCGAGAATCGCACCGCTCAGGCCAACGACCAGATCCCGGCCGACGCTGGCGCGGGTTTGCCGGGGCAGCCAGGTCAGGAAAGGGAAGAGTGAGTGGCGACTGGGCAGGGCCATGGGTCCTCGCGGTGTGTGGGTTTATGCAAGGTTATCAGGACGCGCCAATCACTGTGGTGAGGGAGCTTGCTCCCGCTCGGCTGCGAAGCAGTCGCAAACCAGACTGCCCGGTTTGTCTGCGAATACCCAGTCAGCCCGATTGGGAGCGCTGCGCACTCCAGCGGGAGCAAGCTCCCTCGCCACAAGAAAGCGTCAGAGCTTGGCCTTTACCGCAGGCAACGCATCCTTGCCATCGACGGTCTTCACCCCCTCCAGCCACTTGTCCAGCACCGCCGGATTGGCCTTGATCCAGGCCTTCACCGCATCGGCATTGCTGACTTTCTTGTTCACCACCTCGGCCATGATGCTGTTTTCCATGTCCTGGGTGAACGCCAGGTTGGTCAGCAACTTGCCCACATTCGGGCAGGCCTCGGCGTAGCCCTTGCGAGTCAGGGTGTAGACGCTGCCGGTGTCGCCGAAATACTTCTCGCCGCCCTTGAGGTAATGCATCTTCAACTGCACGTTCATCGGGTGCGGGGTCCAGCCGAGGAAGGTGACGAATTTCTGCTTCTTCACTGCCCGCGACACTTCGGCGAGCATCGCCTGTTCGCTGGATTCGATCAGCTTCCACTGGCCGAGGTCGAAGTCGTTCTTCTTGATGATTTCCTGCAGCGAGATGTTCGCGGGCGCACCGGAGCCGATGCCGTAGATCTTCTTGTCGAACTTGTCGGCGTATTTGTTCAGGTCGGCAAAGTCATGCACGCCGGCGTCCCACACGTAGTCGGGCACCGCCAGGGTGAACTCGGTGCCGTCGAGGTTCTTCGCCAGTTGCGTGACGTCACCGGTAGCGACGAACTTGTCGTAGAAGCCCTGCTGCGCCGGCATCCAGTTGCCGAGAAATACATCCACCTGACCGTCCTTCAAACCACCGAAGGTGATCGGCACCGCGAGGGTGTCGACCTTGGCTTTGTAACCCATGCCGTCCAGCAGAAACCCGGCGATGGCGTTGGTCGCGGCGATGTCGCTCCACCCCGGGTCGGCCATCTTCACCGTTTCGCAGCTTTGCTCGGCAAATGCCGAAGCGCTGCCCAGTGCCAGCAGGCCAATTGTCAGTGCTGTGGATAACTTGCGCATGGACTTCCCCTTAACATTATTGGTTTTGGCAGGGTTGTGGATAACGGGCCTTGCGCTCCAGATCGTCGAGGTCGATGTGGTTGCGCATGTACTGCTGACTGGCGTCCACCAGCGGCTGGTGATCCCAGCTCTTCAGCTTGCCGATGGTCAGGGCATCGGCAACAAATCGGCGGCGACGCTGGCTGGCGAGCACCTCGCGGTGAATCGCCGGGATGTCCCACTTGGCCCGCGCTTCGGCGAGAAAATCGTCGAACAGCCGGCGATGTTGCGCTGACTGGCTGAGTTCTTCGAGTTCACGCGGATCGTTGTGCACATCGAAGAGTAGGCACGGGTCGCTTTCACTGTAGATAAATTTGTAGGCGCCGCGCCGGATCATCATCAGCGGGCTGACCGTGCCTTCCGCCATGTATTCGCCGAACACTTCGTCATGCCCGCCCTGCCCTTGCAGATGCGTCAGTAGCGAGCGGCCGTCCAGCGGCAAGTTCAGCTCCAGGCTGCCGCCAGCCAGTTCGACAAAGGTCGGCACCAGGTCGGCAGTGGACACCGCAGCGCTGACCCGGCCGGCAGCGAACTGCCCCGGAGCGCTGATCAACAGCGGCACTCGGGCGGCCATCTCGAACCAGTGCATTTTGTACCAGAGGCCTTTCTCGCCAAGCATGTCGCCGTGGTCGCCGGAGAACACAATGATGGTGTCGTCGATCAGCCCGGTATCTTCGAGGGTTTGCAGGAGTTTGCCGACGTTGGCATCGATATAGCTGCACGCGCCGAAGTAAGCACGGCGTGCATCTCGGATCTTATCCACAGGCAGCGGTTTGTCCCACAGGTCGTAGACCTTGAGCAGGCGTTGCGAGTGTGGATCGAGGGAATCTTGCTCCGGGGTGGTCGGCAACGGGATGTCGCCATCGTCATACAAATCCCAGAACGCCTTGGGAATCGTGTACGGGTCGTGTGGGTGAGTCATCGACACGGTCAGGCAGAACGGCTGGTCGCCGTCCTCGCGAATGTGGTCGAACAGGTATTGCTGTGCCTTGAACACCACCTCTTCATCGAAGTCGAGCTGGTTGGTGCGCACGCACGGCCCGGCCTGGAGCACCGACGACATGTTGTGATACCAGCTCGGGCGCACCTCCGGCTCGTCCCAGTTCACCGCCCAGCCGTAATCGGCCGGGTAAATGTCGCTGGTCAGGCGCTCTTCGTAGCCGTGCAATTGATCCGGGCCGCAGAAATGCATCTTGCCCGACAGCGCGGTGCGGTAGCCGAGGCGGCGCAGGTAATGGGCGTAGGTCGGAATGTCAGCGGGGAAATCGGCGGCGTTGTCGTAGGCGCCAATCTTGCTCGGCAGCTGGCCGCTGACCAGGGTGAAGCGCGACGGCGCGCACAACGGGCTGTTGCAGTACGCGGCATCGAACACCACGCCCTGAGCGGCGAGGCGCGAAAGATTCGGCAGTTTGATCGGCGACGGGCCGTAGATCGGCAGCATTGGCGCGGCCATTTGATCGGCCATGATGAAGAGAATGTTCTTGCGCTTCATGTGATCGCGGCATTCCATAGTGAATATTTATGCGACATTGCTGCGATCGAGCATGGAGTCCATGTTCTGTCTGGTAAAGCCCGCGCCGGACAATGACTAGGATAAGCACAGCTTATGTATGAAGCCCTCGGCAATCTGTCCCTCGACCTGTTGCGCGCCTTCGAGGCGGCGGCGCGCCATCGCAGCTTTACCGCGGCGGCGGTGGAGCTGGGCACCACGCAGCCGGCGATCAGCCAGCAGATCAAGCGTTTGGAAGAACAACTGGGCGCGCGGCTGTTTGACCGGATTTACCGCGGCATCGAACTGACCGAGGGCGGGACGATCCTGTTCGAGCAGGTTCAGCTCGGTTTGCAGAATATCGACGCAGGATTGAGCGCGATCAGCACGCAGCAACAACATGAGGTGTTGCAGGTCGCCACCGACTTCGCCTTCGCCGCCTACTGGCTGATGCCGCGCCTGCACCGCTTCCACGAAGCCAACCCGAACGTCGATGTCAGCCTGGTCACCAGCGAGCGCAACCACAACATGCTGCGCACCGACATTGATGTTGCGGTGTTGTTCGGTGATGGGCGTTTCAAGCAGGGCGAGAGCCATTGGCTATTCAGCGAAGAAGTGTTTCCGGTGTGCAGCCCGCAACTGCTCAAGGAGCGCGCCCTACCCTTGCCTGCCCAAGCGTTGCTGGAGTTGCCGCTGCTGCATCTGCGCGGGGAAAACAGCAGCAACTGGTTTGACTGGAGCGGGCTGTTTCGCGAATTGGGCATCAGCACCCCGCCAGCACCGGGGCAATTGCGTTTCGACAATTACACGCTGTTGATTCAAGCGGCGATTGGCAGTCAGGGCGTAGCCATCGGCTGGCGCCACCTTGTGGATAACTTGCTGAGCCAAGGCTTGCTCTGTCGGCCGATTGCCGAGACCACGTTGTCGCGTCTGGGGTATTACGTGGTGCTGCCGCAACGCAAACGCCGGGGCGCGTTGATTCAGCAGTTTGTCGAATGGTTGATGGCCGAGCAGGCCAGCAGTGCCGAATCCCTCGCCGGGGTGGCGCTGCCGTCGATTGCGGTGTAAGCAGCAAAAGATCGCAGCCGCATTCCAAATGTAGGAGCTGCCGAAGGCTGCGATCTTTTTACATACCCGACTTACATACCCGACGTCGCGACAAAATTCACATGCTGCCCCACATGCAGATTCAACCGCAGCTCATCGGCAATCCCCACCGCGACCCGGTTCAGCCGTTCCAGCGGCTCCGCCAGCCCCGGCTCGAGATTGCCGCCGACCTGGCTGAAATGCTCGATGGTCAGCCCCGCCACCCCGTGCGGCGCATTCACCAGTGTCCACTGCAGCGGACTGCTTTGCAGGGCCTCGCGGATTTCTTCGGCGGCGTGGCGTTGCAGTCCGTCATCCAGCTCCGGTTCGTCAAGCACGGCAAAATTCCCCACCAGAAACAGCCGTGAAACATTGGCCGCTTGCAGGCCGTCGACCAATGCATCGACTGCCAGCACCTGTTCCACCGGGCCGAGCACCACGGACCTTTCCACATGATCGCTGCTGAATGGCAACCCCGGTGCATCAAGCAGACAGATCACCGCCGAGCTGCCCGCTACGCTTTGCTTGACTCGCTCGGCATCGAACAGATCGCCGCTTTTGGTGCGCAGGCCGGGCCGTGGCGCGAGTACGTTCAAATCGTCGAGAATCGCGATGACTTCGTGCTGCCGTCGCAGCAATTCAGCCATCAACGCAGCACCCAGGCTGGCCATGGCACCATAGAGCACCACTTTTACCATTGGGGTTTCGGCATTCTTCATGGCTGAATCCTTTTTGTTGTCCCTTGTATGGCGTGTGACATGCAGCCTGCACCGAGGGTTCGAACCGATTCAGAGGCTTTCCGATGCAAGCAATCAATGGCTATCACGCCCACGTCTATTTCGACGCCGACACCATCGATCAGGCGCGCGCCTTGTGTGAACAGGCGGCGCAGTTGTTTCCATTGAAGATGGGCCGCGTCCATGAGCGCCCGGTCGGTCCGCACCCGGACTGGAGCTGCCAACTGGCTTTCGGCCCGGAGCTGATCGGCGAGGTGCTGCCGTGGCTGGCGCTCAATCGCAAGGGCCTGGTGGTGTTCCTCCACCCGGATACCGGCGACGATCTGCTCGATCACACCGAGCATGCGATCTGGATGGGCGCGATGCGGCCGCTGGATCTGTCTATTTTTTGATCAGGCTTTTGCCTACAGAGTTTCTTCAGGCTCGCCTGGCAGATGTTCGTCCAGGTGCAGCCAGGGCAATTGGCTGTCGGTCCAGATATGCCGCTCGGCCGGCGCCAGCTCCGGGTGATCCAGCGTGGCGATGGTCAGGTCAATACTCTCAGGGCTGAGCTGCGTCACCAGCGCCAGCTGCGCGCCACAACGCGGGCAGAAATACCGCGCGCAACTGCTCGACGAGTCATAGCGCGAGGGCGTGGCGGCGAGCCACTGGAAGTTCGCCGCCGGCAGCGTGATCCATGTGATCACGATCCCGCCACTGACCTTGCGGCAGATCGAGCAGTGGCAGTGGGCGATGTCCTGCAATGGCCCGCTGAACTGATAACGGATGTGTCCGCAGTGGCAGCCGCCGCTGTGCATTTCACCCATGCTCCTGCCCTCTCGTCCCCGAAATGATTGACTCTAGTCGCATCCGACGGCCGGTTGGCCATTCGCCCGAAGCTTTCGTCAGCGAAAGGTAGCTGAAAGGTTGCCCGATTAGGATCGCCGCCACTACCGGCAACAGACCGGTTGGCCAACGCGTGTGATCGCTCGCACGCCAGGCCCAATTAACAACAACAATGGTGATTCTGATGTCCTCTGTAGCCCGCCTTCTCGCTGAAACTCCGCCCGTGCGTCTCGTGCTTCCCGTTCTGCGCTGATCCCCTCCGATCCGCTCACTCAATTAGCCGCGCTACGCCTGGAGTATTCCCATGCTGACTTTCCTTGGCTTTGCCATGGTCATCACGTTCATGTTCCTGATCATGACCAAGCGCCTGTCTGCGCTGATCGCCCTGATCATCATCCCGATCCTGTTCGCCCTGTTCGGTGGTTTCGCGCCGAAGATCGGCCCGATGATGCTCGAAGGTATTACCAAGCTTGCGCCGACCGGCGTGATGCTGATGTTCGCCATTCTGTACTTCGCCTTGATGATCGACTCCGGCCTGTTCGACCCGGCCGTGCGCAAGATCCTCAAACTGGTCAAGGGCGACCCGTTGAAAGTTTCGGTCGGTACCGCCGTGCTGGCGCTCGTCGTTTCCCTCGATGGTGATGGCGCGACCACTTACATGATCTGCGTGGCCGCCATGCTGCCGCTGTACAGCCGCATCGGCATGAGCCCGCGGATCATGGCCGGTCTGATCATCCTCGCCGGCGGCGTAATGAACATGACCCCGTGGGGCGGCCCGACCGCTCGTGCCGCCAGTGCGCTGCATGTGGACCCGTCGGACATCTTTGTGCCGATGATCCCGGCGATGGCCGCCGGTGTGGTGGCGATCCTGATCATTGCCTACTTCTACGGCAAACGTGAGCGTGCGCGTCTGGGCGAACTGCACCTGATCGGCGACGAAATCGATCACAGTGAAATCAGCGTGTCGCAGTTCCCCGATGCCCGCCGCCCGAAGCTGATCTGGTTCAACGGCCTGCTGACCCTGGCGCTGATGTGCACGCTGATCGCCGGCCTGCTGCCGCTGCCGGTGCTGTTCATGGTGGCGTTCAGCATCGCGATGATCGTCAACTACCCATGCCTGCAAATGCAGAAGGATCGCGTTGCGGCCCACGCCGGCAGCGTGCTGTCGGTGGTCAGTCTGATTTTCGCTGCGGGTATCTTCACCGGTATCCTGTCCGGAACCGGCATGGTCGACGCCATGTCGAAAAGTCTGCTGGCAGTGATTCCGGACTTCCTCGGGCCGTACCTGGCGGTGATCACGGCGCTGGTGAGCATGCCGTTCACCTTCTTCATGTCGAACGACGCGTTCTACTACGGCGTGTTGCCGGTGCTCTCCGAAGCGGCCAGCCATTACGGCATCACCGCGGTGGAAATGGCCCGTGCCTCGATCGTCGGTCAGCCCGTCCACTTGCTCAGTCCGCTTGTGCCGTCGACGTACCTGCTGGTGGCGCTGGCCGGTATCGAGTTCGGTGATCACCAGCGTTTCACCCTGAAGTGGGCAGTGCTGGTCTGCCTGTGCATACTGGTGGCCGCCTTGCTGCTGGGGACTTTCCCGCTGTTCAGCACGTTGTAACGGCACTCACTCACCATGACGCCAGCTGCTTGCTGGCGTCATGGTTTAACACTCGCTCAAAGGAATACACATGGATTGGCTGACCAACCCCGAAATCTGGGTTGCCTTCTTTACCCTGACCGCCCTGGAAATCGTTCTGGGCATCGATAACATCATCATGATTTCGATCCTGGTCAGCCGCATGCCCAAGCACATGCAGCAGCGCACGCGGATCTTCGGCCTGGGCCTGGCGATGATCACGCGGATCCTGTTGCTGCTGTCGATCACCTGGGTCATGCGCCTCACCGCCGACCTGTTCGTGGTGTTCGGCCAGGGCATTTCCGGGCGTGACCTGATCCTGTTCTTCGGTGGCATGTTCCTGCTGTGGAAGAGCTCGCAAGAGATGTACCACGCGCTGGAAGGCGAAGACGAAAGTGGCGACGAGCCTTCGGGCAAGGGCGGCAACTTCCTCTACACGATCATCCAGATCGCGATCATCGACATCGTGTTCTCGCTGGACTCGGTGATCACCGCTGTCGGCATGGTTTCCCATGTGCCGGTGATGGTCGCGGCGATTGTCGTCGCGGTACTGGTGATGATGGCGGCCTCGGGCAAGATCAGCGAGTTCATCGACAAGCACCCGTCGCTGAAGATGCTGGCGCTGTCGTTCCTGTTGGTGGTCGGTACCGTACTGATCGCCGAATCGTTCGACGTGCATGTGCCGAAAGGCTACGTCTACTTCGCCATGGCGTTCTCGCTGGCGGTGGAAGCGATCAACATCAAACTGCGCGGCGCGATGGCCAGGAAGAAACAGCAGCAAGATCCGGTGAAACTGCGCAAGGACGTGCCGGGGCAGTAACCCGGTAGTCCAGCAACACGCAACACCCCTTGTGGGAGCGAGCCTGCTCGCGAAGACGGAGTGTCAGTCGACAACAATGTCGGCTGACCCAGCGCTTTCGCGAGCAAGCCCGCTCCCACAATTGTTTCTGCATTCCGGCAGGGGGACAGGCTGTGCAGCACCCGGTTGACCACCCGTTCGCTGCGTTTAATCCCCTCCAGATCTGACACAAAAACCTGTGGGAGCGGGCTTGCTCGCGAAGACGGAGTGTCAGTCGACAACAATGTTGGCTGACCCGGCGCTTTCGCGAGCAGGCTCGCTCCCACAATTGTTCAGGGGTACTGAAGAATCTGGGGCAGCCGTAATACCTGTAGGAGTGAGCCTGCTCGCGATCGCCGTTCCGTCAGTCAGCAACGATGTTGAAGTTGATGGCCCTATCGCGAGCAGGCTCACTCCTACAGGGGACCGCGTTGATTTCAGATGGAGTGGATGAACCTGTTTTCATGACACTTTTGTTTCAATCCGCACTTTAGCTGTGCAATGCTGGCGCCCAGTCCGTTAGCCAACTACAGCTTAAGTATCAAAAACGTAGAAACCGCGCGGTACCGTCAACTTGCCCCTCTGGGGCGCTGCCATTACAGGGGGTCTGCATGCTCACCCTGCTCAATTTGCTTTCTGCCGTGGCCCTGCTGATCTGGGGCACGCACATCGTCCGGACCGGCATCCTGCGGGTGTACGGCACCAATCTGCGCCATGTGATCGGCCAGAACATGTCCAAACGCTGGCTCGCGTTCGTCGCCGGCATCGTCGTGACCGCGATGGTGCAGAGCAGCAACGCCACGGCCATGCTCGTGACCTCCTTCGTCGGCCAGGGCCTGATGGCGTTGACCCCGGCGCTGGCGACCATGCTTGGCGCCGACGTCGGTACGGCGCTGATGGCGCGGGTGCTGACGTTCGACCTGTCGTGGCTGTCGCCGCTGCTGATTTTCCTCGGGGTGATTTTCTTTCTGTCGCGCAAACAGACGCGGCTCGGGCAGATGGGCCGGGTCAGCATCGGTCTGGGGCTGATCATTCTCGCCCTGCAACTGATCGTCGAGGCCGCCGCGCCGATCACCCACGCCCAAGGAGTGAAGGTGATCTTCGCTTCGCTGACCGGCGACCTCCTCCTCGACGCTCTGGTCGGCGCGTTGTTCGCGATGATTTCCTATTCCAGCCTCGCTGCCGTGCTGCTGACCGCAACGCTCGCTGGCGCCAGCGTGATCAGCCTGCCGGTGGCGATCGGTCTGGTGATCGGCGCCAACATCGGCAGCGGCGTGCTGGCGTTCATGAGCACCAGCATGCAGAACGCCGCCGGGCGGCAAGTGGCGCTGGGCAGTCTGTTGTACAAGCTGATCGGCCTGCTGCTGATCATTCCGGTGCTCGATCCGCTGGTGCACTGGATGGACGGCCTGGATTTCAGCCCGCAGGAAATGGTCATCGGCTTCCACCTGCTCTACAACACCGCACGCTGCCTGATCCTGCTGCCCAGCGTAACGCCGATGGCACGCCTGTGCGCCTGGCTGCTGCCGGAGCGTGCGGAGGTCAACGGCACCGCCAAGCCGCGTCATCTCGATGCAACGGCGCTGGTCACCCCGAGCCTGGCGCTGGCCAATGCCGCCCGCGAAACCCTGCGCATGGGCGACCTGATCGACAACATGCTCGACGCGATGCTCGATGTGCTGCGCGGCAAGCAGACCGCCATCACCCAGGAAATGCGCCGCCTGACCGATGACGTCGAAGCGCTGTACAGCGCGATCAAGCTGTATCTGGCGCAAATGCCCCGCGAGGACCTTGGCGAGCAGGACAGCCGGCGCTGGGCGGAGACCATCGAGTTGGCGATCAATCTGAAACTGGCCAGCGACCTGATCGAACGCATGCTGCGCAAGGTGCAGCAGCAGAAGACTTCGCAACGTCGCTCGTTCTCCGAGGACGGTCTGGAAGAGCTGGCCGGGTTGCATCAGCAACTGATCGCCAACCTGCGCCTGGGCCTGTCGGTGTTCCTCAGCGGCGACAAGGAAAGTGCTCGGCAACTGCTACGCGAGAAACGTCGTTTCCGCGCACAGGAACGCCGTTTGGCCCATGCGCATGTCAGCCGTTTGCAACGTAAGATCGTGCAGAGTCTGGAAACCAGCTCCCTGCATCTGGAGTTGATTGCGGATATGAAACGCTTGAATTCGCTGTTTTGCAGCAGTGCTTATGTGGTGCTGGAAACAGCAGATACCGGGGCGCTGGAAGCGGATGATATTGCCGACATTACGCATTCGCCTTGAACGTCTGGGGCTGGGGTCAGTCAGTAACTCAGAGTTCAGCCTCAAGGACGTCTTCGCTGGCAAGCCAGCTCCCACAGGGTTTTGTGAATGTCACCAATCCTTGTGGGAGCTGGCTTGCCAGCGATGGGGCCCTGACTGACGACACGGATCTCCAAATCAGCCGTATGGAAGCCTGTTATGCGTTGCCTGTTGTTCGCCTGTCTGTTGCTCGGTTCCCTGCCCGCCTTCGCCGTTGATCGCTTTCAGGTCGAAGGCTACGCGCTGCCCAACGGTTTGCAGCTGCTGCTCAAGCCTGGCACCGAGCGCGGGCATGTGGCGATTCGTCTGGTGGTGGGCGTCGGTCTCGACGATTTCGATTGCGATGAAAAAGAGCTGCCGCACCTGCTCGAGCATCTGCTGTTCAGCGGCGTCGACGCCACTGGCGAAGGCGGTCTCGAGGAGCGCATGCAGGCGCTGGGCGGCGAGTGGAATGCGTTCACCAGCAACGCCGACACCACGTTCGTCATCGAAGCCCCGGCGAAGAACCAGCGCAAGGTCCTCGACCTGCTGCTCGACCTGTTGACCCAGACCCGCATCGACGACAACGCGATCAACGCCGCCAAACGCGTGGTCGAGCGTGAGGACGGCGGCCATTACACGCGCCTGCAACGCTTTCTTGACCGCCAGGATCTGGGCCACACCGCGAGCAATCAACTGGCGGTGGAACTGGGCCTGAAGTGCCCGCAACGCGCCGAAGTCGGCCATCTGACCCAGGCGCAACTGGAGCAGGTGCGCAAGACCTGGTACGCGCCGAACAACATGACCCTGATCGTCGTCGGCGAGCTCGACAAACTGCTGCCGGCCTATCTGGAACGCACCTGGGGCGCGCTCGAAGCGGTGGACCCGGCGGAGCACCGTGAGCTGCCGGACATCCGCACCAGCGCCGCCCATGAGCGCACCCTCACCCGCGGCTTCATCGGCGACAGCGCCAAGTTGCACTGGCTGGTGCCGGAGCCGATGCTCGACGATCAGTACGGCGAGACCTTCGACATCCTCAAGGACTACCTCGACTGGGCGCTGTACCGGCAGATCCGTCTGAACCACGGCTTGTCCTACGGGCCGTGGGCCGAGCGTGAAGTGTTTGGCGGGGTCGGGTTCATGAGCCTAAACGCTGATGTGGATCGCGATGACCTCGACGAAGCCCGCCAGGTGCTGGAAGACCTCAAGGCCGATCTGCTGAAACACGGTCTCGACCCTGACACCTTCGCCCGGATCAAACAGGCCGCCATCGCCCATCAGGCCTGGGCCGTGCAAGGCAACAGCGCCATGGCCGACTATTACTGGAGCGCGCTGGGCGACTACGAGGACGGGCGCTTCGCCAACCCGGCCCGCGAGCTGCAGGGCGTGACCCTGGAAACGGCGAACAAGGCCATGCGCGAGCTGCTGTTGCAACCGGGGTATCTGCGGATCGAGAAGCCGTTGCTCAGTGATGATGAGGTGTTGTGGCTGATTGCCGGTGGTCTGGGCGTCGTCCTACTCATCCTGGTGGGTTGGCGCTTGCATCACCGTAAGCCAGTCAAACACTGAACCTGTGGGAGTGGGCTTGCTCGCGAAGGGGCCGTGCCAGTCGACATCATTGCTGAATGACACACCGCCTTCGCGAGCAAGCCCGCTCCCACAGGGATCTGTGGTGATTTTACTGACCGCGAGCCTCGCCACGTCGCCCGGCGGACGGTACTCTGTCGAGGTTTTTTCCTATTCAGTCGTGAACCGCCCACATGCCGAAAATCCCCCTCCTGATCCAGCGCATTCTCGAGCTGATGAAGCGCTATCCCGGGGTCATTGCGCTTGGCGGTTTCATCTCCGGGGTCGGCAGTTTCATTCTGGTCGACCGCCAGCAGGGGCTGGCGAGCTGGATCACCATCATCATGCTGCTCAGCTGGATCTGGCTGATGCTGGAAAACACCCTCACTGGCCTGTTCACGCGCATCTTCAAGCGGGAAATCCCCCAGCCGCTGCTGCGTTACGCAACGCAGATGATCCACCAGGAAAGCCTGTTTTTCGTCCTGCCGTTCTTCTTCATCACCACCACCTGGAACAGCGGCCAACTGATCTTCACCGGGTTGCTGTGCATCGCCGCGTTGATCTCGATTGTCGACCCGCTCTACTACAAATGGCTGGCGCCACGGCGCTGGGCGTTTCTCGCGCTGCACACCCTGACCCTGTTCGCCGCCCTGCTCACTGCGCTGCCGGTGATCATGCACCTGACCACCGCGCAGAGTTTCAAATGGGCGCTGGGCACGGCGGTGGTGTTGTCGTTCCCGAGTCTGGCGTCGATCTTCCCGATCCGCACGGTGCGCAACGCGTTGGCCATTCTGTGCATCACCTTCGGCATCGGCGCGGTCGGCTGGACCCTGCGCTCGTGGGTGCCGCCGGCGACGCTGTGGATGACCGACGTGGCGATCAGCACTCAGTTGCAGGATCGCACCCCGGGCGACAGCCTCGAACAGGTCAGCGCCGAGCAGATCCGCAACGGCGGTCTCTACGCCTACACCGCGATCAATGCGCCGCGCGGGCTGGATGAGCGGATCTACCATGTGTGGCAGTTCAACGGCAAAGAAGTCGACCGCATCGCCCTCGACATCCACGGCGGGCGCAAGGAAGGCTACCGGGCGTGGACGCACAAGCAGAACTTCCCCGGCAACCCGGCGGGCAAGTGGCAGGTGCGGGTGCTGACCGAGGACGGTCAGGTGATCGGCGTGCTGCGTTTCGAAGTGACCGACAGCACAGCGATCAAAGAAAAGTAATCCGGTTCGTGTTATTACGTATGCCAGCGTATTTAGCCGAACAAGCACGGAGCTTATGATCAGCAGCTCAATGAGCGGTAATGCCCAGCTGGACACCTCGATCAGCCCTGCCCGTCTGCGGGTTTCCGGGGACTGGACGCTTGCCCATTACGCCGACCTCAAGCACCTGACCGAAAAACTCCACGGCCAGTACGACGCCAATACCGTGGTCGACCTCAACAGCCTCGGCGCCCTCGACACCGCGGGCGCATCCCTGCTGGTAGAACTGCTCGGTTCCGAACGGCTCGGCAGATCCGCCGAACACCCCGACTGCACGATTTCCCAGGCTGACCGCGCGCTGCTGCAAACGGTGTATCGCTCGCTGACCGACTTCTGCGTGCCGATCAAGGAGCCGGAAGTCAGCGTCAGCGTGCAACTGCTGACCCGCATCGGGCGCGCCGTGGAAACGGTCTGGCAGGACACCCTGCAAGTACTGGGTTTCATCGGTCTGATCCTCGAAACCATCGCCCGCAATCTGTTGCGGCCGAAGCGCTGGCGCATCACCCCCGTCGTCGCCCACATCGAACAGACCGGCCTCGACGCCGCGCCGATTGTGGCCCTGCTGACTTTTCTCGTGGGCGCGGTGGTGGCGTTTCTCGGCGCCACGGTGCTCGCCAGTTTCGGCGCGACGATCTTTACCGTGGATCTGGTGGGCTTCTCCTTCCTGCGTGAGTTCGGCGTGCTGCTCACGGCGATCCTGATGGCCGGTCGAACCGCCAGTGCGTTCACCGCGCAGATCGGTTCGATGAAGGCCAATGAAGAGATCGACGCGATCCGCACCCTCGGCCTCGACCCGATGGAGCTGCTGGTGGTGCCGCGCGTGCTGGCGATGCTGGTGGCGCTGCCGATGCTGACCTTTCTGGCGATGCTCTGCGGGATCATTGGTGGCGGTGTGGTGTGCGCGGTGTCGCTGGGGATTTCGCCGGCGATGTTCCTCTCGCTGCTGCAAAGCGACATCGGCATTCAGCACTTTCTGGTCGGCTTGGTGAAGGCGCCGATCTTTGCCTTCCTGATCGCCACGATCGGTTGCCTGGAAGGCTTCAAGGTCAGCGGCAGCGCCGAATCGGTCGGCGCGCACACCACGTCTGCCGTGGTGCAGTCGATTTTCGTGGTGATCGTGCTCGATGCGGTGGCTGCGCTGTTCTTCATGGAGATGGGCTGGTGAGTCGTCTACCCCGCGCGCCCTCGGAGGCGGTGATCGAAGTCCGTGGCCTGTGCAATCGCTTTGGCAGCCAGAGCGTGCACGAGAACCTTGATCTGGATTTGTACAAAGGCGAAATCCTCGCCGTGGTTGGCGGTTCCGGCAGCGGTAAATCGGTGCTGCTGCGCAGCATTGTCGGCCTGCGCCGGCCCAGCGAAGGCAACGTGAAGGTGTTCGGTCAGAATCTGCCGAGCCTGTCCGAGCATGAGCGTTCGCTGGTCGAGCGGCGCTTCGGCGTGCTGTTCCAGAAAGGCGCGCTGTTCTCCTCGCTGACGGTGACCGAGAACGTCGCCCTGCCGCTGATCGAACACGCCGGATTGAGCCGTAACGACGCCGAGCATCTGGCGGCGGTGAAGCTGGCGCTGGCCGGGCTGCCGCTGTCGGCGGCGGACAAATATCCGGCCTCGCTGTCCGGCGGGATGATCAAGCGCGCTGCGCTGGCGCGGGCCTTGGCGCTGGATCCGGACATCCTGTTTCTCGACGAACCCACCGCCGGCCTCGACCCGATTGGCGCGGCAGCGTTCGATCAACTGATCCTGACCCTGCGCGATGCGCTGGGCCTGAGCGTGTTTCTGGTGACCCACGACCTCGACACGCTCTACACCATCACTGATCGCGTGGCGGTGCTGGCGCAGAAGAAAGTGCTGGTGGCCGGCCCGATCGACGTGGTTTCGGAAACCAACGACGCATGGATTCACGAATATTTCCACGGCCCGCGCGGCCGCTCGGCGCTGGACGCCGCCAAATTGCTTAACGAGGTCTGACATGGAAACCCGAGCCCATCATGTGTTGATCGGCCTGTTCTCAGTGATTGTCGTGGCAGGCGCCCTGCTCTTCGGCCTGTGGCTGGCCAAGTCCAGCGTCGATTCCGAGTTCAAGGATTACGAAGTGGTCTTCAACGAGGCGGTCAGCGGCCTGTCCAAGGGCAGCCCGGTGCAGTACAGCGGGATCAAGGTCGGTGACGTGGTCAGCCTGCGTCTCGACCCGAAAGACCCACGCCGGGTGCTGGCGCGGATTCGTCTGGGTGGGGACACCCCGGTCAAGGAAGACACCCAGGCCAAACTGGCACTGGCCGGGATCACCGGCACTTCGATCATCCAGCTCAGCGGCGGCACCCCGGAGAGCCCGAAACTGCGCGGGCATGACGGCGAACTGCCGACCATCGTCGCGGCGCCCTCGCCTATCTCGCGGCTGCTCAACGACAGCAACGACTTGATGAGCGGCATCACCGCCCTGCTGAACAATGCCAACCAGATGTTTTCCCCGGAGAACGTCGAGCGCGTCAGCAACACCCTGGCGCATCTGGAGCAGACCACCGGTTCGATCAACGATCAGCGCGGCGACTTGCGTCAGGCCATGCAGCAACTGGCGAGCGTCGGCAAGCAGGCCGGCAGCATGCTTGAGCAGACCTCGGCGCTGATGCGCAACGCCAACGGCCTGCTCAACGATCAGGGCAAGCAGGCGCTGGGCAGTGCCGAGCAGGCGATGAAGTCGCTGGAGCAAAGCAGCGCCACTATCAACGGCTTGCTCAGCAAGAACCAGAACTCGCTCGACAACGGCCTGCAGGGCCTCAATGGCCTGGCGCCGGCGATCCGCGAACTGCGCGAAACTCTGACCTCGCTGCGCGGCATTTCCCAACGCCTTGAGGCCAACCCCAGCGGCTACCTGCTGGGCAGTGACAAGAACAAGGAATTCACCCCATGAAGCTGACTCACTTCGCCCTCCTCGCCAGTTTCTCCCTGCTCTCGGCGTGCTCGATCCTGCCCAAGGCCGAGCCTTCGGACGTCTATCGCCTGCCCGCCGCGCAAGCGCCCGCCTCGGCCAGCTCAGCGGCGCCACAGCATTGGTCGCTGCGGCTGAACAAGTTGCAGGCCAGCGAAGCGCTGAACCGGCCGAACATTGCGGTGATTCCACAGGGTGACGTAATCAGCAGCTACAAGGCTTCGCGCTGGAGCGACCCGGCGCCAGTGCTGGTGCGTAATCGGCTGCTGGATGGCTTTGTCCGGGATGGGCGGGTGACGCTGCTCAGTACCGATGACAGTAACTTCGCTGCGGATCTGGAGTTGGGCGGCAGTTTGCAGGCGTTTCAGACCGAGTATCAGGGCAATCAGGCCAGTGTCGTGGTGCGGGTTGATGCGTTGCTGGTGCGCGGCTATGACCAGAAGATCCTCGCCAGCCGCCGCTTTGAAGAGCGTCAGCCGTTGAACGATGTGCAGGTGCCGGCGGTGGTCGCGGGGTTAGGACAGGCCAGTGATCGGCTGACGGTCAAGGTTGTTGCTTGGGCTGTTCAGCAAGGCCAGCAATTCACCCAACAACCCAGACCTTAAACCTTGTGCATAACCCCTGTGGGAGCGGGCTTGCTCGCGAAAGCGGTGTGTCAGTCAATATACAGGTCGACTGACCCACCGCTTTCGCGAGCAAGCCCGCTCCCACAATGGGGATTTGTGGTTAACCGAAGAACCAGTAGCAGACGCCAATCGCGCCGATCACGCCGGCCAGTTCTGCCAGCAGCGCGCATCCAACGGCATGCCGCGCGCGCTGAATCCCCACCGCGCCGAAATACACTGCCAGCACATAGAAGGTGGTCTCGGTACTGCCCTGAATCGTCGCCGCGACCAGCGCCGGGAAGCTGTCGACGCCCGAAGTCTTCATGGTCTCGATCAGCATTGCCCGTGCGGCGCTGCCGGAAAACGGTTTGACCATCGCCGTCGGCAACGCATCGACAAAACGCGTATCCCAACCGGCCCACTGCACCAGATGCCGAATGCCGTCCAGACCGAAGTCCAGCGCTCCGGAAGCACGCAGCACGCCAATCGCGCAGAGCATCGCCACCAGATACGGCAGCAAGTTCTTGGCGACGTCGAAGCCCTCCTTCGCGCCCTCGACGAATGCTTCGTAGACCTTGACCTTGCGTAACGCGCCGATCAGCAGGAACAGCATGATCAGGCCGAACAGCGTCAGGTTGCCAAGGATCGACGACAGCCCGGCCAGCGCCGTGGCCGACATCGTCGCCAGCAGTGCCATGAAGCCGCCGAGGATCAGTGCGCCGGGAATCAGATAGGCCAGCACCACTGGGTCCCAGATGCGCAGGCGCTGCATGAACGCCACCGAGAGAAAACCGACGATGGTCGAGCAACTGGTCGCCAACAGAATCGGCAGAAACACCAGGGTCGGGTCCGGCGCGCCTTGTTGGGCGCGGTACATGAAGATCGTCACTGGCAGCAGGGTCAGCGACGAGGCGTTGAGCACCAGGAACAGGATCTGCGCGTTGCTGGCGATGGTCGAGCTGGGATTGAGCTCTTGCAGCGCCTTCATCGCCTTGAGGCCGATCGGTGTGGCGGCGTTGTCCAGGCCCAGGCCGTTGGCGGCGAAGTTCAAGGTGATCAGGCCCAGGGCCGGGTGCCCCGCCGGGACTTCCGGCATAAGGCGCAGAAACAACGGCCCAAGGACCTTGGCC
This sequence comes from Pseudomonas sp. NPDC087803, assembly GCF_044742995.1. NCBI lineage: Bacteria > Pseudomonadati > Pseudomonadota > Gammaproteobacteria > Pseudomonadales > Pseudomonadaceae > Pseudomonas > Pseudomonas sp. NPDC087803. Next base: position 32,675 of record NZ_JBIUVO010000012.1, read on the forward strand.
AGCCATTCGACGATCCCGGCCTTCTCGGCGATGCGCAGAAAGCCCAGCCACAGGGTCAGCGTGCCGAACAGCAGCACCATGACCTCGACCGAGAGTTTGGCCATGGCGAAAATGCTTTCCACCATCGCCGCGAAAATCCCGGCGTTGCCACCGACCAGCCACTGCACCAGCGCAGATATTGCTGCCACGACGAAGAAGCCAAGCCACAGGCCATTAAGCATCAGTCAAATCCCCCGGAAGATGCGGCGAATGATAGCGGGGTCGCCAGAAACGACAAACCCCGGATTGCTCCGGGGTTTGTCGGTACGGCTGGCCTCAATCACCTGTAGGAGCTGCCGAAGACTGCGATCTTTAAAAGCAAGATCAAAAGATCGCAGCCTGCGGCAGCTCCTACAGAGGTTCAGCTATCAATTCTTGGTGATTTCACCAGTGGGCAGCTTTTCCTTGCTGCGCCAGTGCGGCAGCGAGTTCCAGTAGCGCTGGCCCTTGGCGTCGTCGTACATGCCTTCCCAACGTGCGATAACCAGCACTGCCAGGGCGTTGCCGATCACGTTCAGTGCGGTACGCGCCATGTCCATGATGCGGTCGACACCAGCGATGAACGCCAGGCCTTCCAGCGGGATACCGACGCTGCCCAGGGTCGCCAGCAGCACCACGAAGGACACGCCCGGTACGCCGGCGATGCCTTTGGAGGTGACCATCAACGTCAGCACCAGCAGCAGTTGCTGGCTGATCGACAGATCGATGCCGTACAACTGGGCAATGAAGATCGCGGCGATGGACTGGTACAGGGTCGAACCGTCGAGGTTGAACGAGTAGCCGGTCGGTACCACGAAGGAGCAGATGGCTTTCGGTGCGCCGTAGGCTTCCATCTTCTCGATGACGCGTGGCAGCACGGTTTCCGAGGAGGCGGTGGAGTAAGCCAGGACCAGCTCATCCTTGAAGATGCGCATCAGCTTGATCACCGAGAAGCCGAACAGCTTGGCGATCAGGCCCAGCACCACAAAGGCGAAGAAAGCGATGGCGACGTAAACCAGGATCACCAGTTTGGCCAGCGGCAGCAGCGAGGCGAAGCCGAAGTTGGCCACGGTCACCGCGATCAGGGCGAACACGCCGATCGGCGCATAGTTCATGATCATGTGGGTGACTTTGAACATGCTTTCCGAGACGCCCTGGAACATCTTCACCAGCGGCTCGCGCAGG
>NZ_JBIUVO010000012.1:33887-46875 GCF_044742995.1 Pseudomonas sp. NPDC087803
AGACCGAGACCGAACAGCACGGAGAAGAAGATGATCGGCAGCATTTCGCCGCGGGCCATGGCCGCGAAGATGTTCGACGGGATCAGGTTGAGGATGGTCTCGATGAACGCGTGTTCATGCTGCACTTCGGCGGCGGTCGCCTGGTACTTGGAGATATCCACCGTGCCCAGGGTGCTCATGTCGATGCCGGCGCCCGGGTGGAACAGGTTGGCCAGTAGCAGGCCGACGATGATCGCGATGGTGGTGACGATTTCGAAGTAGATGATGGTCTTCAGACCGATACGCCCAAGCTTCTTGGCGTCGCCCACGCCGGCGATGCCGACGATCAGCGAGGAGATGACGATCGGGATCACGATCATCTTGATCAGACGGATAAAGATATCGCCTGCCGGTTGCAGGACGTTGCTGATCCACCAGGCCTTCTCGGCACTGAAGTGGTTGAGCAACGCACCAATTGCAATCCCTAGTACCAGACCGATGAGGATCTGCCAGGCGAGGCTGAGTTTTGCCTTCTTCATTATCTTTACCCTTACTTGCGTTTGACTCAGGCACATGCAGGAACTGGAACGCTCTTTCAGCGGAAAAGTCTGTGCATCTGCCTCCGTATAAGGTGCCCCGAAGCGCGTGTTTACGGCTCTTCGGCAGGCGAAAAAAGGCGCAACTATTCCGATGCAAGGTTGCGCCGTCTAATGCCGTAAACGCCTACCCTATGCCGAATCGGCATGAGCTTTTTTAAATGAAACTGGCGTCCCAACCGGTTCGATTACGACATTTCAGCCGGCATAAGTGCCGTGAACCGGCCATTACAGCCGAGGTTGGTTATTTTTTGAACGAGTGAATCCGGCGAAAAATTTAAGAAAAAGCCTACATTTGCAGACTAGAAGTCCCACTGTTTAAAGGGGCTCTTTCTCGATATACGGTCGCGAGGAAACACCGCGAAATGGTTTCGCGCGCAGTGTCAGCGATAAAAAGGATGAGCAGAACGCTCTGGATCAATGTTTTGCGTGTTTGAAAAGCTCAGCGCAAGTCCGTCGAACCGCTGTGGGTCGGCGAACCTGCGTCGCAGCTTTTACCCTGACCCGGCCCTCGCGCAGGCACTCCCTGTACCCGTAGGTCACTCCGACCCTGTAACAGTCAGAACGTCCCGGCCCCCTGGTCATGCGCCAGCCTTCCTCGGGTCGGCGCAATAAAGGGCAGCGGGGCGCTGCCCTCATGTTCGAATCAGTACCAGTTCGGATCTTTCTTCAGGGTTTCCATCAGCAGATTCTGCATGCCCTGATTCGGTTTGCCGAGGAAGCGGTAGGTGGCATGTCGCGTCGGCGACTTGTCGGCCGGCAGTCCTTCGGGCACATCGACGAGCATGGCGTACGCATCTTTCTTGTCGAAGCTGAAAGCCACGATCAAGCGATGGTTGAGGCACTTGTCTGCGGATTCGCAGAGCGGGCCGACCAGATACTTGTCGCCATCTTCAGTCACGGCATTCATCTGCTGGTCTGGCGTACCGGACAGGTTCATCACCCATTCCGGCAGGCGTTCTTCATGCTTCACCACGCCTTGCCAGGTTTCCCTGTACTGCGGGTCGGAGCCAAGCAGCTCGTTGACCCGCGCCTGGCCATCATTGGCCGCCATCGCCATGGCACTACCGCCCAGAAGCAGGGCGGCTGCCAGTGTCTTTAAAGCAATCATCGTTAACCTCGGCCGCGACGGCCAAAGAAGAAGGAAGCGATGAACATCACCAGGAACACGACAAAGAGAATCTTGGCGATACCCGTGGCGGTGCCCGCGATACCACCGAAGCCCAGTACGGCGGCGATGATGGCAATGATCAAGAATGTAATTGCCCAGCTCAACATGGTGATTCTCCTTACTTCTCTATTTAGGGATGTTGCGTGTTCCGGCGCGATGCGCCCGAATTCTTCGGTTCGTCAGAAAACCCAGCGCTCTTCACGTGGCAGTTGATCCAGCGGCTGTGGCTGATCGACATCCATCATGCGCATCGAGGCGCTTTCGGCCTGACTGCTGCTGACAGCGCTGAAGTGCGTCTGCGTGCTGTGCTGCATCGAGATCAGTGGCTCAGGCTTGCGGCTGTTTTCCCAGCTCAGGTATTGCTGGCAGGCAATCAGGGTGATCAACAGTGCAAGCACGCCAAACAGGCCTTGCTGGATATGCAGCGGCGAGATACGCACTTGGGCGGCACGTTGGCGAGTCATCCTGGGTTCCTCACTCTTATTCGGTTGGGGCAGGGGAATCTGCCCGGGCTGAATGAGGTATTGCAGGCTGCATGCCAGTTTTTTATTTGAAAAATATTGAATAAAATCAATAACTTATAAGTGATGAAAATTCAGCGATAGACGCATCCTGCACGATGGGTCGTCTACGGTCGTGCGGAATGCACGATTATTTCGTAGGAGATTTCATTCTTATGGAATTGAGAGCACGTCCCGGATGTCAGAAAAGTACGCAGGGAACCTCCTGCAAATCGGTGATTGTTTAAAAATTCAACAAAATCAATGGATTGGCCGTTAAGGCAGGAGAGAGCTACCCTCCTATGGCTCGCATCGTTCAGAATCAACCATGCAACTTGCCCGATTTTTCCGGGACTAACCCAAGATCAATCACTATGGAGCGTAGGAAAAATGGAATCTGCCACTGAGCATCAAGGCCGCATTCTGCTGGTGGACGACGAGTCCGCCATCCTGCGAACCTTTCGTTACTGCCTCGAAGACGAAGGTTATACGGTGGCCACCGCGAACAGCGCGGCACAGGCCGAGGCACTGTTGCAACGCCAGGTGTTTGACCTGTGCTTCCTTGATTTGCGTCTCGGTGAAGACAATGGTCTCGATGTACTGGCGCAGATGCGCGTTCAGGCGCCATGGATGCGGGTGGTGATCGTCACCGCGCACTCGGCTGTTGATACCGCCGTGGATGCGATCCAGGCCGGCGCCGCCGACTATTTGGTCAAACCATGCAGCCCCGACCAGTTGCGTCTGGCCACCGCCAAGCAACTGGAAGTGCGCCAGCTCTCGGCGCGTCTGGAAGCGCTCGAAGGCGAGATCCGCAAACCCAAGGATGGCCTCGACTCCCACAGCCCGGCGATGAAAGTGGTGCTGGAAACTGCGCGTCAGGTTGCCGGTACCGACGCCAACATTCTGATCCTCGGCGAATCCGGTACGGGTAAAGGTGAACTGGCCCGGGCCATTCACGGCTGGAGCAAGCGCGAGAAGAAATCCTGCGTCACCATCAACTGCCCGTCGTTGACCGCCGAGTTGATGGAGAGTGAGCTGTTCGGCCACAGTCGCGGTGCGTTTACCGGTGCCAGTGAGAGCACCTTGGGTCGGGTCAATCAGGCGGACGGCGGAACGCTGTTTCTCGACGAGATCGGCGATTTTCCGCTGACGTTGCAACCCAAGTTGCTGCGGTTCATTCAAGACAAGGAATACGAGCGGGTAGGGGATCCAGTGACCCGCCGCGCCGATGTGCGGATTCTCGCCGCGACCAACCTCAATCTTGAAGACATGGTGCGCGACGGGCGCTTTCGTGAAGACCTGTTATATCGCCTCAACGTAATCACCCTGCATTTGCCGCCACTGCGCGAACGGGCCGAAGACATCCTGACCCTGGCCGACCGCTTCCTCGCACGCTTCGTCAAAGAGTACGCGCGCCCGGCCCGGGGCTTCAGTGACGAGGCGCGGGAAGCGCTGCTGGGTTATCGCTGGCCGGGCAACATCCGTGAGCTGCGCAACGTGGTAGAGCGGGCGAGCATCATCTGCCCGCAGGAGCGCGTGGAAATCAGCCACCTCGGCATGGCCGAGCAACCGGCAAACAACGCACCGCGAGTCGGCGCGGCGCTGAGCCTCGATGAGCTGGAAAAAGCCCACATCGGCGCAGTGCTGGCGACGGCAGGTACCCTTGATCAGGCGGCGAAAACCCTGGGCATCGACGCGTCGACCCTGTATCGCAAGCGCAAGCAGTACAACCTGTGAGCGCCCGACGATGAAACTGGCGATGAAGTTGCGCACTCGCTTGTTCCTGAGTATTTCTGCGCTGATCACGGTCGCCTTGCTCGGGCTGTTGCTCGGGCTGGTCAGCGTGATGCAGATGGCCGGTACTCAGGAGGCAACGATTCGCAGCAACTTCGTGACCCTGGACCTGGGGCTCAAATTGCGCCAGACCCTCGGCGACCAACTGGTGCTGATGCTGGCTGAAAAACCCGATCCCGTCGCGTTCGAAGCGTCGAAGCAGCATTACCTGCAATTGCTCGATGAAGGCATTTCGCAGGAGGCAGAGGGCGACGGCCGACAGTACGGATTTTCCCAGGCCAAGGCTGACTACCTGAGTTTTCTCCAGGCGTTCGAGCTGTCGCGTGATCCTGGCAACGTGCTCAGTGGCAACAGCGACCTCAGAGAACGCTTCAACACCTTGCGCAACGGTTTGATTACCGAGCACAAGCACGCGCTGGACAACATCAACGCGGTGCAGCACGACGCCCGGGACCGGGCGCTGCTGGTCTCCGGCCTGCTCGGGTTGGTGGGGCTGGCGGTGTTGATCATCGGTTTTGTCACGGCCCATGCGATTGCCCGGCGCTTTGGCGCGCCGATCGAGGCGCTGGCGCAAGCGGCGGACAACATCGGCCAAGGCAATTTCGAAGTGACGCTGCCGATTTCCTCGGCGATGGAAATGAACCAGTTGACCAAGCGCTTCGGGCTCATGGCGGAGGCGCTGCGCGAGCATCAGGCGACCAACGTCGATGAGCTGCTGGCCGGTCAGCAGCGCTTGCAGGCGGTGCTCGACAGCATCGACGACGGCTTGCTGATGATCGACCGCGAAGGGCATCTGGAGCACCTTAATCCGGTGGCCCAGCGCCAGTTGGGCTGGGACAGTGACCGCCTCGGTCAGGGCTTGGGCACCGCGCTTGAGCGCCCGGAGCTCGACGCGCAACTGCAACTGGTGCTGCGCGGCGGCACCCTTGAGCGCGCTCCGGAGGATCTGAGCATCGAGGTCGATGGCGAATCCCGCTTGCTGACCTACAGCCTGACCCCGGTCAGTCACACCCAAGGACATATTCTTGGCGCAGTGATGGTGCTGCACGACGTCACCGAGCAGCGCGCCTTCGAGCGGGTACGCAGCGAATTCGTGCTGCGCGCCTCCCATGAACTGCGTACGCCGGTCACCGGCATGCACATGGCGTTCGGCCTGTTTCGCGAGCGCGCGAAATTTCCTCCGGAGTCGCGCGAGGCGGACCTGCTCGACACGGTCAACGAAGAGATGCAGCGCTTGATGCAGTTGATCAACGACTTGCTCAACTTCTCGCGTTATCAGAACGGCTTGCAGAAACTCACCCTGGCGCCATGCTCCATCGAAGATCTGCTCGAGCAGGCGCAGTCGCGCTTCGCCGATTCGGCGGCGGCCAAGGGCATTGCCTTGAACGTCGAAGTGCAGGGGCCGTTGCCGCGCTTGCAGGCCGATCAGGCGCAGCTTGAGCGGGTGCTCGACAACCTGATCGACAACGCCTTGCGCCATACCGCCCGCGACGGCCAGATCCGCTTGCAGGCGCGCCGGCATGGCGAACGGGTGATCATCAGTGTCGAAGACAACGGCGAAGGCATTGCCTACGGTCAGCAGGGGCGGATTTTCGAACCGTTCGTGCAGGTCGGGCGCAAGAAGGGCGGCGCCGGCCTTGGCCTGGCACTGTGCAAGGAAATTGTGCAGTTGCATGGCGGGCGGATGGGCGTTTATTCGCGACCGGGGCAGGGCACGCAGTTCTACATGGCGCTGTCGGTCTAGGCTTCGTCGTCGAGGCGGCGCGCGGCGAGGCGCCGTCCACGGGTGATCAGTTCGATGAACTGCACCGCACTCAGTGCCTGGGCGAACAGCCAGCCTTGGCCGAACTTGACTCCCTCACTGCTGAGAAACACCGCCTGGGCTTCGTGTTCGATGCCTTCGGCAATCACTTTCAGATCCAGCGCCTGTGCCATGTGAATGATGTGCGGAGCAACGCCGCTGCTGGCTGCGTCGTGGCCGAGCGCGTCGATGAAGGCCTTGTCGATCTTCAGGCAATCCACCGGCAACGTCTGCAGATAGGCGAGGCTGCAATAGCCGGTGCCGAAGTCGTCGATCAGCACCTGATGGCCGACATCGCGCAACGCTTGCAGGTTCTCCCGCGCCACCACCACGTCGATCAGCCCGCGCTCAGTGACCTCAAAGGCAATCTGCCGCGCCGCGACCCGGTGCAGGGTCAACAGTTTGGCCATGACCTGGCCGATGCGCGGCACCATTACGTCGCACGCGGCGAGATTGACCGAAATGTACAACTGCGGATTGGCGCGCAGCACCGGCCCCAGTTGTTCCAGCAGCCGTTGCAGGACGAAATCGGTCATCTGCCGAATCTGCCCGGTGTTTTCCGCCAGCGGAATGAACAGCTCGGGACTGGTCAGCGTGCCGTCCGGGCGGCGCCAGCGCAGCAAGGCTTCGGCGCCTACGCAATTGCGGCTGTCGAGGTCGAAGATCGGTTGATACAGCACCTGCAGTTCGCCACGGCGGATCGCGCCCTGAAGTTCGGCGTCCAGCGACTGGCGCTGGCGCACCAGCAGAAATACCAGGAACCCGGAAAACGCCCCCAGCAACAGGCAGACCGGGATCATCCACCACCAGACGGTGGGCATGTGCATGCCGGTGCGTGGAGTGATCAGCACCAACTGATATTCCGGATTTTTGGTTGGCATGCGGTAGATCAGCCGCGACTGGGTAACTTGCAGGGCCTCGCGGCTCTTCGGTGGCCAGGCTTCGCTCGGTGGCCAGGTCTGGGCTGTGCCGAGTACGGGAATCGCCCGCCTGCCGTGATCCAGCACCACCAGCAGGCTGCTGTCCGGTGGCAGATCAACCATGTCAGTCAAATGCCCGCGGGATGTCGCCACGCGGAAATTGCCGCGCCCGAGCATCAGCGCCGCGCGGTTTTCATCCGGTTCGGTGGTGGTGTTGAGCCAGTAGCTGTAAGTCGGGCCTTTGATGTCCGGCGCGCGGACCACCGACAGGCCCTCCTGCCGGGGGCGGTTGGAGCAGATCCGCGAACCGTCCATGTAGGCTGCTTCATAAACGAAGCGATAGTTGAAAGTGACCTGTTGCAGCGTGGCGATCATTTCCTCATCGCAGCTGCGCAACGGCTGCGCCTGGAGGTCGTCGAGACTTTCGCGCAACTGCCCGAACAGTTGCTCGAGCCGGGCCAGAAAACGTTCGCCCTGGGCGTTCATCTCCTGACTCTCGTTCTGTTCGACCTGGCGCATGGCGATGAACATACCGCCGGCGATCAGCAGGCTGGCACTGAGGACGGCCGCGATCATCGCCAAAAACCACGGGCGATAAAACCAGCTACGCAGCGTCGCTCGGGTAGCAACCATCATGGAATATCCGAAGAATTACCAATGAGTTATAGCTGCTGATTGCGATTTCGCCCTGACCGTCGGGCGGGCGTCATTATTTTGTCTGATTGAGTACCAGCAACAACGCGGCTGTTTGCGCGTCCGGCATACCATCGAAACGCGAAGGTCGGAAGTGCATTTGGAACGCCGCCAGTACATGGCGGGTTGCTACATCCAGCTCGCCGGTCTGCGGGGTGTCGTAACCGACACGCGCCAGTTGTTCCTGGAACCAGCTGATGCTCGGCAGTTCGGCGCTGAACTGCACCTGCTGCCGCGCTACCGCTTGTTCATTGGGCCATACGCCCAGGCCTTCGGCAGCCAGACGTTTCCACGGGAACAGTGGGCCGGGGTCTAGTTTGCGCAGGGGGGCGATGTCGCTGTGACCGATGATATGGCGCGGGCTGATGCCCTGACGCTGGCTGATGTCCTTGAGCAGCACGATCAGCGACTGGATCTGAGCTTCGCTGTACGGAAACCACAGGCGCCCGGTCGGCGTGTCCTTGAAGCCCGGATTGACGATTTCGATACCGATCGAACTGGAATTGAGCCAGGTGCGGCCCTGCCATTGGCTTTCCCCGGCGTGCCAGGCGCGCTGGTTTTCATCCATCAGTTTGTAGATGGTGCCGCTCTTGTCGTCGCCGATCAGGTAGTGGCTGCTGACTTCGCCGTGGGTCAGCAGTTGCAGCGAGCGCGCGAGTGATGCAGAGGTGTAATGCACGATCACGAACTGCACGCGGCTGTCGTGATTGGCCGAAGGATGGCTGGTGTCGTAACGCGGGGCGCTGGCACAACCGGCCAGAACGAGCAGCGACGCGAGGAGGGCAAAAAATTTCATGGCAGAAGACAGTACACGCAAGACAGTAATGCAACAGTGTAACGTACTGCCTTGCGTATCGACGGCCGATGGGCTGATTTAAACAAAATGGAACAATTGCTCAGCCCAGCTCGACCCGGTTGCGCCCGCCGTTTTTCGCGCGGTACAGCGCCTGATCGGCTCTTTTGAGCACCAGATCGCTGTGTTCTCCCGGCTTGAACGAAGCCAGGCCCATGGAAATGGTGATTGTCACCCGTTCACCCTTGAAGTGAAACGGGCAGGCTTCGATCGCCGCGCGCAGGCTTTCGAGCAGCTTGGCGCCGACGGCCGGCGTGGTCGCCGGCAGCAGCAGAACGAATTCTTCGCCACCAAAGCGGGCAATGAAATCTGCACCGCGCAGGCGTTTGCGCAGCACCGTGGCAATGATTTTAAGCACCTTGTCGCCGGCCAGATGGCCGTAGTTGTCGTTGATGCGCTTGAAATGATCGAGGTCGAGCATCGCCAGGCTCAAGGTGTTGCCGTGTTGCTGCCATTGCTTGATCTCGTGTTCCAGCCGTTCGCTCCAGGCCGCGCGGTTGGGCAGGCCGGTCAGCGGGTCGATCAGGGCTTTCTGCCGCTGTTCTTCCAGGTGTTCGCGGAAGCCCAGGGCTTCCTGCTCCATGTGCGCCACGCGCTCGGCCAGCCCTTTCAGACGTGCCGCCACTTCCTGCTCGCGGGCATCGCGCTGTTTCTGGTGCTGGTCCATGGTGCCGAGCAGGCCTTCGAGATGGTTCTCCAGCACCTGCTTGAGGTCATCCAGATCAGCCGCTTCCTGCATGCTGGTCTGCAAGCCGTCGACTTGCTCGCGAATCTGCGTGTCCATCGCCCGCGCCGCCGAGCTGTTGTCGGCGTGGCCTTCACTGGCGGCCTGCAAGTTGCTCTGGAACGCTTCGAGGCGTTCGTTGAGTTGTTGCAGATAGGCTTCGAATTCGTGCTGGCCGCTGTCGGTGATGGCCAGCATCAACGTCGCAAGATCGTCGAGAATCGGTAGCAATTCGTACCAGTTCAGGCCATTTTTCAAGCGGTCGCGCATCGCCTCGGCCTGCGGGCGATGGCGCTCAGGCAGGGTCAGGTCGTCGAGCAGCCCGATCAGCGTGTCTTCAATGTGCTTGGCCACCGAGCTGTAGGACGGCTCCGGCGAGTCGGGCAGGGCGTACAGAATATCCTGCTCGGGTTGTTCGGGATCAATAGCGGCCAACGCCTGGGCGATCGGCTCGGGCACGGGCAGGCTGTCGAGGAGCAGCGCTGCCGGGATGTCTCCGGGGTGGATTAGCTCGTCGGGGTTGATCGCGGCAGTCAGGGCGGGTGGCGCCAGCGCAGCGGCCAGAGGTTCACCGTGTGGCTTGGGTTCCGCCAGCGGTTCGGGCGTGTTCTCGACAGCAATGACCGGCGGCACAAACGAAACCACGGGCGATTCGGCCTGGGGTTGCGTTGCCGGTGCCTGTTGAAGATTGGCCTCTGCGGGTTGCGCGAGGGGCGCGGCGCTGACTGCTGCTGTCGGAGTCGATTCGACTGCTGGCGTCTGCACGGGCTCGAGATCGGGCACAGGTTCAGCATTGGCTGGTGGCGACGCTGGTGCAGGCGCAGGCGCTTGAGGCTGATTCGGCGCCGTCGTTGCAGCTGGCGTTACCGGCGTGTCTTCGGCGTCGCGATTGCCAAACAGGCGCTGCAGAAAGCCCGGGCGGTCCGGTTCGGGCGGCGTTTCCAACTGGCTCAAGGCCTTGCCCTGCAAGCCGCTGAGTTCACTCAGCAGCAGCGGCATTTCCCGCGCCTGGCCGACCCGACTGTCGAGTTGCTTGGCGAATTTCTTCAGCGGTTGGGCGACCTCTCGCGGCAGCGGCAAGGCTTGCAGCTGGGTGACCAGCGCGGTCAGCGCGGTGCTGACCTGATCGATCCGGGTTTCGCGGCGCTGCTCGGAATCGAGCACGGCTTTTTCCAGGCGCGGCAGCAGGGCGGCGAGGCCGGCGTCCATGTCGTCGGTGCGCACCACGTCGCGCATCTCTTTCATGCACTGATCAACCACCTTGTCGGTGCCTTCGGCCGCCAGCGTGCTGCGCACCAGACCACGGCGCAGCAAGTCGAGCCGGGCGGCCCAGCGACGTTCGAGCTTGTCCTGTTGTTCGATGCTTTTAAGGTACTTCTCTTTCCAGCGCTGGGCGTCGTCGCTCATTCAGGGGTTCCGCGAGGGGCAGGACTCAACGCGGGCAATGCATCGGCCGTGAGCGAACCCGGCAGACGAATCTCTACCGCGACCGGCAGGTGATCGGAAATGGGTTGGGCCAGCACTTCGACCTTTTCCAGGGTCAGGGTCGGGCTGAGCAAAATATGATCAAGGCAACGCTGCGGCCGCCAGCTGGGAAACGTCGCTTGCATCTGCGGGGCCAGCAGGCCGAGATCGCGTAACGGTGAGTGTTGTAGCAGATCACTGGCATGGGTGTTCATGTCGCCCATCAGTACCTGGTGCTTGTAGCCACTGATCAGGTCGCGAATGTAGGCCAGTTGCAGGCTGCGCACCCGGGCGCCGAGGGCCAGGTGCATCATCACCACCACCAGCGCTTCCGGGCCTTCGCCGAAGCGCAGCAGGATCGCGCCGCGACCTTTCGGCCCGGGCAGCGGATGATCTTCGATCGCCCACGGCTTCAGGCGACTGAGCACGCCATTGCTGTGCTGGGCCAGTCGGCCGAGGTTGCGATTGAGTTGTTGATACCAGTAGGGGAAGGCGCCGAGGTGGGCCAGGTGTTCGACCTGATTGACGTAGCCCGAGCGCAGGCTGCCGCCATCGGCTTCCTGCAGGGCGACCAGATCGAAGTCGCCAAGCAGGTCGCCGATCTTTTGCAGATTGCCTGAGCGCCCGGTGTGCGGCAGCAGGTGCTGCCAGCTACGGGTCAGGTAGTGCCGATAGCGCTCGGTGCTGATGCCGACCTGGATATTGAAGCTGAGCAAGCGCAGACGATGGTCTGCGGGCAGGCCCGTGGATTCCAGGTGATGCTCGTTGACCTGCGGATCATGCAGGCCAACGATGCGTTCGGTGCCCCAGCGGCGCATGGCGGTGACCGCGCTTAGTTGGCAGCTGCCTTGTTGGCCGCTCGCTCTTTGGCAATCAGCTGGTCAGCCAGTTGCAGCGCCTCTTTCTCGCCACCGGCGGAGCCGACGTCAAAGCGGTATTTGCCGTTGACGATCATGGTTGGAACGCCAGTGATTTCATACTTCTTGGCCAGCTCACGTGCCTTGACGATCTGCCCTTTGATGGCGAACGAGTTGAAGGTGGCCAGGAACTTGTCCTTGTCGACGCCTTGGGTGGCAAGGAAGTCAGCCATGTCTTCGGGCTTGGTCAGGGGTTTGCGGTCTTTCTGGATGGCATTGAATACCGCAGCGTGAACCTTGTGCTCGACGCCCATCGCTTCCAGGGTCAGGAACATCTGGCCGTGAGCGTCCCAAGGGCCGCCGAACATCGCCGGGATACGCACGAAGTTGACGTCGGACGGCAGTTTTTCAACCCAGGGATTGATCACAGGCTCGAAGGAGTAGCAGTGCGGGCAGCCGTACCAGAACAACTCGACCACTTCGATCTTGCCAGGCTCTGCCACCGGCACCGGGTTGGCCAGTTCGACGTAAGGGGCGGCGGGTGCTTCGGCAGCCTGGGCGGTCATGCCGAACAGGCTGGCAGCGACGAGAGCGGCGCTGATGATCAGATTACGCATGCTTTACTCCTGGACAATTTTGGTCGCCTCGCGCGACCTGTTTTCAGACAGATCCTGGCGGGCATGAGTTCTGTAGTGTAACGGCAGCGGCCACAAAAAAGGGCGGCCAAAGCCACCCTTTTTATACTTGCTGCGACGGATTAATCGAGCGTTAACATTGCACGAGATGTCCATCAGCATTAACGCTCGATTCAGGGCTGTCAGTGCAGGCCCTGGATGTAGCTGGCGACCGCGGCGATGTCTTCGTCGCTCAGGCGCTTGGCGATCGTTTGCATGGTCATGGTGTCGCCGTCGTTGTTGCGGCCGCCTTCTTCCTTGCGGAAATCGGTCAGTTGCTTGGCAATGTATTGAGCGTGTTGGCCACCCAGATGCGGGAAGCCGGCGGCGGCGTTGCCGGCGCCATTCGGCGAGTGGCATCCGGTGCAGGCTGGCAGGCCCTTGGCCAGATTACCGCCGCGGAACAAAGCTTCACCGCGAGCGACGATCTTTGGATCGGCGGCGCCGACGCTGCCTTTCTGGCTGGCGAAGTAAGCGGCGATGTCGGCCAGGTCCTGATCGCTCAGGTTGGTCAGCAGGCCGGTCATTTCCAGAACCTGGCGCTTGCCCGACTTGATGTCGTGCAGTTGCTTGGTCAGATAGCGTTCACCCTGACCTGCCAGTTTCGGGAAGTTTGGCGCCATGCTGTTCCCGTCCGGGCCATGGCAGGCTCCGCATACGGCAGCTTTCGCCTGGCCGGCGGCGGCATCACCGGCAGCATGGGCGAAGCCTGAAATTCCCACGGTCAACAGCAGACTCACGATCAATTTGTTCATCAGCTAATCCAACTACGGCTAAGGGTTAAGTTATGGACCGGGTTTACTCTCGCTCATCCAAAGGATGATGGCCTGGTAATCCTCGGCACTGCAGTCCATGCACAAACCACGCGGCGGCATCGCCTTGAAACCCTGGGTCACGTGTTGCATGGACTGCAGTGCAGAGTATTACCAGGCCATCATCCTTTGGATGAGCGAGAGTAAACC
>NZ_JBIUVO010000012.1:46885-102274 GCF_044742995.1 Pseudomonas sp. NPDC087803
ACCTTTCGCCAACCTCGGCGTCCCAGCTGCCTGATCGCCTCTTTCGGGCGCCATGGGTAGTTGGCCGGAATGACAGGCACCACAAACACGGTTGTACACGGCTTCCGGTTCCTGTGTAGCCTGTGCGCCGTAAAGCGGTATCAGGACTCCGGCAGCCAGCAGCCATTTCGTCATAAAACGACCTTTTCAGGGTTGAGAGCGTTCTGCGTTCTGATGCGCAATCAAGTTCTTTGGCTCTCGTGAACTTCATCCTTCGCTGGGACAAAGCACACACAAAATCTGCGGCATTATATACTGGCGTCACTGAAACGGAAGCGACACCGCGTTCCGCGCCCAATCCCGGCGCCGCCCACATCGGAAATCTCATGCAACTCAAGAATCCCATCCTCGGCCTGTGCCAACAGTCCACGTTCATGCTCAGTGCCGCCAAAGTCGATCAATGCCCTGACGACGAAGGTTTCGAAGTGGCGTTCGCCGGTCGCTCCAACGCCGGTAAATCCAGCGCACTGAACACCCTGACTCACGCCAGCCTGGCGCGCACCTCGAAAACCCCGGGTCGCACACAGCTGTTGAACTTCTTCAAGCTAGACGATGAACGGCGTCTGGTCGACCTGCCGGGCTACGGTTATGCAAAAGTACCGATCCCGCTCAAGCAACACTGGCAGCGTCACCTCGAGGCTTACCTCGGTGGCCGCGAGAGTTTGAAGGGTTTGATTCTGATGATGGACATCCGTCATCCAATGACCGACTTCGACCTGTTGATGCTCGACTGGGCCGTTGCGGCCGGCATGCCGATGCACATTCTGCTGACCAAGGCCGACAAGCTGACCTACGGTGCAGCCAAGAACACGCTGCTGAAAGTGCAGTCGGAAATCCGCAAGGGCTGGGGTGATCTGGTGACGATCCAGCTGTTCTCGGCGCCAAAGCGCATGGGCCTGGAAGAGGCTTACACTGTGTTGGCGGGCTGGATGGAACTGGCGGACAAGGGCGCCGAAGCAACAGTTGAGTAATCGGATTATGGAAAATTGGTTGTAGTGCGGTCAGGCAAGGCAAAAGTGGTACTAAAAAGCGGAGTTCAGGGGACCTAAATGAGCATTTTTAGTAACGCTTTTAACGCAGCATGACCGCGCTACAGCCGATTTTTGGGCAAAAAAAGCCCCGGACTTCATATGGGGAGGGAGAAGTTCCGGGGTTTAAGTTCCGAACCGCTAGGGCGGGGTTCAGATATCTGCCAACACTTAACACAACATAGGAGCATTGAAGGGCTTCACCAGCCATTCAGTATCTCTGAGTAGTGCGCTGTCAGATTAGTTCAGATTTTTTTCAAAAAGCTTTGGAATAAGCTCAAGCGCGTTTCGAAATAAGCCGTTTTCGTGCAATCTGCCGCGACAGTGTGTCGCGGCAAATGCCCGCGCCAGACGCCTTAGTGCGCTTCATCCCAGTTATTGCCGACGCCGACTTCCACCAGCAACGGCACGTCCAGTTTCGCCGCTTCGCTCATGTGCAGGCGGATTTCCTCGCTCACCTGATCGACCAGATCCTCGCGAACCTCCAGTACTAGTTCGTCGTGCACCTGCAGGATGACTTTGGCGTCCAGTCCGGAAGACGCCAGCCAGTTATCCACCGCCACCATGGCTTTCTTGATGATATCGGCGGCGGTGCCTTGCATCGGCGCGTTGATCGCCGTGCGTTCGGCGGCGGCGCGTTCTTGTGGCTTGTCGGAGTTGATCTCCGGCAGGTATAGGCGACGACCGAAGAAGGTTTCCACGTAACCCTGATCCGCCGCCTGGGCGCGGGTGCGGTCCATGTATTCACGCACACCCGGATAACGGGCGAAGTAAGTGTCGATATAGGCCTTGGCGGTCTTGGTGTCGACGCCGATGTCCTTGCCGAGCTTCTGCGCGCCCATGCCATAGATCAGGCCGAAGTTGATCGCCTTGGCGCCACGGCGCTGGTCGGAAGTCACTTCGTTCAGCTCGACCTTGAACACTTCAGCGGCGGTCGCGGTGTGCACGTCCAGATTGTTGCGGAAGGCATTCATCAAGCCTTCGTCCTTGGACAGATGGGCCATGATCCGCAGTTCGATCTGCGAATAGTCCGCCGCCAGCAGTTTGTAGCCTTTGGGCGCGACGAACGCCTGACGGATGCGCCGGCCTTCAGCGGTACGCACCGGAATGTTCTGCAGGTTCGGATCGCTGGAAGACAGGCGCCCGGTAGAAGCCACGGCCTGGTGGTACGAGGTGTGGATACGCCCGGTGCGTGGGTTGATCTGCTCCGGCAGGCGATCGGTGTAGGTGCTTTTCAGCTTGCTCATGGAACGGTGTTCCATCAGCACTTTCGGCAAGCGGTGATCATCCTCGGCCAGTTTCGCCAGGACTTCCTCGGCGGTCGAAGGCTGGCCCTTGGCGGTTTTCTTCAGCACCGGCAGGCCGAGTTTTTCGTAGAGGATCACCCCCAACTGCTTGGGCGAGCCGAGGTTGAATTCTTCGCCGGCGATCTCGAACGCTTCGCGCTCCAGCGCGACCATCTTGTTGCCCAGTTCAATACTCTGGATGCCGAGCAGTTCGGCATCGACGAACGCACCCTGCCGCTCGATGCGCGCCAGCACCGGCACCAGCGGAATCTCGATGTCGGTCAGCACGCTGGCCAGGCTCGGGATCGCGCTGAGTTTGTCGAACAGGGTCTGGTGCAGGCGCAGAGTGATGTCGGCGTCTTCGGCGGCGTATGGGCCGGCCTGTTCCAGAGCGATCTGGTCGAAGGTCAACTGCTTGGCGCCTTTGCCGGCGATGTCCTGGAAGCTCACGGTGGTGTGATCCAGGTACTTCTGCGCGAGGCTGTCCATGTCGTGGCGGGTGGCGGTGGAGTTGAGCACGTAGGACTCGAGCATGGTATCGAAGGCGATCCCGCGCACATTGATGCCTTGGCTCTGATCGCCGCCGATGGCGCAGTTGGCCAGAATGTTCATGTCGAACTTGGCGTGCTGGCCGACCTTGAGTTTGTTCGGGTCTTCCAGGATCGGCTTCAGCGCGCGCAGCACGGTGTCGCGATCCAGTTGCTCGGGCACGCCGATGTAGGAGTGGGTCAACGGAATGTACGCCGCTTCGTTGGCCTGCACCGCGAACGACAGGCCGACCAGTTGCGCCTGTTGCGCATCAATGCCGGTGGTTTCGGTGTCGAAGGCGAACAGCTTGGCGTTGTTCAGTTTCTCCAGCCAGACGTCGAAACGTGCCTGATCGAGGATGGTTTCGTAAGCGGTTTCAGCGGGAGCGGCTGGCGCTTCGGCTTCAGGCGCGCCGAACAGATCGCCAGCCGGCGCAGGCTCGGCGGCCGCGCTCAGTTCCTGGCGCTTGGCGTCGCGATCCAGGTCATTGATCCAGCTTTTGAATTCCAGCAGGGTGTAGAGCTCGTATAGCTTGGCCGGGTCTTCCGCGCCCATTTGCAGGTCGTCGAGTTCTACGTCGAGCGGCACGTCGACCTTGATGGTCGCCAATTGATAGGAGAGGAAGGCCATCTCCTTGTGCTCTTCGAGCTTGGCCGGCAGGGTCTTGGCCCCGCGAATCGGCAGGGTCGGCACGATGTCGAGATTCGCGTACAACTCGGTCAGGCCGCCGTTGACGCCGACCAGCAGGCCGGAGGCGGTCTTCGGTCCGATGCCGGGAACGCCCGGGATGTTGTCGGAAGAATCGCCCATCAGCGCTAGATAATCGATGATCTGCTCGGGAGCGACGCCGAATTTCTCCTTCACGCCCTCCACGTCCATCGAGCTACCGGACATGGTGTTGACCAAGGTAATGTGGCCGTCGACCAGTTGCGCCATGTCCTTGTCGCCGGTGGAAATGATCACCGGGCGATCCGCCGCCGCGCTGCTGCGGGCCAGGGTGCCGATCACGTCGTCAGCCTCGACGCCTTCCACGCACAGCAGCGGGAAGCCGAGGGCGATCACGCTCT
Organism: Pseudomonas sp. NPDC087803; assembly: GCF_044742995.1. Lineage (NCBI taxonomy): Bacteria > Pseudomonadati > Pseudomonadota > Gammaproteobacteria > Pseudomonadales > Pseudomonadaceae > Pseudomonas > Pseudomonas sp. NPDC087803. The sequence continues at coordinate 50,834 of NZ_JBIUVO010000012.1, forward strand.
GGTGCAGCGGCTCGATCTGCACGCGCATGTCGTCGGGCATGCTCGGGCGGTTGGCCTTGTATTCGGCGTACATCTCATCGCGAAACGTCCCGCCCTTGGCGTCGAAGACCACGGCGAACGGGCTGTCCGGGTACTGCTTGCGCAGACTCTTGAGCATGTTCAGCACACCTTTGACCGCGCCGGTCGGCAGGCCTTTGGAGGTGGTCAGTGGTGGCAGTGCATGGAAAGCGCGGTACAGGTAAGACGAACCGTCCACCAGGACGAGGGGGGCTTGGCTCATGAGCAGAATCAACCTTTTCGGCGGGCCCGGCGCTAGAATAGCGGGACCGTTGACGACAAAGGGACAAGGTTATCATGCGTACGTTAAATCGCTTGCTGCTGGTCGGTTTGATTGCTGCCTCGCCATTGGCCGCGATGGCGGCGGATGATGCGCCGTCAAAGGAGCCGGAAGTTACCATCAACACGCACACCGAAGGCGACAAGGTCATTCAGGAATACAGCCGCAGTGGCTTTGTGTATGCGATCAAGGTCACGCCCAAGGGCGGCAAACCGTATTTCCTGGTGCGCGCCGATGGTTCGGACGTGAACTACATCCGTTCCGACCAGCCGGATATGCTGATTCCGTCGTGGGAAATCTTTACCTGGAAGTAAGATTCCCGACTTTTAATCGGCGCCGCTTGATCGCGGCGCCCGAACTGAGCAGTTTTTAACCATGTCTGTGTTCACCCCCCTGGCTCGGCCCGAGCTGGAAACCTTTCTCGCCCCTTATGGGCTCGGCCGTCTGCTTGATTTCCAGGGGATCGCCGCCGGCAGCGAAAACACCAATTTCTTTATCAGCCTGGAGCAGGGCGAGTTCGTGCTGACTCTGGTCGAGCGCGGCCCGGTGCAGGAAATGCCGTTCTTCATCGACCTGCTCGATGTGTTGCACGAGGCCGATCTGCCGGTGCCCTACGCGCTGCGCACCACCGATGGCGTGGCCCTGCGTGAGCTGAAAGGCAAACCGGCGCTGCTGCAACCACGGTTGTCCGGCAAGCACATCAAAGTCGCCAACGCCCAGCATTGCGCCCAGGTCGGCGAGCTGCAGGCGCATCTGCACCTGGCGACTCAGGGCGAGCGGATGATCAAGCGCAAGACCGATCGTGGCCTGGACTGGATGCTGGAGGAGGGCAGTGCGTTTCTCTCGCACCTGAGCGACGAGCCGCGAGCGCTGCTGCACAAGGCGCTGGATGAAATTACTGCGCAGAAAGACAAAATTCTCGCGCTGCCACGGGCGAACATTCACGCTGACCTGTTCCGTGACAATGCGATGTTCGAAGGCACGCACCTGACGGGTCTGATCGACTTCTATAACGCCTGCTCGGGGCCGATGCTCTACGACGTGGCGATTGCCTTGAACGACTGGTGTTCGGACGAGGAAGGCTTGATTGACGGCCCGCGTGCCCGCGCATTCCTCGGTGCCTATGCGGCGCTGCGTCCGTTCACGGCCGCCGAAGCGGAGCTATGGCCGACCATGCTGCGCGTGGCGTGTGTGCGGTTCTGGCTGTCGCGGCTGATCGCCGCCGAGCAGTTCGCCGGGCAGGACGTGCTGATTCACGATCCGCGGGAGTTCGAGCAGCGTCTGGCGCAACGGCAGCAGGTTCATACGCCGCTACCTTTCGCCCTTTAAGATCAAAAGATCGCAGCCTTCGGCAGCTCCTACACAGTGTGCACTGTAGGAGCTGCCGAAGGCTGCGATCTTTTTTTGGGGTTTACAACGATTCCAGGCACCCGGCCAAATCGTTGCCCAGCTTCTCCAGCACCTGCTCATAACCCTGAGCAGTTGCCGGGGTATAGCCGCCCAGCGCATCCAGCTCCGCCAGCTTCACCGGCAGGCCAGCCACCAGGGTTTCCGCCAGGCGTGGACGCAGCGGCGGTTCGCTGAATACACAGGTCTTGCCCACTTCCTGCAGACGCTTGCGCATCGCGGCGACATGCTGCGCGCCCGGCTGCACTTCGGCGGCCACGCTGAACACACCGGTGTGCTTCAGGCCGTAAGCGTCTTCGAAGTAATCGAAGGCTTCGTGGAACACGAAGTAGGGTTTGCCTTCAACGCTGGCCAGACGTTTCTTCAGTCGCCCATCCAGCGCATCAAGACGCTCATCGAAGGCCTTGGCGTTGCTCTGGTAGCGCTCGGCGTTGGCCGGGTCGGCAGCGCTGAGGTCGGTTGCCATCTTGTCGGCAATCACCCGCGCGTTGACCGGTGACAGCCACAAATGCGCATCCAGCGTGCCCGGGCGATGATCGTGATCATGCTCGTCGGCGTCTTCGGCGTGGGAATGACTGTCTTCGGCGAAGCGGCGCAACTTCATGCCCGGCAGGTCCTGCACAGCGACGCTCGGCAGCGTACGACCGTTGAGCACGCGTGGCAGGAAACCTTCCATGTCCGGGCCGATCCAGTACAGCAGGTCCACCGATTGCACCTTGCGCACGTCGGACGGGCGCAGCGCGTAGTTATGCGGCGAAGCGCCCGGCGGCAGCAGCACTTCCGGGATGGCCACACCGTCCTGCACCGCCGCGGCAATCAACTGCAACGGTTTGATGCTGGTGAGAACCCTGACCTCGGCCTGAGCCGAACCGATCAGCAGAAAACTGGCGATAAAAGCCACAAAAACAGAAAAAAGTCGGGACACGATGACCACTCAAGGAGGCGAGAACGGGTAACATAATAACGTCTCTATCAAAACTCGTCGCCGCCCATGCCTATTACCCCGATTGCCAGCCGTCCACATGACCACTCTCATTGCGTGCACAGCGCACTGACCGAGGCCGATACCTTGTGCGCCCAGAAAGGCCTGCGCCTGACTGCGTTGCGCCGGCGGGTGCTGGAGCTGGTGTGGCAGAGCCACAAGCCGCTGGGCGCCTACGACATTCTGGCGGTACTGAGCGAGCAGGACGGCCGCCGTGCCGCGCCGCCGACCGTGTACCGTGCGCTGGATTTCCTCCTGGAAAACGGCCTGGTGCACCGTATCTCTTCGCTCAACGCCTTTGTCGGCTGCGTGCATCCGGAGCATGCGCATCAGGGCCAGTTCCTGATCTGCCGCGAGTGCCACGCCGCCATCGAGCTGGAACAGAAAGCCATCAGCGACGCGATCATCCACAGCGCCAAGGATGTCGGGTTCATCGTCGAAGCGCAGACCGTCGAAGTGGTCGGCCTGTGTTCCGGTTGCCAGGGGGCTTGATGAGCAACCCGTTGATCCGTCTTGAGCACGTCGCCGTCACCTTTGCCGGGCAGACTGTGCTGGACAATATCGAGCTGAGCGTCGAACCGGGACAGATCGTCACCCTGATCGGCCCCAATGGCGCCGGCAAGACTACCCTGGTGCGCGCCGTGCTTGGCCTGCTGAAGCCGGACAGCGGCAGCGTCTGGCGCAGGCCGAAATTGCGCGTCGGCTACATGCCGCAAAAGCTGCACGTCGATCCGACCTTGCCGCTGTCGGTGCTGCGCTTTCTGCGCCTGGTGCCCGGCGTAGACCGTCCGCGTGCATTGGCAGCGCTCAAGGAAGTCGGCGCCGAACATGTCATCGACAGCCCGGTGCAAAGCGTTTCCGGCGGAGAAATGCAGCGTGTGCTGCTGGCCCGGGCGCTGTTGCGCGAGCCGGAGCTGCTGGTGCTGGATGAGCCGGTGCAAGGTGTCGATGTCGCCGGGCAGGCCGAGCTCTACAGCCTGATCACCCGCCTGCGCGACCGTCACGGCTGCGGTGTGCTGATGGTGTCCCACGATCTGCATCTGGTGATGAGCACCACCGATCAGGTGGTCTGCCTGAATCGTCACGTCTGCTGTTCCGGGCATCCGGAGCAGGTCAGCGGCGATCCGGCCTTCGTCGAGCTGTTCGGCAAGAATGCGCCAAGCCTGGCGATCTATCACCACCATCACGACCACGCCCATGACCTGCACGGTTCGGTGGTCAAGGCGCCCGGTGCGGGCCACACCCACGTTCACGGAGACCACTGCAAGCATGGCTGATTTTCTGTTGTATGCCCTGCTTGCAGGTCTGGCGCTGGCGCTGGTGGCCGGGCCGTTGGGGTCGTTCGTGGTCTGGCGGCGCATGGCCTATTTCGGCGACACCCTGTCCCACGCCGCGCTGCTCGGCGTGGCGTTGGGCTTTCTGCTGGACGTCAGCCCGACAGTCGCGGTGACCGTCGGCTGCCTGTTGCTGGCGGTGCTGCTGGTGACCCTGCAACAGCGCCAGCCGCTGGCCTCCGACACGCTGTTGGGGATTCTTGCACCGAGCACGCTCTCTCTCGGGCTGGTGGTACTAAGCTTCATGCATGAAGTGCGGATCGACCTGATGGCCTATCTGTTCGGCGACTTGCTGGCGATCAGCCCGACCGACCTGGCGTGGATCCTCGGCGGCAGTGCAGCGGTGCTGGTGTTACTGGTGACGCTGTGGCGGCCGCTGCTGGCGATTACCGTGCATGAGGAATTGGCCAAGGTCGAAGGCCTGCCGGTGGCGGGCCTGCGTATGGCGCTGATGCTGTTGATTGCGGTGGTGATCGCGGTGGCGATGAAAATCGTCGGGGTGTTGCTGATTACTTCGCTGCTGATCATCCCGGCAGCTGCGGCACAGCGTCACGCCCGTTCGCCGGAGCAGATGGCTGTCGGCGCGAGCCTGCTGGGCATGCTCGCCGTGTGTGGCGGGCTGGCGCTGTCATGGTTCAAGGACACCCCGGCGGGGCCGTCGATCGTTGTGACGGCGGCCGCACTGTTTCTGCTGAGTTTTGTTCTGCCCCGTCGAGGGGTGTAGACTTGCTCGCTTTTTGCGCAATTAGAGAGTCGCAGGAATGAAGCCGTTCGCCTCCCGTTATCTGCTCCTTGTCGCATTTTCCGTGCTGCTGGGCGCCTGCCAAAGCACGCCGCCGGTGGCCGAAGCCCCCGACGCGCGGGCCACGGCCATCGCACAGCTGGAGCAAAGTCTGGCCAGCAGCGAACTGGCCACCGCCGAAGACCAATTGGCCGCCTTGCAGGCACAGAACCCCAACGATCAGTCCCTTGAGCAATACCAGCGCCAGTTGGCCGAGGCCTACCTGCGCCGCAGTCAGATCGTATTGCAGAAAGGTGATGTAAACGCCGCCGCCACCGCGCTGAGCCGTGCCCGGGCGCTGATGCCCAAAGCCCCGGCGCTGACCGGTGGTGTCAATGGCGCCATCACCGAAGCCCGCAAAGCCGAGCTGGAGAAAGCCGAAGCCGCGCTGCTGGCGGCCGAAGCCAAACCGAAAGCCAAGGTCATCGACCCGACCGCCGAAAGCACCACGGTGGCGCTGAACATCAACGATAGTCGCAAACTTCGCCGGCAACTCGACGCGATCGCCGCCGATGTGGTGAATTATGAGTGTGCCGTGAGCATTCAGGCGCCACGCACTCAGGATTACCCTTGGCTGGCGACTCTGCTGAGCAAGCGGGTGAAGAAACTGAATCCGGATTTCGAATTGCGCATCGAGAAGCAGATTCTGCGCACGGTGCCGGCGCAGATGGTCTTGATTCCAGCCAAACCTTAAAAGATCGCAGCCTCCGGCAGCTCCTACAGGTGCAAGTTATCCCTGTAGGAGCTGCCGGAGGCTGCGATTTTTTGCTTTAGGCTGGAATGGCCTTGGCCTTAGGCTCGCGATCCCAAACCCGATGCTGCCCGATCGCCGCAAAGAACGGCTTGGTCAATCCCGGCACATCCTTGCCCTGCAGCAACCCCGCATCCGCCTCGAGCTTCAGCAGATCCTGCAACTGCTTGGCCTCGCCGTGCAGCGCAATCGCCTTCAGGTGCTTGTACGCCTCCAGCAGGTAGTGCAACGCCACGCCGTCGCCGCTCAACGCCTTGATCGACGCCGCGCCACCCGGCACGAACACCGCATCGAAGATCACCGAAGGCATGCCTTCCATGGATGCGTCCACCGGCAGGGCTTTACCGTCGGCAGTCTTCACCGGCGCTGAAGTCGGGCCGAGCAGCTTGGCGTGCGCACCCTGTGCAGCCAAGGCCTTCTTCATCGCATCAATCGCCGCACCATCGACGCCGTTGGCGGCAAGAATCGCCACTTTACGGGTTTTGATGTTCTCTGGCAGCAGGTTGGCCTGGCTCAGCGCCGGCGAATGATCGAACGAGGTCTTGCGCACCTCGACCGTGCCTTTGCTAGGTGCTGGCAGGCCCAGGTTGGCTGCTACGCGTTTGGCCAGTTCAAGGTCGATGTTGGCGAGAATCTCGTTCACCTCCCGGGCGCGGATGAACTCGCGTTCCACCTTGCCTAGCTCGAAACTGTAGGCAGCGATGATGTGCTCCTTCTCGTGCGGGCTCATGCTGTTGAAGAACAGCCGTGCCTGCGAGAAGTGATCGCTGAACGACTCGCTGCGCTGGCGGATCTTGGCAGCGTCGATGCGTTCCGGATAAGTCTCGAAACCGCCGTCCTGCGCGGCTGGCGGGGTCTCTTTCGGCCAGCCGCCATCAATCGAGTTTGGCTCATAAGACGCGCGACCCTTGTCGATCACCGTACGGTGCTGGGCATCGCGCTGACCGTTGTGGAACGGCGCCACCGGGCGGTTGATCGGCAGCTCATGAAAGTTCGGCCCACCGAGTCGGCTGATTTGCGTATCGGTGTAGGAAAAAAGCCGACCTTGCAGCAGCGGGTCGTTGGAGAAATCGATCCCCGGCACAATGTGGCCCGGGCAGAACGCGACCTGCTCGGTCTCGGCGAAGAAGTTGTCCGGATTGCGGTTCAGGGTCATCTTGCCCAGCGGGGTGATCGGCACGATTTCTTCGGGGATCAGCTTGGTCGGGTCGAGGATGTCGAAATCGAAGTCGTGCTCGTTTTCCTCCTCGATGACCTGCACGCCCAGTTCCCATTCGGGATAGTCACCCATCTCGATGGCTTCCCAGAGATCGCGACGGTGATAGTCGGTGTCTTTACCGGCAAGCTTCTGCGCCTCGTCCCACACCAGCGAACAGGTGCCGGCGGTCGGGCGCCAGTGGAATTTGACGAAGCGCGATTTGCCCTCGGCGTTGACCAGGCGGAAGGTGTGCACGCCGAAGCCCTGCATGCTGCGCAGGCTTTTCGGGATCGCCCGGTCGGACATCGCCCAGATCACCATGTGCGCCGATTCCGGCACCAGCGAAACGAAATCCCAGAATGTATCGTGGGCCGAGCCGCCGGTCGGGATCTCGTTGTGCGGCTCGGGTTTCACCGCGTGGACGAAGTCGGGAAACTTGATCGCGTCCTGAATGAAGAACACCGGCATGTTGTTGCCGACCAGATCGAAGTTGCCCTCGTCGGTGAAGAATTTCACCGCGAAACCGCGCACGTCACGCACGGTATCGCCGGAACCGCGCGGCCCCTGCACCGTGGAAAAACGCACGAACACCGGGGTCTTTTTCCCCGGATCCTGCAGGAAGCCGGCCTTGGTCAGCGCCGCATGGTTCTCGTAGGCCTGGAAGAAACCATGCGCGCCAGTCCCGCGGGCATGGACGATGCGCTCTGGAATGCGTTCATGGTCAAAGTGCGTGATTTTCTCACGCATGATGAAGTCTTCCAGCAACGACGGCCCGCGCGGGCCGGCCTTGAGGGTGTTCTGGTTATCGGCGACCTTCACTCCCTGATTGGTGCGCAGGGCCTGACCGGTAGCGTCGGAGCGAAACTTCTCCAGGCTATCGAGTTTGGCGTTGGTGTTGGCGCGATCCTTGGTATCGGTTCCGGCCAGCTGGCTTTTGTCGGTCGTAGGTTTCTTGCTGCTCATCAGACGTAAACTCCTCGGTTGACCCCTTTTTACGGGGACTCTTGAGCGTTTCCGGGCACGGTTACCCAGGGTTTCAAGTCGCTTATCTAGTGACCAATGAGCAGGAACGGGCGTTCCTTTTTTATGACCTTTGATCTTGTTATTGCCAAATCGAAGGTTAATTGCGAAATAAATGCTAAGAACCTCTATACGGACAGGCTAAAATGCGCGCCCGGCTAACCGCTGATCCTTTTCTAACGCGCCCCACAAGGTTCGCTACGTGATCGAGTTTCAAAACGTCCACAAAACTTACCGCGTCGCCGGTAAGGACATCCCCGCCCTGCACCCGACCAGTCTTTCGATTGAAAACGGTCAGGTCTTCGGCCTGATCGGCCATTCCGGTGCGGGAAAAAGTACCCTGCTGCGTCTGATCAATCGCCTGGAAGACTCGAGCGGTGGCAAGATCATCGTCGACGGCGAAGAAGTCACCGCGCTGGACGCCAACGGCCTGCGCCGTTTCCGCCAGCAAGTCGGGATGATCTTCCAGCACTTCAATCTGCTCGCCTCCAAGACCGTGGCCGACAACGTCGCGCTGCCGCTGACCCTGGCCGGCGAGCTGTCGACCAGCGAGATCAATCAGCGCGTCGCCGAGCTGCTGGCGCGGGTCGGTCTGTCCGATCACGCGAAAAAGTACCCGGCACAATTGTCCGGCGGCCAGAAACAGCGCGTCGGCATCGCCCGCGCCCTGGCGACCAAGCCGAAGGTTCTGCTGTGCGACGAGGCCACCAGCGCCCTCGACCCACAGACCACCGCCTCGGTTCTGCAACTGCTGGCCGAGATCAACCGTGAACTGAAACTGACCATCGTCCTGATCACCCATGAGATGGATGTGATCCGTCGCGTCTGCGACCAGGTCGCAGTGATGGACGCCGGGGTGATTGTCGAGCAAGGCTCGGTGGCCGATGTGTTCCTGCATCCGCAGCACCCGACCACCAAGCGTTTCGTCCAGGAAAGTGAGCAGATTGACGAAAACGAGCAGCGTGATGACTTCGCTCACGTGCCGGGTCGTATCGTGCGTCTGACCTTCCAGGGCGAAGCGACCTACGCGCCATTGCTCGGTACTGTGGCCCGGGAAACCGGGGTCGACTACAGCATCCTCGCCGGTCGCATCGACCGCATCAAAGACATTCCTTACGGGCAATTGACCCTCGCCGTCACCGGTGGCGACATGGAAGCGGCCTTCGCCCGTTTCACCGCCGCTGACGTTCACATGGAGGTGCTGCGTTAATGGAAATGTACGACGCTGCAATCAAGAACTACGACGCCGCAGTAGAAGCCATCAAGCTGTTCTTCCAGAACATCGACTGGCTGGAAATCGGCTTGGCCACCAACGACACCATGCTGATGCTCGGTGGTTCGCTGTTGTTCACCGTTCTGCTCGGCTTGCCGCTGGGCGTGCTGCTGTTTCTCTGCAGCCCGCGCCAGCTGCTGGAAAACCGGGTGGTCTACGCGATCATGTCGTTGGCGGTGAACATCCTGCGTTCCTTGCCGTTCATCATTCTGCTGATCGTGATGATCCCGTTCACCGTGCTGATCACCGGCACTTCGCTGGGCGTGGCCGGTGCGATTCCACCGCTGGTGGTCGGTGCGACGCCGTTCTTCGCGCGTCTGGTGGAAACCGCGCTGCGTGAAGTCGATCGCGGCATCATCGAAGCCACCCAGTCGATGGGCGCGACCACCCGGCAGATCATCATGAACGCCTTGCTGCCGGAAGCCCGTCCGGGCATCTTCGCAGCGATTACGGTGACCGCGATTACTCTGGTGTCCTACACGGCGATGGCCGGTGTGGTCGGTGCCGGTGGTCTGGGTGACCTGGCGATCCGTTTCGGCTACCAGCGTTTCCAGACTGACGTGATGATCGTCACCGTGGTGTTGCTGCTGATTCTGGTACAAGTGCTGCAAATGGTAGGCGACCGTCTGGTCGTGCATTTCTCGCGTAAATAACCGGTTTTTGTATATCAAGAGATGAGCCGGCCATTCGCTGGCAGGCGCCAGACGGGCGCCTCATAAGGAGTTAGCTGAATGAAAAAACTGATCGCTGCTTTCGCTGCCGTAGCCGCTTTTTCGGCCCACGCTGAAACCCTGACCGTTGCCGCCACTCCGGTGCCGCACGCGGAAATTCTCGAGTTCGTGAAGCCGGCCCTGGCCAAAGAAGGCGTGGAGCTGAAGGTCAAGGTGTTCACCGACTACATTCAGCCGAACGTACAGGTGGCCGAAAAGCGTCTGGACGCCAACTTCTTCCAGCACCAGCCGTACCTCGATGAGTTCAACAAGGCCAAGGGCACCAACCTGGTGGCTGTGACCGGCGTGCACCTGGAGCCGCTGGGCGCCTACTCGAGCAAGATCAAGGATCTGAAAGACCTGCCAAGCGGCGCCAACGTGGTGATCCCGAACGACGCCACCAACGGCGGCCGTGCCCTGTTGCTGCTGGCCAAGGCCGGCCTGATCACCCTGAAGGATCCGACCAACATCCTGTCGACCCTGAAGGACATCGCCGAGAACCCGAAAGACCTGAAAATCCGTGAACTGGAAGCCGCGACCATCCCGCGCGTGCTGACCCAGGTCGACTTGGCGCTGATCAACACCAACTACGCGCTGGAAGCCAAGCTCGATCCGTCCAAGGACGCGCTTGTGATCGAAGGCAGCGACTCGCCGTACGTGAACATCCTGGTGTCCCGTGTGGACAACAAGGACAGCGACGCGATGAAGAAACTGGCTGATGCGCTGCACAGCCCGGAAGTGAAGAAATTCATCACCGAGAAGTACAAAGGCGCGGTGTTGCCGGCGTTTTGATACAGATAGCTGCAATGAAAAGGGGACGCCAATGGCGTCCCCTTTTTTTGTGGCTGAGTGTTCGGTTTTGGACCTGCTGTGTATTCGCCCCTCACCCCAGCCCTCTCCCGGAGGGAGAGGGAGCCGACTGAGGTGTCTTGCGTTGTACATCGACCTGAAAGATTGGGTCGATTATGGATTCGGCAAAGGACTTACAGGTCGGCGTATTTCGTCAGCATCCCTCGGTCAGTCCCCTCTCCCTCCGGGAGAGGGTTAGGGTGAGGGGTGGCTTTTGATCTTGGCTATTTACGGTTAAGCATCACCGGCAGCTGTGCCACCAGTTTGGCGTTGTTCAGCGGCGCACGGATGAAGCCGCGCTGGGTGCCGTCCGGGCCGATCACCGCCAGGTTACCGCTGTGGTCGACGGTGTAATTCTGCTTGCTTGTATCGGCCGGAATGAACGGAATACTCACCGCGTTCGCCACCTTCTGCAGCTCTTCGATCGACTTCGGCGTCAGGCCCACGAACTGTGGATCGAAGTAACCGAGGTACTGCTTCAACTGCTGCGGGGTGTCGCGGTTCGGGTCGACGCTGACCAGCACGATCTGCAACTTATCCACAGCATCCTTGGGCAACTCGCTCTTGATCTGGCGCAGTTGGGCGAGGGTGGTCGGGCAGATGTCCGGGCAGAAGGTGTAGCCGAAAAACAGCAGGCTCCATTTGCCTTTCAACTCGTCGATGGCGACCGGCTGGCCATCCTGATTGGTCATGGTCACACCGGGCAACGTGCGGCTTTGCGGTAGCAGGATGATGCCGGCGTCGATCAGCGCGGTGGGGTCGCCCTGGCCCTTGCCACTCAGCACTTTGTTGACGGTCAGTCCCAGGATCAGCGCGATCACGGCGACGAGGATGAAGACGGTTTTCTGGGTTCGAGTCATAGGTTCAACAGTAAGTAGTGGTCTACGAGCAGGGCGATGAACAACAGGAACAAGTAATAAATAGAGTACTTGAAGGTGTTGATCGCCGCGTGCGGCCGAGTGCCACGGTACAGCACCACGGCCCATTGCAGAAACCTTGCGCCCAGCGCGAGGGCGCAGATCAGGTAGAGCACGCCGCTCATGTGAATCACGTACGGCAGCAGGCTCACCGCGAGCAGGGCGAAGGTGTACAACAGAATATGCACCTTGGTGTAGTGCTCGCCGTGGGTTACCGGCAGCATCGGGATGTCGGCCTTGGCGTATTCCTCCTTACGGTGGATCGCCAGCGCCCAGAAGTGCGGCGGGGTCCAGGCGAAGATGATCAGCACCAGCAGCAACGGTTCGGCGCTGACATGGCCGGTGGCGGCGGTCCAGCCGAGCAGCGGTGGAGCGGCGCCGGCCAGACCGCCGATGACGATGTTCTGTGGCGTCGCGCGTTTGAGGAAACCGGTGTAGATCACCGCGTAGCCGAGTAACGAAGCGAGGGTCAGCCACGCGGTCAGCGGATTGGTGAAGGTCAGCAGCATCGCCTGCCCGAGCAACGCCAGCAGCAGCGCAAAGGTCAGCGCCGCCGCCGGCGAAACCCGGCCCTCGGCCAATGGCCGTTTGTGCGTGCGCGCCATCACCGCGTCGATGCGCCGATCCACTACATGATTGACCGCCGCCGCACCGCCGGCACACAGCCCGATCCCCAGATTGCCGAACACCAGCACCGTCCACGGCACCCCGGCGCGGGTCGCGAGGAACATGCCGACCAGCGAGGTGATCAGCATCAGCACCACCACTTTCGGCTTGGTCAGCTCCAGATAGTCACGCCACAGCGCCTGGGCGGGACGTTCGCTGATCAGAAGCGCCATGGCGTTTCTCCTTTAATAGTGATGGGCGCCGCCACGTGTTTGCGCGGGCTGAGGCGCCAGCGGGCGAGTACCGGCTGTTTGACCCGGACCAGACTGGTGCGCGCGTGATAATTGACCAGCACCATGCTCAGTAGCAGCGCCGCGCCGCCGGCGTTGTGGGCCACGGCCACCGGCAGCGGCAGATGGAACAATACGTTGCTGATACCGAGGGTGATTTGTGCGGCGAGGGCGATGACGACTAGCCCGGCCAAACGTGTCATGCCGACAGCCCTGAGTTGCCAGGCCAGACCGAGCAACACCAGCGTCACCAGCAGCGCGCCAATGCGGTGGGTCAGGTGAATCGCTGTGCGTGCATCGCTGTCGAGTTGGCCGCCGAGATAATTGGGGCCGATGTGCTGGGTCAGGTGAAAGCCGTTGGCGAAGTCCGCCGGCGGCAGCCATTGGCCGTGGCAGGTCGGGAAGTCGATGCAGGCCACCGCCGCGTAGTTGGAGCTGACCCAGCCACCGAGGGCAATCTGGCCGATCACCAGCAACAGCCCCGCCGTCGCCCAATACTGCAAACGCTTGGGGACGGTCAGCGCCGGCAGCACGCCGGACAGGCGCAAGGTCAGCAGGAACAGCAGACTCAACGTCGCAAAGCCGCCGAGCAAATGCCCGGTGACCACTTGCGGCCAGAGCTTGAGCGTCACCGTCCACATGCCGAACGCCGCCTGGGCGAACACCACCGCCAGCAGAAACAGCGGCAGCTTCAACGGCTGCCCCGGATGCCGACGACTGACCCAGGCACGTCCGGCCAGAATCGCAATCAGCATGCCCAGGGTGCCGGCGAAGTAACGGTGGATCATCTCGTTCCAACCCTTGTGCGCCACCACCGGCGAGTCGGGGTAATGCAGTTCGGCATGGGCCAGTTGGGCTTCGCTTTTCGGCACGCTGATAAAACCGTAACAGCCCGGCCAGTCCGGACAGCCGAGGCCCGCGTGGGTCAGGCGGGTGTAGGCGCCGAGCAGCACGACGATCAGTGCCAACAGGGTGGCAAACAGCGCGAGGCGAAATCCAGGTTTGGCCATGACGATGCCCTTATCCGATGTTCGACAGTTTCAGCAGATGACGCAGGTCGTTGAGCAGATCCTTGCCTTTCACGCTCGGGTCGTAGCGCAGTACGAGGTTGCCGTGGGGGTCGATGATCCACAATTGCGGTGTGGCCTTGTCGCCGGTGGCTTTGCTGAACGCAGCGCTGTCCAGCGGATAGCGTTGCAGCTGCGGGTATTCGCGGGTCAGCTTGGCCTCGTAGTCGGCGCTCAACGGTTGCGCGGCGGCGAGGGCGTGGCTGGCGCGACCGGCGTCGCGACCGAGGCCGATCTGGATCTGCCGGGCGAGGTACACCAGTTGCTGGCAGTCCACCGCGCAATCCTTCGGCGCGGTCACCAGCATCTGCCAGCGCTGCTCATCGGCCTGCACACCGAGGTCGGCGCGGGTCTGGCCGTTGCCGAGCAGTTCGCCGTGGTAGCTGCGACCTTCCGGCACCCAGAACTGCAATTTGTACATGCCGGTGGCGAGAATCATCGGGCCGACCACGCCGAGCAGAATCAGCAGCAGCTGGATCCGTCCACGGCGGCGGGTGGCCGGGGTTTTCGCCTCAGACATGCTGGGTGGATTCATGGCCGTTCCCATGGTGTTTCTCCTTTGCGTTGTGCAATCCAAGGTAGATGTAGAGACCGAGCAGGGCGGTGGCCATGGCGAACCACTGCACGGCGTATCCAAGGTGTTTTTCCGGGCCCATCGCAACGACTGGCCAGTCGGCCTCGTAGCTGGCGGGGCCGGGTTCGGCGCGAAGTTCGTAGGCGAAGCCGTCGCGTTCGAGGGTTTTCCACAGCTTGGCCGGCTCCACGGCGGTGATGGTTTGCGGCCAGGTGCTGCTGGCGGGGTCGGCGTGCAACTGGAAGGTCGCGCCGGGGGCGACGTAGACCCAGGCGTCCAGGTTCACCGCGTCGGCGGGGGTAGCGAATTGCGGCGTCACCCGACGATCCGGCCACGGCAGCCAGCCGCGATTGACCAACAGCCACTGGCCGCTGGCCCGATCCTGAAACGGTTGCAGCAGCTCGATGCCGACCTTGCCGTTGCGCTGACGGTTATCCAGCAGCAGGCTGTGGGTGCCATCGAACTGGCCGTACAGGTGCACGCGGCGAAAGGCCGGGTCGGCGCTGTGCAGCAATTCGCTGCTGGCCATCGGATCAGCCGCGCGGCGCTCGGCATAAGTGGCGAGCAGGGCGGTTTTCTCCGCCCCCCGGCCCAGTTGCCAGAAGCCCAGCGACACCAGCAGCGGCAGCAACAGCGCCACCACCACGGTCGGTATCACGCCTGGGCGGAAGCGCTTCATGGCTGCGCCACAAAGTCAGTCGTCGCGCTCGCTATACTCAACTGCATCGCCTGTCCCCCGGAGTTCTTCCCATGCTCAAGGCAGCCATTGTCGTGCTGCTGATTGCCACGGTGATCAGCCTGTTCAGCGGCCTGTTTTTCCTGGTCAAGGACGACAGCAGTTCCAATCGCCTGGTGATCGCCTTGAGTGTTCGGGTGGCATTGGCCGCTGCCACTGTCGGCTTGATTGCCTGGGGCTTTTACAGCGGCCAACTGGTGTCGCACGCGCCTTGGTGATCAGTGCTCAGAGCACATAAACGAAGATGAACAGGCCGATCCACACCACATCAACGAAGTGCCAGTACCAGCTCGCGGCCTCGAAGCCGAACTGATGCTCGGCATCGAAATGGCCCTTCATGATGCGCATCAGCATCACGAACAGAATGATCGTGCCGATGGTCACGTGCGCGCCGTGGAAACCGGTGAGCATGAAGAACGTCGCGCCGTAAATACCCGAACCCAGAGTCAGGCCCAGTTCGTGATAGGCGTGCATGTATTCCTCGGCCTGCAAGGCGAGGAAGCCGCAGCCCAGCAGCACGGTGATCGCCAGCCAGATTTTCAGCGCGCCGCGATGGCCCTTCTTCAACGCATGGTGGGCGATGGTGATGGTCACGCTGGAGCTGACCAGCAGAATTGTGTTGATCAGCGGCAGGCCCCACGGGCTGATGACTTCCTTGGGCGGCGGGAACAGTTTCGGGTCAGGCGTATGCAGCAGCGGCCAGGTGAACTGGAAGTTCGGCCAGAGCATGTGCGCGATGCCTTTCGGGCCTTCCCCCCCGAGCGCCGGGCCGGAGATGTGCCGCACGTAAAACAGCGCACCGAAGAAGGCGACGAAGAACATCACCTCGGAGAAGATGAACCAACTCATGCCCCAGCGGAACGAGCGATCCAGCTGCGGGCTGTACAGCCCGGCGCGACTTTCCTTGATCACCGCACCGAACCAGCCGAACAGCATGTACGCCAGCAACAGCCCGCCGACGAAAAAGATGTACGGGCCGTGGGATTCCGGGCGCGCTGCCTTCAGATCGTTGAACCAGGTCGCCAGGCCGTACACGGTGATGACCATGCCGAAGGTGGCGATGATCGGCCATTTGCTCTGGGCCGGGACGTAATAGTGCTCATGAGTTGCCATTTATTGTTCTCCTTATCGGGCACGCTTAACCGCCAGTGTTTGCAGCCACCGGAGGATGTCGGGCGGTGATATCGAACAGCGTGTAGGACAGCGTCAGGTGCTTCACGTCCTTGGGCATGTCGCGGTCAATGATGAAACGCATCGGCATCTCGATCTGCTGACCGGGCTGCAGCACCTGCTGGGTAAAGCAAAAGCATTCGGTCTTGTGGAAATACGCCGCCGCTTCGCTGGGTGCGATACTCGGCACGGCCTGGGCGCTCATCGGTTTGTCGGTGGGGTTGCGGGCGACGAAGATCATCTCGTTTACGCCGCCGGGATGGGTCACCAGTTCCTCACCCTTGGGGTAGAACTCCCACGGCATGTCGGCGTTGTTCATCGACAGAAACTGCACGCGCACCTGCCGCGAGTTATCCACCACCTGCTCACCCTCGTACTGCCCGGCGGTCTTGCCGTTGATGCCGAAGGCCTTGCACATCACGTCGTAGATCGGCACCAGGGCAAAACCAAAGACAAACATCGCCACCACCACCCCGAGCAGGCGGGTGACCAGTTTTTTCAGCGAGATCGAGTCAGCCATGATTTTCAGCCTCAGCCGAGATCCCCTGTGGGAGCGGGCTTGCTCGCGAATGCAGTTCATCATTCAACACATGAGTGGAATGATCTGACGCATTCGGGAGCAAGCCCCCTCCCACAAAGGCAAGGCGTTTCATTTCACTTCCGGCGGCGTAGTGAAGGTGTGATATGGCGCCGGTGACGGCACGCTCCACTCCAGGCCTTCCGCGCCGTCCCACGGTTTGGCCGGGGCTGGCGGGCCGCCGCGGATGGTCTTGATCACGATGAACAGGAAGAAAATCTGCGTGGCGCCGAACATGAACGCGCCGATCGAGGAGACCATGTTGAAGTCGGCGAATTGCAGGTTGTAGTCCGGAATCCGTCGCGGCATCCCCGCGAGTCCCACGAAGTGCATCGGGAAGAAGGTCAGGTTCATGCCGACGAACGACAGCCAGAAGTGCAGCTTGCCGAGGGTTTCGTCGTACATGTGCCCGGTCCATTTCGGCAGCCAGTAGTACGCCGAGGCGAAGATCCCGAAGATCGCCCCCGGCACCAGCACGTAGTGGAAGTGCGCGACCACGAAGTAGGTGTCCTGGTACTGGAAGTCCGCCGGGGCGATGGCCAGCATCAGCCCGGAGAAACCGCCGATCGAGAACAGAATCACGAACGCCACGGCGAACAGCATCGGTGTCTCGAAGGTCAGCGAGCCTTGCCACATGGTGCTGGCCCAGTTGAACACCTTCACCCCGGTCGGCACGGCGATGAGCATGGTCGCGTACATGAAGAACAACTCGCCCACCAGCGGGATGCCGACCACGAACATGTGGTGCGCCCAGACGATGAATGACAGGAACGCGATGCTCGCCGTGGCGTAGACCATCGAGGTGTAGCCGAACAGCGGCTTGCGCGAGAAGGTCGGGATGATCTGGCTGACGGCGCCGAAGGCCGGCAGGATCATGATGTACACCTCGGGATGGCCGAAGAACCAGAACACGTGCTGGAACAGCACCGGGTCACCGCCACCGGCGGCACTGAAGAAACTGGTGCCGAAGTGGATGTCCATCAGCATCATCGTCACGCACCCGGCCAGCACCGGCATCACCGCGATCAGCAGGAACGCGGTGATCAGCCAGGTCCAGACGAACAGCGGCATTTTCATCAGGGTCATGCCGGGGGCGCGCAGGTTGAGGATGGTGGCGATCACGTTGATCGCACCCATGATCGAACTGATCCCCATCAAGTGGATGGCGAAGATGAAGTAGGTAACGCTTTCCGGCGCGTAGGTGGTGGACAGCGGCGCGTAGAACGTCCAGCCGAAGTTCGGCCCGCCGCCGGCGGTGAACAGGGTCGAGACCAGCAGCAGGAACGCCGCCGGCAGCAGCCAGAAACTGAAGTTGTTCATCCGAGGCAGGGCCATGTCCGGCGCGCCGATCATCAGCGGGATCATCCAGTTGGCGAGGCCGACGAACGCCGGCATCACCGCGCCGAAGACCATCACCAGGCCGTGCATGGTGGTCATCTGGTTGAAGAACGCCGGTTCGACGATCTGCAGCCCGGGCTGGAACAGCTCGGCGCGGATCACCATGGCGAACGTGCCGCCGAGCAGGAACATGCAGAACGCAAACCACAGGTACAGCGTGCCGATGTCCTTGTGGTTGGTGGTCAGCACCCAGCGCATCAGGCCTTTGGCGGGGCCGTGGGCGTGGTCGGCATGACCGTGGTCATCGATTACAGCGCTCATGGCCGGTCTCCTTTACGTGAGTGGACAGGGCTGGCCGGGGCGCGTTGCCCCGGCCGGTTCACGAAGTACGCGATGGACCGGCTCATTTGCTTTCCGCCTGTTTGAGCTCCAGCACTTCTTTTGGCGTGACCATGTCGCCCTTGTTGTTGCCCCAGGCGTTACGTTCGTAGGTCACCACCGCTGCGATATCGACTTCCGACAACTGCTTGCCGAATGCGGCCATGGCGGTGCCGGGCTTGCCGAAGTAGACGCGGTGCAGGTGGTCGGCTTTCGGGCCGGTGGCAATCGGCGAGCCCTTGAGCGCCGGGAACATCGGCGGCAGGCCCTGGCCTTCGGCCTGGTGACAGGCCACGCAGGTGGTGTGATAGATCTTGTCGCCGCGTTCCTTGAGTTCGTCGAGGGTCCATTCCTTGCTGGTCAGCTCCTTGAGCTGCGCGGCTTCGGCTTTGCGGTCGGCGAGCCACTTGTCGTAGTCGGCCTTCTCCTTGACGTCGACCACGATCGGCATGAAGCCGTGATCCTTGCCGCACAACTCGGCGCACTGGCCACGGTACAGGCCGGGCTTGTCGATGCGCGTCCAGGCTTCGTTGACGAACCCCGGGATCGCATCGCGCTTGACTGCAAAGGCTGGCACCCACCATGAGTGAATGACGTCGGCGGAGGTCACAAGGAAGCGCACCTTAGCGCCGACCGGCAGCACCAGCGGCTTGTCGACTTCGAGCAGGTAGTGCTCGCCCTTGGCTTCCTTGTTGTGGATCTGTTCGGCAGGGGTGGCCAGGTTGCTGAAGAACTCGACGTCCTGACCGAGGTATTTGTAGTGCCACTTCCACTGATAACCGGTGATCTGGATATCGATATCCGGCTCACTGGTGTCGTACATGCGGATCAGGGTGGCGGTCGCCGGAACAGCCATCGCCACCAGAATCAGCAGCGGGACGACCGTCCAGAGAATCTCGACGGTGGTACTTTCGTGGAATTTTGCAGCGACCTGCCCGGTCGAGCGGCGATGCACGATCATCGACCAGAACATGGCGCCGAAGACGATGATCCCGATCACCACACAGATCCAGAAAATGGTCATGTGCAGGTCGAATACTGCGTGACTGATTTCAGTCGCTCCAGGCGCCATATTCACAGTCCAGGCCGCTTGAGCCGGGCTGAAAATCGACCACAACAGGAGGCCCATCCAGACGTGTGGATGTCGCATCATTGCGGGTTCCCCTTATCGTTCTTGTTATCCCGTAGGCGCAACGCCTTCGGCAAGGGAGCGGCTGCATCAGACTACGAACTTGAATCGCCGGGCCTTGCTGCGGGTGCAGTCGGGCGTCATCAGCTAACTCCATTCAATGGCGAGTATAGACAGCCACCGGGAATTGCAATGTCGTCGCGTAAATGATCAGAAACAGCCAAGGCTTGCGCTCAAGGGCACGAATGGAGAAGGATGCAGACGAGTGGTGGCAAACCGATATAACGCAGGTGTATCAAGGATGAAATAATTATGACAAATGCGTCTTAGCATTTTTCGTAAGCCAGCTAAGTTATGTCTTCCCTATTTCATTGCCTTGTTTCCTGGAGTTTTCATGAACACCGCCGCATTGCGCGAGCAGATCCAAAAAGCCCGACAAACCGAAAATGAAACCGGACGCCTCAAGCGACAGCTGGAAGCCAAGCTGCCTCATCTGCATTCGGCCATCCAGTTGCCGGACGCTAACCGCGAAGAAGCGCTGACGAGCTTCGTCACCGCCTATATCGACGAAGTACCAGACATGCTGGACGCAGCCAATGAAGTTGCCAGGGAAGCGGGAATCGAATCGCAGATCAAACCGGTGCTGAAAATCGCCGAGCAGTACTTCCTCCAGCCGCCGGTCGGTCTGGACAGCCTGCTGGACGAAGCCTATCTGGCGCACCGCTTTGTCGAAGAGGTCAACGACCTGTACATCAAGCACCTCGGCCAGCCACTGATCCCTTTGGACATGACGGTCGCCAATCTGATTGCTCACCAATTGCTCGGTGAGGAATTTGCCAATCAACTGGATGAAGTCGTGCATCTCACCATCGACAAGATGCTCGACGATGAGAGTTTTGCGCTGGAATCGGTAGAAGCCTACCGCGACAAGTTGAGCAGCCCGGACACCGGTGCCGCGTGGAAGCGCTGGCCGTGCATGGGCCGCCGCCTGGGCGTGGGCCTGGAGCTGGATCAGCCCGCCGCCTGATCCCGAATTGCACACCATTCCAATGTGGGAGGGGGCTTGCTCCCGAAGGCGGTGGGTCAGTCAATATCAATATCGACTGATCCACCGCCTTCGGGACAAGCCCCCTCCCACAGGGTTTCTTTGCAAGCGGGGGATTTAGCCAGCCGCACCGATCCCGGTATTAGTCCGAACCCGTCCCTCAAGCCGTCGCTTCAACCCGCGCGACTCGATCACCAGTTTCGACCCCTTCGCCGCATTCGCCCGGCCCCATTCCTCCAGCAACTCCAGACACGAATGGTCGATGTAGCTCAGGTTATTGAGCGGCACGTGCACCGTCGTCCCCGCTGGAATGCTGCCCAGCACCTGGGTCAGCGCCGGCACCTTGAGGAAGGTCGCCGCGCCCACCAGGCGCAACTCCATTTCGCCGTCCTGCGGCAGGTCGATCAGGCTGATTTTCAGACGCGAAGCCTTGAACGCCAGTTTCAGCATCGTCAAACCGAAACCGATCAACACACCGGTCAGCAGGTCGGTGAAGATGATCGCCAGCGCCGTGGCGGCGTAGGTGAACATCGGCATCCGCCCGTAACGGCCCAGGCCGCGAAACGCTTTGAGATCCACCAGTTTGAACCCGGTATACACCAGCACCCCCGCCAGGCTCGCCACCGGAATGCTTTGCAGCACGCTCGACAGCAACAGCACGAACGCCAGCAGCCACAGACCGTGGAAGATCGTCGAGTAACGGGTGGTCGCACCGGCCTGGACGTTTGCCGAACTGCGCACGATCACCCCGGTCATCGGCAGCGCACCGACCAGACCACAGAGCATGTTGCCCACGCCTTGCGCCGACAGCTCACGGTCGAAATCCGAGCGCACGCCGTTGTGCATGCGATCCACCGCTGCGGCGGACAACAGCGTTTCGGCGCTGGCGATGAACGCCACCGCGAATGCCGCGATCAGCAGGGTTGGATCAGCGAGGCTGAGCAGATCCGCCGGTTTCAGCCAGTCGATGGCTTCGGCCAGATTGGCCGGCACCTCGACCCGTTTCACCTGCAACGCCAACAGCAGGCTGGCAACCGTCGCCAGACCGACGCCGAGCAACGCACCGGGAATGAAGCGCAGCGAATGCGGGCGAAACTTCTCCCACAGCCACATTACCGCAATGGTCGCCAGCCCGAGCAACCCGGCCTGCCAGCCGAATGACGGCAAGGCCTGCGCCACCGCCCCGGGGAATGCCGTGAGGTTATCCAGCCCGGACGGTTGCGGCTTGGCATCGAGCATCACATGCACCTGCGACAGCACGATCAACACGCCGATCCCGGCGAGCATGCCGTAGACCACCGCTGGCGCCGTGACCCGAAACCAGCAACCGAGCTTCAGGCGCCCGGCCACCAGTTGCAGGAAACCCGCGAGCAGCAGAATCGGCCCGAGCATCTCGATCCCGTGCTGGCGCACCAACTCGAACACCAACACCGCCAGACCCGCCGCCGGCCCGCTGACCTGCAACGGCGAGCCCGCCAGCCAACCGACCACCAGACCGCCGATGATCCCGGTAATCAGACCTTTGGCCGGCGGCAGCCCCGAAGCGATCGCAATGCCCATGCACAATGGCAGGGCGACCAGAAACACCACCACCGAAGCCAGCAGCTCCCGTGGCAGAACCGCTTTCAATTGAGCAGCACGCATGGTGACTCTCCCGAAGTTTTCTTCAGGCATGGCGAGGCCGGGCCGCTGCAACAGCGGCCGGCGTCAAACCACACAGATTTTTAGGAAGATTTAGAAGCGCGCTTTGGGCGTCGCCACCGGAATCGGATGGCTGCCGTCGAGCGGCAGGAAGCGTCCCTGATCCGCGTCGTAAGCTTTGATTTCGCTGGTTTCGATGTTGTAGACCCAGCCGTGAATGAACAGTTGACCGTTCGCCATGCGTGAGGCTACAGAAGGATGGGTACGCAAGTGCTGCAGTTGGGCGATGACGTTCTCCTCGGTGAGGATCGGCATGCTTTCTTTTTCGTCGGCGCAATTACAGTTTTCGTGCACCATGGTTTTTGCCACTTCGGCGTGGCGCAACCAGGCTTTGACCGTCGGCATTTTTTCCAGGCTTTCCGGATTGAGCACTGCGCGCATGGCGCCGCAATCGGAGTGGCCGCAAATGATGATGTGTTGCACGCCCAGCGCCAGTACCGCGTATTCGATGGCGGTGGAAACGCCGCCGTTCATCTGGCCATAAGGCGGCACGACGTTGCCGACGTTACGGGTCACGAACAGATCGCCGGGAGAGCTCTGGGTGATCAGTTCGGGGACGATGCGCGAGTCGGCACAGGTGATGAACATCGCCCGTGGCGATTGCGCCGTGGCGAGTTTCTTGAAGAGTTCTTCCTGCTGCGGGAAGACCTCATGATGAAAATGCAAAAAGCCGTCAACGATCGTTCGCAGCGCTGCATCGGCGGATTCCGCCCCAGGGACGGCTTGCGCCGACGCAGCCAACGGCTGTTTATCCTTGTCACTCATGATTCATCCTCTTTGGCGGATTCGGGGAGTCATTCCCGTGTATTCCGGTGTGAAGCCAGTGGCTGTTTAAAACATCCGGGTCATCCAGACCCGTCAGTCACTCGATGAACAAGGTAGCCGTCGAAACTTAACTCAAACTGAATCAAGCGCTCTAGAACGTGTGTTCCAGGTCACAAAAAATGTGACTGGTTTATTCCGACAGAAGGATTCCAACCCATCAAACATAAGCTAATTGTCGCTAAATCAGTGCCATCTGGCGACCCGGCGGGCAGAAGGCAGTGCAATCGAGGTTGTAGCCTTCACGGTGGTTTAAACCGAGACGTTTAATGGCTTTGGCGAAACGCTGCGCGAGCAGGTCGGCGAAGGGTCCCTCGCCGCGCATCCGCGCACCGAAACGGCTGTCGTAGAGCTCGCCGCCGCGGCTCTGGCGGATCAGGCTCAGCACATGGGCCGCGCGTTGCGGATAGTGCGCTTGCAGCCATTCCTCGAACAGCGGTGCCACCTCCAGCGGCAGGCGCAACATCATGTAGGCGGCGCTTTGCGCGCCAGCCGCATGAGCTTCGGTCAACAGGCTTTCGATTTCGCTGTCGTTGATCATCGGAATCATCGGCGAACACAGCACCCCCACGGGAATCCCCGCCTCGCGCATCACCCGGATCGCCCGCAATCGAGCTTTGGGCGCCGCGGCGCGGGGTTCGAGGATGCGTTTGAGTTCGTCGTCCAGCGTGGTCAGGCTGATCATCACCGCCACCAGCCGTTGCTGCGCCAGCTCGGTGAGCAGGTCAAGGTCACGCAGGATCAGCGACCCCTTGGTGACGATGGTCACCGGGTGCCGGTAGCGCAGCAGCACTTCGAGGGTCTGGCGGGTGATCCTGTGCTCGCGTTCGATGGGCTGATACGGATCGGTGTTGGAACCCAGATTGATCGGCGCGCATTGGTAACCGCGTTTGCTCAACTGTTCTTCAAGCACCTGGGCGGCGTTGGTCTTGGCGATCAGCTTTGTCTCGAAATCCAGCCCCGGCGACATGTCCCAATAAGCGTGGCTCGGTCGCGCATAACAATAGATGCAGCCATGCTCGCAGCCGCGATAGGGATTGATCGAACGATCGAAGGGCAGGTCCGGCGAGGTGTTGCGGGTGATGATGGTTTTCGCGGTCTCGATCATCACCTCGGTGTTCTGCGTCTCGGGCACTTCCTGATACCAGCCGTCATCCTCGACCACCGAACGATTCGGCGCGAAACGGTTGTGCGGATTGGTCGCGGTGCCGCGACCGCGGGGAGGCAAGGGCGTGTGCATCGGATGTGTCCTGATGGCTGTATGTGCATACAGTATCGCTGGCGAGAGGAAACAGCCAGTGCCGTTCGGCGATTCGGCGATTCGGCGTCGGGAACAGGACATCCGGTTATTGATTGATACCGGTCATACTGCAATCCGGAGACACATCTTCCAAGTAGCAGTACAACTTGCGATGTCGTTAGTATTCGCTTTGTTGCACTACTGCTATTCAATATTTAAAAGGAATTAAATGTGTCGAACTTTAATCATCGTGGCATCTTTCTGCAGAAACTGGGTCCGACTCCGGTTGATCCGGATGAAGTGCTGGTGTCCATGCAGTTTGCGCTGAAGCAATCCGGCTGGGACGCGGAGAACGCCGTGCCGACCGACGCTCTGTTGGATTCGCGGATCATCATTGCGTCGTCCTATGACGGTGGAAAAACTTTCGATGTGCGCAATGACAAAGATGTCGATGGTGACGGTGATATTGATGCGGATGATAAAGCCAAGTTGCTGGCGTTGGCCAAGGCTTATGTGAATATCATGAATCCGTAATATGCAACAGACGCTACCATCAGTTGTAGCACAATACAAAAAAGCCCTGCCCGTATTAAATACGGGCAGGGCTTTTTATTAGTTGCTGTGAGTTACCTGGCCGAGATCATCAGCCGAAGTGGTTGTCATGTCGCTGCTGCGTAAATGACTGACCTCGTTCGCGCTCACCGGCGCCCCTTTGTTGCCCCAGCTGCCACGAATGAAACTCACCACATCCGCCACTTCCTGATCCGACAAGCGCCAGGCGAAACCCGGCATGGTGAAGGTCGATGGCGCCGTGTGCGTGGCCGGCAGGGTGCCGCCCTTGAGCACGATGTGGATCAGCGAGGTCGGATCCTCCGATTGCAGCACCGGGTTGCCCGCCAGTGCCGGGAACACCCGGGTGTAGCCATGGCCGTCGGTACGGTGGCAGGCCGCGCAGTTGTCGATGTACACCGCCGCGCCGCGCAGGCTGTCGTCGCCGTTCCACAGGGCTTTGGCGGCTTTCTCGTCGTACTGGTGCGGCTGGTCCGCCGGATCATTGGCTGGCAGCGACTTGAGGTAGCGGGCGATCGCGGTCAGGTCGGCGTCGGTCATGTACTGCATGCTGTGGGTGACCACATCGCTCATGCCGCCGAACACCGCGCTGCGGTCGCTGCGCCCGGTCTTGAGGAATTGCACCAGTTGCTCTTCGCTCCAGCTGCCCAGGCCATCCTTGTGATCACCGCGCAAACTCTTGGCGATCCAGCCTTCCAGCGGCGCACTGCCGGCGAGGAAGTTTTTGCCGTCGGTGGCGCTCAGGGATTTTTCCTGCATGGTCAGGGCCCGTGGCGTATGGCAGGCGCCGCAATGGCCAAGGCCTTCGACCAGATAGGCGCCGCGGTCGATCACCGGATCATCCGAGGTGGCCGTGTAGTCCTCGACCTTCGGCGCAAACAGCCAGCGCCAGCCCATCAGCGGCCAGCGCATGCTCAGCGGCCATGGAATGTCGCTGGCCTTGTTCTCCTGCGCGACCGGTTCGACGCCGTGCATGAAGTAGGCGTACAACGCTTTCATGTCGCCTTCGCTGACACGGGCGTAGGACGGATACGGCATCGCCGGGTACAACGTACTACCGTTTTTGGCGACGCCGTGACGCACCGCTTTGTCGAAGTCCTCGAAGCTGTAGTCACCGACACCGGTTTTGTCCGGGGTGATGTTGGTCGAGTAGATCGAGCCGATCGGCGTTTCCATCGGCAGGCCGCCGGCGAACGGTTTACCGCCCTTGGCGGTGTGGCAGGCCACGCAGTCACCCGCGCGGGCGAGGTATTCGCCTTGTTTGATCAACGCTTGATCGACGTCGGCGGCGTGCACGGCAGCGCTGCCGAGCAGGGCCAGGGTGGCGATAACAATATTCTTCATGGTCATCGCTCCTTATGCCTGAACCAGCGGGCCGGGGTTTTTCAGGTACTGCTCGCGGATCGCCTTGGCCGACCAGTAGGTCAGGGCGGCGACCAGCCCGGTCGGGTTGTAACCCAGACCCTGCGGGAATGCCGAAGCACCCGGCACGAACACGTTGTGCACGTCCCAGCTCTGCAAGTAACGGTTCAACGCGCTCTTCTTCGGATCGGTGCCCATGATTGCGCCACCGTTGAGGTGGGTGGTCTGGTAGGCCGCGGTGTTGAAGTGGTCACCGACCTGCTTGCCGATTACCGCGATGGCTTTCGGGCCCATGGCTTGGGCGACCTTGCCCATTTTCTCGACCATGAAGCGGTTCATCTTGATGTCGTTTTCCTGCCAGTCAAAGGTCATGCGCAGCAGCGGCAAACCGTAGGCATCGCGGTACACCGGGTCCAGATCGAGGTAGTTGCCACGGTAGGACTGATGCGCGCCGTGGGCGTCCATCGACACCTGGTGGGTGTAGTAATCGGCGGTCGCGCGTTTCCATTGGCTGCCCCAGGCCGGGGTGCCGGGCGGGTTCGAGGTGCCGGCAATCGGTCGGCTGCCCGCCTGGTTGACCCACATCGGCGAGCCGCCGACGAAGCCATGCGGGCCGTGGTCGAAGTTGTCGGCGTTGAAATCATCCAGCGCCACGCCGTTGCCGCCGGCGCCGATGAAGTTGTTGGTGTGGGTGTCCTTGTCGAAGAAGGCCTTGATGGTCGCCATGTTCTGGTAGGCGAAGTTACGCCCGACCACGCCTTCGCCGCTGATCGGGTCGTACGGTTTGCCGATGCCCGAGAGCAGCATCAGGCGCACGTTGTGCAGTTGGAAGGCGCCGAGGATCACCAGATCCGCCGGTTGCTCGATCTCGCGGCCCTGGCCGTCGATGTACGTCACGCCGGTGGCCTTGGACTTGGTGCTGTCGAGATTGACCCGCAGCACATGCGAGTTGGGCCGCAGCTCGAAATTCGGCAGGGGCTTGAGCGCCGGCAGAATGTTCACGTTCGGCGACGCCTTGGAATACATGTAGCAAACGTAACCGCTGCAGAATCCGCAGAAGTTGCACGGGCCCATCTGCGCGCCGTAGGGATTGGTGTACGGGCCTGAGGTATTTGCCGACGGCAGGTTGTAGGGTTTGTAACCGACCTCTGTCGCCGCTTTGCCGAACAACTGTGCGGAAACGGTGTTTTTCTGCGCCTCCAGCGGGAACGAATTGGAGCGATCCGGTGCGTACGGGTTACCACCCTTGCCCTGACCGACCAGTTGGCCCTTCACGGTCCAGGCCTGGCCGGAGGTGCCGAAGACTTTTTCGGCGAAATCGAAGAACGGCTCCAGCTCTTCATAGCTGACGCCGAAGTCCTGGATGGTCATGTCCTTGGGGATAAAGCTTTTGCCGTAGCGTTCTTCGTAGTGACTGCGCATGCGCAGTTCGATCGGATCGACGCGAAAGTGCACGCCCGACCAGTGCAGACCGGCACCGCCGACGCCATTACCCGGCAGGAACGCACCCAACTGACGGTTGGGCAGAGCGATGTCGTTGACGCTGTGGCGGATGGTGACGGTTTCTTTCGAGATGTCTTGAAAGAGTTTTTTGCGCACGCTGTAGGTGAGTTCGTCGATCACCTGCGGATAGTTGCCGTCGGGGTAGGTGTCCTGCATCGGCCCGCGCTCCAGCGCCAGCACGTTGAGCCCGGCTTCGGTCAGCTCCTTGGCCATGATCGCGCCAGTCCAGCCAAAACCGACGATCACGGCGTCGACCTTTTTCATTACGGTTGCCATGCTCAAGCCCTCTCGCCGCGAATCGAAACTGCCGGGAAGGGGTATTGCTCGTTGCGTTCCACCCAATCCATGAAATCGGCGCGGGCGCCGGGGAAGCCGATCAGGGTCCAGCCGACCATGCCTTTATTGCCGCCATGGATCGGGTCGCAGAAGAACCCTTCCTTGGTGTTTTGCAGCAGCAGGCTGAAGAAAATCTTCGCCGGAACCGCATCGAACTGCGGTTTGCCGGCTTCGAGCTGCTTGAGCAAATCTTCTCGGGTAGCGCTGTCTTGCTCGGCAAATGTTTTACCGTTGAGCGATTTTGCCCACTGATCCGTGGCGGCGATGCCCAGGCGATAGATCTCTTTCGGCACCAGTTTGCTCTGCCAGCCCATCTCCGGCGCAGCGTCGGCGTTGAACGGCCCTTGCATGTACCACAGGGCACCGGCGGCGTACGGGGTGTTCATCTGGCGGTCGATGTATTCCGGCACACCGGCTTCCAGGGCCCCCGGGCCTTGCTCGTCGTTGGGGATCAGGTGCGCCACGGCGGCGTTGATGAAGGCCCATTCCTCGGCGGTGAAATAGCTCGGCTGGTAAGCGCTGGCGTCAGCCTTGGCCGGTGTGGCTGCTGGCGCCACCGGGGCAGCTTCAGGCGCAGCTTGCAATACGCTGCTGCCCAGACTGGTACCGGCGAGGGTGACCACGGGAATCAGGGTCAGGGATTTGCGCAAGAACTCACGCCGCGGGTTGTCTCGATCTGCATCAGACATGGGGGTGCACCTCATCAGGCATTGATGGTTGTCCGTTTCTGCGAACGGCTTGAGCATTTTTTCGTCGCGGCGTGGCCCGGTGGTTGACCGGGAAAAGGGGGACGCCTGCAACATCGTGTGACAAATGGTAGCAGGCTACACATCGGGATGAACCGATTCAGCGGAAAAAGCCATAGTTTTTTATTCGGCGCTCGATGAAATCCCATGGATTCACAATTCTTTGACAAGTGCCTCACAGGGCTTTGACTGTCGGAAGTAGAAGCTGCGAGGCCTCTCATTGATGAATTCCGATACGGTCAGCCCAGCATGTCTCGAGTGCGTCTTTTTCCTGCTTTGTGTTTGTCGCTTGTTGCCCTGCTGCACTTGATGCCGGCCCAGGCTGACGCCTCCACGCCATCGCGCCCGCCTGAGTGGGCGCAACCGGTGGAAGTGCAGTACAACCTGTTCCAGATGTCGCCGACGTTGTACCGCAGTGCCTTGCCGGATGGCGGCGTGGTGCCGTTGCTGAAGAACCTCAAGGTGGTGACGGTGATCAACTTCCTGCCGGAAGCCGACGATCGCTGGCTGTCCGAGCCGGGCATCAATCAGGTGCAGTTGCCTTATCGCACCAACCATGTCGATGACAGCGATGTACTCAAGACCCTGCGTGCGATTCAGGCTGCCGAAGCCAATGGCCCGGTGCTGATGCACTGCAAGCATGGTTCCGACCGCACCGGCCTGATGGCGGCGATGTACCGGATTGTGGTGCAGGGCTGGAGCAAGGAAGACGCGTTGCGCGAAATGACCGAAGGCGGGTTTGGCGAAAGCGGTCACTTCAAAGACAGCGTGCGTTATGTGATGCAGGCCGATGCCGACAAGCTGCGCACCGCGCTGGCCAATGGCGATTGCAGCACCAGCGCCTTCGCCACCTGCTCGATGAAGAGCTGGCTGCAGTCGGTCAATCTCAAGTAAGCCGCACCCTCCACGGCATTGCACCGTGGAGGGCTTTTCGCCGGCTCAGTCTTCGGACTTTTTCTTCAGCTTCGGATTCGGGAAGAACTGCACGGCCTGGACGGTTTTGTCCGGCGCCGGCTTGAGCGCGCTGGTATTGACCCGCGTGCCCAGTTCCTTGGGCACCGACAGCCCTTGCTCGTTCAGCGTATCCGAGTAACCGCAGGCCACGCACTCACGGTGCGGCACGCTGTCCTCGTTCCACATCATCAGTTTGTCCGGCTCGCTGCACGCCGGGCAGACAGCCCCGGCGATAAAGCGCTTCTTGGTAATCACAGGTGCCTCACTCATGCTGCTGCGTCCTCACTCAGGCCGCTATGGCGCAAGAGTGCGTCAATCGATGGCTCGCGGCCACGGAAGTCGACGAACAGCACCATCGGTGCCTGCGAGCCGCCGCGCGCCAGAATCGCTTCGCGGAAGGCGCGACCGGTCTCGGCGTTGAGCACGCCGTCTTCTTCGAACCTGGAGAAGGCATCCGCCGACAGCACTTCCGCCCACTTGTAGCTGTAATAGCCCGCCGCGTAACCGCCGGCGAAGATGTGCGCGAAGCTGTTGGGGAAGCGGTTGTACGCCGGTGGACGCATCACCGACACCTCGTCGCGCACGCCTTCCAGCACTTGCGCCACGCTGCGGCCATCACCGTGGGTGGCGTGCAGTTCGAAGTCGAACAGCGAAAACTCCAGCTGCCGCACCATCATCAGCCCGGACTGGAAGTTCTTCGCTGCGAGCATTTTTTCCAGCAGGTCTTGCGGCAGTGGTTCGCCGGTTTCGTAGTGACCGGAGATCAGCGCCAGGCCTTCCGGCTCCCAGCACCAGTTTTCCATGAACTGGCTTGGCAGCTCGACCGCATCCCACGCCACGCCGTTGATCCCGGAAACACCAGCGTGATCGACGCGGGTCAGCAGGTGATGCAGGCCGTGACCGAATTCATGGAACAGCGTGGTCACTTCATCGTGGGTCAGCAGCGCAGGCTTGCCGCTGTCGGCCGGGGTGAAGTTGCACACCAGGTTGGCCACCGGGCTTTGCAGCACGCCGTCGACGGTGCGGCGACGGTCGCGAGCGCCGTCCATCCACGCACCGCCACGCTTGTTGGCGCGGGCATACAGG
The DNA here is from genome assembly GCF_044742995.1 of Pseudomonas sp. NPDC087803. NCBI lineage: Bacteria > Pseudomonadati > Pseudomonadota > Gammaproteobacteria > Pseudomonadales > Pseudomonadaceae > Pseudomonas > Pseudomonas sp. NPDC087803. Next base: position 81,623 of record NZ_JBIUVO010000012.1, read on the forward strand.
TCGAAGAAGAAGCGGCCGACGTGCTGGCCGTTTTCCTTGATTTCGAACAGGCGCACATCCGGGTGCCAGGTGTCGAAGCCTTTCAGCTCGGCGATTTCGATGCCGTACAGGCGCTGGACGATGGCGAACAGACCGCCGAGGACTTTGTCGATCGGGAAGTAGGCGCGCAGGGTTTCCTGAGCGACGCTGTAGCGTTGTTCACGCAGCTTTTCGCCATAGAAACCGCTGTCCCAGCTTTGCAGATCGGCGCAGCCCTGTTCGGCGGCGTAGGCGCGTAGTTGTTGCAGATCCTGCGCGGCGAACGGTTTGCTGCGCTTGGCCAGGTCGCGCAGGAAGCTCAGCACCTGATCGCTGGACTCGGCCATTTTGGTCGCCAGGCTCAGCTCGGAGAAGCTGGCGAAACCCAGCAGCCTGGCCAGCTCCTGACGCAGGTCGAGGATTTCTTCCATCACCGGGCCGTTGTCGTTCTGCCCGGCATTCGGGCCTTGATCCGACGCACGGGTGCAGTAGGCGGCGTAGACTTCTTCACGCAGCGCACGGTCCTGGGCGTAGGTCATCACCGCGTAGTAGCTCGGGAATTCCAGAGTGATCAACCAGCCGTCGAGGCCTTTGGCCTGGGCGGCAGCCGCCATTTGCGCCTTGGCCGAATCGGTGAGGCCGGCGAGGGCGGCTTCGTCGGTGATGTGCTTGGTCCAGGCTTGTGTGGCGTCGAGCAACTGGTTGGAGAAGCGGCTGCCCAGCTCGGACAGTTTGCTCTGCACTTCGGCGTAACGCTTCTGTTCGGCTTCCGGCAGGTCGATACCCGACAGACGGAAATCGCGCAGGGCGTGTTCCAGAATGGTTTTTTGCGCCACATCGAAACCGGCGGCTTCCGGGCTGTTGGCCAGCGCTTCATAAGCCTGGAACAGTTCGCGGTTCTGGCCCATCTCGGTGGAATAGGCGCTCAGGGCCGGCAGGCACGACTCGTAGGCTTCGCGCAATTCAGCGCTGTTGCACACGGCGTTGAGATGGCTGACCGGACTCCAGGCAGCGCCGAGGCGATCGTTGAGTTCGTCCATTGCCAGCACCAGACCGGCCCATGTCGGGTTCTGGCCCTGGGTCTTGAGAATGTCGGCGATGGCGGCGCGGTTGTCGGCCAGGATCGTTTCGATGGCTGGCAGCACGTGTTCGGCACGGATCGTGGAGAACGGCGGCAGGTCGTAGGACTGCAGAAGAGGGTTGTTCACGCTCACGGTTGGCACCTTGGCTGGAAGAAACATGCGCCCATCTTAATTACAATCGACACTCACCGCAGCTATCGGCGACAGAGAGAGAACTTATCGTGCCCGTTCGCAAGTACCAGAATCACACCCCGCAACTCGGCAAAGGCGCGTTTGTCGACGCCTCGGCGGTGGTGATCGGCGACGTTGAAATCGGCGAAGACAGCTCCGTCTGGCCGCTGACCGTGATCCGTGGCGACATGCACCGCATCCGCGTCGGTGCGCGCACCAGCGTGCAGGACGGCTGCGTGCTGCACATCACCCACGCCGGACCGTTCAACCCGGACGGCTTTCCACTGCTGATCGGAGACGACGTGACCATCGCGCACAAGGTCATGCTGCATGGCTGCAGCGTCGGCAGCCGCGTGCTGATCGGGATGGGCAGCATCGTCATGGACGGCGCGGTGGTCGAGGATGATGTAATCATCGGCGCCGGCAGCCTGGTGCCACCGGGCAAGCATTTGCAAAGTGGTTTCCTGTACGTCGGCAGCCCGGTAAAGCAGATCCGCCCGCTGACCGACAATGAACGCGCCTTCTTCACCTACAGCGCGGCGAACTACGTGAAGCTCAAGGACCTGCATCTGGCCGAAGGCTACGACCAGCTCTGAATCGACTTACACCTCCTCAGGATTTCTCATGCATTACCAGACCGTACTGTTCGACCTCGATGGCACCCTGACCGACCCGCGTGAGGGCATCACCCGTTCCATCCAGTTCGCCTTGAGCAAGCTCGGCATCGACGAGCCCGACCTGACCAAGCTCGAACACTTCATCGGCCCGCCGCTGTTGCAGGCGTTCATGCAGTTCTATGGCTTCGACGAAGCGAAAGCGTGGCAAGCGGTGAATTTCTATCGCGAGCGCTTCAAGGTCTCAGGCCTTTACGAGAATCGGGTGTTCGATGGCGTCACGCCGTTGCTGGAAACCCTGAGCGGCCAAGGGCGACAGCTGTATATCGCGACCTCCAAACCGTGGGAATTCGCTCGGGAAATCGCCCGGCACTTCGACTTCGCTAAACACTTCAAGGTGATCTACGGCAGTGAACTGGATGGCACGCGGACCAACAAGGTCGAGCTGATTGCGCATCTAATCGCCGAAGAAGGGCTGGATCCGACCAATACGCTGATGATCGGCGACCGCAAGCATGACCTGATCGGCGCGCGCAGCAATAGTGTGGATGCGGCGGCGGTGGGCTATGGTTTTGGCAGTTTTGAAGAGTTGAATGCCGAGGCTCCGGCTTATCACTTTGAGACTTTGGCTGAGCTTCATCAGGCGTTTTTGCGGCGCTGATGAGTCCGTCTTCGCGAGCAAGCCCGCTCCCACAGGTGAGCAGTGGGCGCAGGTTCACCTGAATCTATGTGGGAGCTGGCTTGCCAGCGATGAAGCCGGATCAGCCGACATCAATTCAAGATCCGGCCAAAGCTTTCAAGGCCGCTTTACGCTCCGCGACAGCTAAACCACCCAGCTTCTCAACCTCAACATAAAACCACACCCAATCCCCCCCAACCTGCCTGAACAACGCCGCAAACGCCGGCACCCACTGGTCATACAGTCCAAACGGCAACAACCGCGCATTGTTCAGCGGCATATTCACCCAGGCGTCATAGCGCTTGTCCCCGGCCCACTGGCTGTCGCGCATCGCCCGGTAATCGCGCCTGAACCGCTCGAACTCCGCCGCTTTACGCTCACGCATCTGCTCGGCCGGCAGCGGCTGTGCGTAGAGTTCTTCAAGCCGCGACCGCGTTTCGAGTACCAGTTCAATGAACTGATCCCGCTGCTTGAGCTTGGCATCGGTGTCCGGTGGCAGGCCACGAAATGCCCGCCACTGGCGGGTGCCTTCCTGCTCGACAAACGTGGCAAAGGACTCGTTGAACTCGGTGTCGTCCTTCACATAGAAACGCTGATGCGCCAGTTCATGAAAGATCAACGTCGCCAGACGCTCATCGCCCCAGCCCATCATCGAATTGAGGATCGGGTCATTGAACCAGCCTAGGGTCGAATAAGCCTCGACGCCGCCAATCGACACGTCCATGCCTTGCAGGCGCTGGAGCGCCGCCTCGCCACGGGCGGCGCTCTGGCTGTAGTAGCCGCGATAGGCCACACAACCGGCGATCGGGAAGCAATGGTTCTGCGGCTTCAGGGAAAACTCCGGGGTGGCGAACACGTTCCACACCACATACGGCCGGCTAATGTCGGCGTACAGCCGATAGCTCTGGTTGTCCGGCAGGTGCAAGTGCTCGCTGGCGAAGACTCGGGCCTTTTGTGACTGGATCAGGTGCGTGCGCAGGGTTGCATCGCGGCTCGGGTCGGCAATCACCTTGGCCACTGGCTCACGGGCGCGCAGCAGCTGCAACTGACCACCGGCCAACTGGCTGTAATAGCTGACGCTGGAACAACCGTTGAGCAACAAAAGCATCACACCCGGAAACAAAATCCGAAAAACGCGATCAAGTAACCCATGGCTTGGAAGCGGCCTGCTCAAAATAAAAATCCTTTGGAAAGTCTGCCCGCAAGACTATCCCGCCATTTGGAGCTTCGCTATGCGCAAGTTGATGCTGACAGGAGGCCTGCTGACGCTGGCCGGTTGTGCCGGTTTCGGAATGCCCGATCCTGACCCCTCGCAAGCCTGGATCGATCTCGATGCCCGGCAGCAGGACACCGCGCTGCAAGCGCTGAAGGTCGATGACAAGGCGACCGTCGATAAACGCTATTTTGAAGTCGAGCCCGGCAGCCACCAATTGCAGGTGCGCTATCAATTCCCGGTCGCCGCGAGCAACATCGGCCCGGATGCCGAGCCACTGTGGCGCGACTGCCAGTTGAAAGTGAAATTCAAGGACTTCAACGCCGGTCAGCGTTATCAATTACAGGCCGGCAGTATCGGTTTCCGGCCATGGGCGACGCTCTATGACGAGCAGCGCAACGTGGTCGGCAAAGGCACACCGGCAGGCTGCCAGCGCAGCTGATCGGCGCTATGCTGGAGGTCCGAATCCTGGGACATCCATCATGCGCAAGTTGATGCTGTTGCTCGCGGTTGGCGCTATCGCCGGCTGCCAGACCCCGTTGCCACCGGTGGATCCACAAATGGCCTGGGTCGATTTCTCGACCCCGACCCCGGGCGGCAAGTTGCTGATGGCCGAGCGCCTGGACAATCAGCGGCTGACCGACGGACGCTTCTTTCAGGTGACGCCGGGCAGCCATGAGCTGCGGGTGCGCTTCGACTTCGAGGTGTTTGGTGGCGGCGGCAGTCTGATGACCGGTCCCGTCGAGCGTCTGTGCTATCTGTACATCCGCTACGACCATTTCGAGGCCGGCCAGCGTTATCTGCTCGAGGGGCGTTCGCTGGGCTTCACACCTAGCGCCCGGCTCTACAACGCCAAGCGCGAGATCGTTGCCGAAGATCGTGACATGAACTGCCTGACCTGAGATGAATCAGTTGCTGTTTTTCTGATAGATGATCGCTTTGGTGCCGTAATCGCAGGTGCCGACGACCATCGCCACGTCGTGCTTGTCAGCCTCTTCCTTGCTGACGATTTCCAGCGTGTAGGAGGGCACGGCGTTAGCCTGGATCTTTACTTCGATTTCGTTCTTGAGTTCTTCGCAGTCTTTGGGCGCGGCTAGAACCGAGGTGGCCAGTGCACTGCAGAGGATCGCCAAGCCAATACGTTTCATTTTGTAGCTCCTGAGGCAGCGCGCACGGGTGTGCGCTGAAGCTGCTGTCACTTATTCGACCATATTTTTGCAGCGCGGGTTCTGACTTCGCTCACATCTTCAGACTGTGGTGCCATTCAGATCGCCTTCGCGAGCAAGCCCGCTCCCACATTTGAAATGCATTCCAATGTGGGAGCGGGCTTGCTCGCGAATAGGTCAGTCAGCGCTGACTCAGTTGACCAGCGAAGCCTCAAGGGTGATCTTCGCATTCAGTACTTTGGACACCGGGCACCCTTCCTTGGCCTTGTTGCTCAGCTCTTCGAATTGCGCCTGCGTCGCCCCCGGGATTTTCGCCTTGAGGATCAGCTTGATCGCGGTGATGGCAAAGCCACCCTCGACCTGATCCAGCGTGACTTCAGCCTGGGTGTCGATGCTCTCGGCCTTCAGGCCCGCGTCACCGAGAATCATCGAGAATGCCATGGAAAAACAGCCGGCATGCGCCGCGCCGATCAGTTCTTCCGGGTTGGTACCCTTGCCGCCCTCGAAGCGGGCCTTGAAACCATAAGGGGCTTCTCTGAGGACGCCGGTCTCGGTAGAGATCGAGCCGATGCCGGTTTTCAGATCGCCTGCCCAATGCGCGGATGCTTTCTTCACGATAGCCATGTCTGCCTCCTCAAGATCTGGCACGGAACGCCGCGCCGTCGTGGTTTTTGCTTGCAAGGCTTCTGAGGATAGACGCCGGGACAAAGTTCAGCCCGAGTGAATCGTTGACTTTTTTAGTAGGATTTTTCCCTCAGCTATTGAAACTCGGGTATATGCCCTCATTGCACAGAACACGCTTATGAATTCGGCAGGTTTTCGTTCGCAAGAAAAAACCTGCAGACCACTCGGAGACGCAGGTTTATGAAGCAACTGTCCGATGTAAAATTTTCCACCCTCGATCTGGTGCCGGTGCGCGAGAACGGCAGCCCGGCGCAATCGCTGCGCAATTCGCTGGACCTGGCGCAGCACGTCGAGAAATTCGGCTACACCCGCTTCTGGGTGGCTGAACACCACAACATGGACGGCATCGCCAGCTCTGCCACCTCGGTGCTGCTGGGTTATCTGGCCGGCGGCACCTCGACGATTCGCGTCGGCTCCGGTGGGGTGATGTTGCCTAACCACGCGCCGCTGGTGATCGCCGAGCAGTTCGGCACCCTCGAAAGCCTCTATCCGGGACGCATCGACCTGGGTCTGGGACGTGCGCCGGGATCCGATCAGATGACCGCACGCGCCCTGCGCCGCGAACGCTCCGGCAGTGCCGATGACTTTCCGGAAGATGTCGCCGAGCTGGCGCGCTTCCTCGGCCCGCGCACCCCGGATCAACGGGTAATTGCCATGCCTGGCACCGGCACCAACGTGCCGATCTGGTTGCTCGGGTCCAGCCTGTTCAGTGCGCAACTGGCCGGTGAGCGCGGTTTGCCTTACGCCTTTGCCTCGCATTTCGCCCCGCGCTTCATGCACGAGGCAATTCGCGTCTACCGCAACCACTTCAAACCGTCGGCGGTGCTCGACAAGCCGTACGTGATGCTTGGCGTGCCGCTGGTGGCGGCCGATACCGATGAGCAGGCGGAGTACCTGGCGACCTCGGTGTATCAGCGAATTCTCGCGTTGATGCGTGGGCAAAGTCTGGTGCAGCGCCCGCCGGTGAAGACCATGGATGGTCTGTGGCTGCCGCATGAACGTGAAGCGGTGGGCGATTTCCTTGGCCTGGCGATGGTCGGCAGTCCGCAGAAAATCCGCGCGAAGCTGGAGGTGCTGGTCGAGCAGACGCAGGCCGATGAGCTGATCTTCACCTGCGATCTGTATGAGCACGCTGATCGCCTGCACTCCTACGAACTGCTGGCCCAAGTCATGAAGGGTTGACTCTGGAATACGGCCCTTGTGGGAGCGGGCCTGCTCGCCAAGACGGAATGTCAGACCCCTTGGATGTCGGCTGACATAACGCTTTCGCGAGCATGCCCGCTCCCAAATTGGGAATGTGTCGCCCACAAAAAAGCCGACGCATTTGCGTCGGCTTTGTCATTTCATGTCAGATCAATGGCGTTTGTAGACAATCAGCTTTGTGCCACCTTCGCAGGTGCCGACGGTTTTGCCATTGGCACCGGTATCGCCGGCCTTGTCGACAATCTGCAGCGCATAACCATGTACGCCCTTGGCTTCCAGCTTGTCCTTGATTTCCTTCTCCAGCTCGTCACACGGCTTGCCAGCAGCAAACGCGCCACCCGCAAGGCTCAACAAACCTACTGCCAATATGAACTTCTTCATCGGTCGCACTCCCTGGTCGGATTAAAAGAGGCGGGCACCGGCTCTGCCGATGCACTCACCTTGTAGCGCTTTGCCATTCCTATGGCACTCGGCCAGCGCGCAAGTTCAGAAGCGTAGCCCAAACTCAGCTGCTGGCAATGCGGAAGCCGACTTTGAGTGTTACCTGGAAATGCGCCGCCTTGCCGTCCTTGATGTGGCCACGGGTATCGACCACTTCAAACCATTCCAGATGCTTGATGCTCTTGTTGGCTTCGGCCAGCGCGTTGTTGATGGCGTCTTCGATGCTGCTGGCGGACGAACCGACCAGCTCGACTTTCTTGTAGGTGTGATGGTCACTCATGGCGATCTCCTAGGGGTGTGGAATTGAGACTAGCAGTGAATCTGCACTGTTGATTTCGGCGGCTCGATGCAAGCGAAGTTCAGATTTTCTGCACTTTCTCAAACCACTGAAGTCCCAAACAACACACGCCACTCATCACCAATGCAGGAGAGCCACCATGGCCAACACCTCTTTACGTAAAGCCTCGTTGCAAAGCATGGAAGCCGAGATCGAGAGTCTGCTCAAATCGTTGGAAAGCCTGAAGGACGACGCGTCCGACGAGTCGCGCAAGACCCTCAAGGCGCTCAAGAGCAACGCTGAAAGCGCGCTGAAACATTCGCGCAGCCTGCTCAGCGATGCCTATGAAGAAGTCAAAGTGAAAACCCGCGAGACCGGCATCGCTACCCGCGATTACGCTCAGGAACATCCTTGGACCACCGCCGGTGTGGCGGTCGGTGCAATCGGTCTGCTGGCCGCTTACTTGCTGTTCAAGCGCGGCGAGTGATCCGACTGGCGCAGCTCATTCTTGAGCCACTGCGCCAGTTGCCGGGCGCGTCCGTCTGCGGCGCGCTTGGGTAGCCACAACGCCAGTTGCGCCGGGGTTTCGCAGAAGCCCCACGGCGCAACCAGGCGACCGGCCTTCAAGTCCTCGGCCACCAGCGGCTCTGGCGCGATTGCCACGCCGAGTCCGGCCACTGCTGCTTCCAGCAGATAATACAAATGCTCAAAACCTTGCCCCCACTTCAACGCCCTAGCGTCGAGGTGATTCTGCTGTGCCCAACTCGGCCAGGCTTGCGGCCGTGAGGTGGTGTGCAGCAGCGGCTCGCTGAGCAAGGCTGACGCCGCAGCTGCTTGCAGGCGTTGATAACCGCTGAACAGCGGGCTCATGACCGGGCCGATGCGTTCTGCGGCCAGTTCGTAGACCTGCATGTCGGCCGGCCATGGCGGCTCGGCGAACAGCAGCAAGGCGTCGAGGCCGGGGCGCCGGGGGTCGAGATCACCTTCACCGGCCGACAGGTGCAGTCGCAAGTCCGGCAAGTCTGCGTTGAGCCGCCCCAGTCGCGGGATGAACCAGCGCGCCAACAGACTGCCGGAGCAGCCGAGCACGAACGGCGCGTCAGCGGTGCTTTGCGTCAGCTCGGCACACACACTGCGCAAGCGATCAAAGGCCTCACCGCTGGCGTCGCGCAGACGCACTCCGGCATCTGTGAGTTTCAAGCCGCGACCATCCTTGACGAACAGGCTCACGCCCAGATGCTCTTCGAGCACTTTGAGCTGGCGACTGACCGCGCCGTGGGTGACGTGCAGCTGTTCGGCCGCCTGACTGACGCTGTTCAGGCGGGCGGTGGCTTCGAACGCGCGCAAGGCGTTCAGCGGGGGAAGGTCGTGGCTCATGGGATCTGTGAGTTTTCCTGACAGGTTGTGGCGATCTTATCGGTTTTCAGCCTGGAAGGTCAGGGGTAGAGTGGGCGTCATTGTCTTCTGACCCGAATTCACCTGGAGCACATCATGACCCAGACTTCGAACACCTCCAACCTGCGTAACGGCCCTGACGATAACGGCCTGTTCGGCGCGTTCGGTGGCCGCTACGTGGCGGAAACCCTGATGCCGTTGATCCTCGATCTGGCCCGCGAATACGAAACGGCCAAGGACGATCCGGCGTTCAAGGAAGAGCTGGCCTACTTCCAGCGTGACTATGTCGGACGTCCGAGCCCGCTGTACTTCGCTGAGCGTCTGACCGAGTTCTGCGGTGGCGCGAAGATCTACCTCAAGCGCGAAGAGCTGAACCACACCGGCGCGCACAAGATCAACAACTGCATCGGCCAGATCCTGCTGGCGCGGCGCATGGGCAAGAAACGCATCATCGCCGAGACCGGCGCCGGCATGCACGGCGTGGCAACGGCCACCGTGGCCGCACGTTTCGGTCTGGACTGCGTGATCTACATGGGCACCACTGACATCGAACGTCAGCAGGCCAACGTATTCCGCATGAAGCTGCTGGGCGCCGAAGTGATCCCGGTGGTGGCCGGCACCGGCACCCTGAAAGACGCGATGAACGAAGCGCTGCGTGACTGGGTGACCAACGTCGACAGCACCTTCTACCTGATCGGCACCGTGGCCGGCCCGCACCCGTATCCGGCCATGGTGCGCGACTTCCAAGCGGTGATCGGCAAGGAAACCCGCGAGCAGCTGCAAGCTCAGGAAGGTCGTCTGCCGGACAGCCTGGTGGCGTGCATCGGCGGCGGTTCCAACGCCATGGGCCTGTTCCACCCGTTCCTCGACGACCAGAGCGTCGAAATCATCGGCGTCGAAGCGGCCGGTTACGGCATTGAAACCGGCAAACATGCGGCCAGCCTCAACGGCGGTGTACCGGGTGTGCTGCACGGTAACCGTACCTTCCTGCTGCAGGACGACGACGGCCAGATCATCGACGCCCACTCGATTTCCGCCGGCCTCGACTACCCGGGCATCGGCCCCGAGCACGCCTGGTTGCATGACATTGGCCGCGTCCAGTACACCTCGGTGACCGACGATGAAGCCCTTGCCGCGTTCCACCAGTGCTGCCGCCTCGAAGGCATCATTCCGGCACTGGAAAGCGCGCATGCGTTGGCTGAAGTGTTCAAACGCGCACCGAAACTGCCGAAGGATCACCTGATGGTGGTCAATCTGTCCGGCCGTGGCGACAAAGACATGCAGACCGTCATGCATCACATGGAACAGTCGAAGCAGGAGAAACACTGATGAGCCGCCTGCAAACCCGTTTTGCCGACCTCAAACAACAGAATCGCGCCGCGCTGGTGACCTTCGTCACCGCCGGTGATCCGGACTACGACACCTCGCTGGCGATCCTCAAAGGTCTGCCGGGCGCTGGCGCCGATGTGATCGAGCTGGGCATGCCGTTTACCGACCCGATGGCCGACGGCCCGGCGATTCAACTGGCGAATATCCGTGCCTTGGGCGCCAAGCAGAATCTGGCGAAAACCCTGCAGATGGTTCGCGAGTTCCGCGACGGCAACAGCGACACGCCGCTGGTGCTGATGGGCTACTTCAACCCGATCCACATGTATGGCGTCGAGCGTTTTATCGCTGATGCCAAGGAAGCGGGCGTCGACGGCCTGATCGTGGTCGACATGCCGCCAGAGCACAACAATGAACTGTGCGACCCGGCACAGGCGGCGGGTCTGGACTTTATCCGCCTGACCACCCCGACCACTGACGACGCGCGTCTGCCGAAAGTGCTCAACGGCAGCTCGGGCTTCGTTTACTACGTGTCGGTGGCCGGTGTGACCGGTGCCGGTGCCGCGACTCTGGAACACGTCGAGGAAGCGGTGACTCGTCTGCGTCGACACACTGACCTGCCGATCAGCATCGGTTTCGGTATCCGTACACCGGAGCAGGCGGCTTCCATCGCTCGTTTGGCGGACGGGGTGGTGGTGGGTTCGGCACTGATTGATCACATCGCCAATGCGACCACGCCCGCCCAGGCTGTCGATGGTGTGCTGGGTCTGTGCAAGGCGCTGTCCGAAGGCGTGCGTCAGGCCCGCGTCAGCTGAAGGTAAAGTTCCTGATACAGAGGAATTAGCGCCTCACGCCACGGCCTAATTGAGCAAGACCGAGGGATTCAGAACCACGTTCTGAATCCCTTTTTGCTGTTGGTGCAGTGAGGAATTACTCGATGAAAATGCCGAAACGTCTGATTGCCGGACTGGGCGTGCTGATGATCAGCACGACGCCGCTGCTGGCCAGCGCCGATCCACGCGATGATCATGACCACGGCGGCCCGCAGCAGGGCCAGTACGACAACCATGGCAATGATCATCGTGACGATCACCGTGGCCCGCAGAACGACCACCGCGGCGGCCCACCGCGCGACTTCGGGCCGATCCGTCAGACCATTCGCGACAATCACGGCTACTTCGTGCGCGGCGCACCACCACCTCCGGGTATCCATCTGGAACGTGGCCGGCCGTTGCCGCACGGTTACTACGGCGAGCGGCTGGACGGGCGGGCGCTGAGCCGTCTGCCGGTGTATCCGGGTTATGAGTGGCGCCGCGCCGGGGGCGACATTGTGCTGATCGCGGTAGGTACCGGGATCGTTTACGAAATTCTGGACGGTGTTTTGTACTGATTTGGCATGATCATCTGTGGCGAGGGAGCTTGCTCCCGCTGGGGCGCGGAGCGGCCCTGAAAATTCGGCATTCAACCGATTTACGACTGCTGCGCAGCCGAGCGGGAGCAAGCTCCCTCGCCACAAGATTCAGTTCCAGTCTTCTGTTTCAGGGCAATTCCAGTCCGCCGGACGCCTTGTGCAATTTGCGCAGGTGCTCGCCGATCTGTTTCACGTTGGCTTCGCTGGCGGCAATTTCGGCCGCGCGCTTGGGTTCGAGCAACTTGCGCACTTCCTTGTCCAAGTCGCCGCTCAGCGCCAGCAGTTGTTTCTGACGTTGGCTGCTTTCGTCTTGCAGGCGCTTGAACTCGCTCGGTTGCGGCAGCCCGTAGCCACGGCTGTCGAGCAGTTCCGCCGGGCGGCTGAGGAAGCCGCTGTTGGCGAGAATTTCCTGCAGGGTCGCGTTGGCCTTGTCCATGCCACCGTTTTCCAGCTCGCGGGCGCCGAGGTAGCGTTGTTTGACCTCGTCCTGGGCCAGCAGCAACTGGCGGCGATAGCTCGCCTGTTCCAGCAATAACAACGCGGCGCTGGTGCGCAGGTCTGCACGCTCGAACCACTGACGACGTTCTTCGGCGGACAGCGATAGCCACTCTTCGACGCTGGTCTGTTTGATCGGCAACTGCTTTTTCAACACATCGAACATCGCCTGATAGCGATCGCGGAACGAATCGAAGCGATAGCCCAGGCGCAAGGCTTCCTTGGGATTGTCGAGCACGCTGGTGTCGGCCAGGCCACGGCCTTTGAGCACTTCGAGCAAACCGTTGGGCATGATGCTGTCCAGCCCGACGAGTTGTTTGTTGTTGCTGCCGCTGCGCAGCAACTTGAGGCTTTCCACCGCACAGTTGTTGGACAGGAAGAAGTAGTTGCCGTCGTAGCTCCAGTGCATCTCGGCGGCGTGTTCGACCACTTCCTCAATCTCGTTGCGCGACAGGTTCAGTGGCACCGAAGCGAGGCTGCGCAGTTCGGTTTTGGTGTACTCGTCGATCACCTGAGCCAGCGGCAGCACGAACAGCCGCGACGGGTACTTGCCGACCAGCCCGTCCCAGCTCGACAGCTGCACGTCACCGACAAAGGCGCGGTACGACAGGACCAGATGCTGGTCCAGATCGAGCCGGCAATCCGGGCCTCGTGGCCGCCCCGGTGCGCAGATCACCAGGCGCAGCATGCTGTGGCCCCAGCGGCTGACCCAGTTCTGATTGGCTTCGGCGAGCAGGTAGTCGACGGCATACACCCGCTCCGGATCAACCTGGCCCAGGGGCTGCTTGGCGAAGTCGTTGCCGGCGTTGAGAAAGGCGAAGGTGTTGCTGCAGGTGTCCTTGGCCGGTGGTGCCCAGCCGAAGCGTTCCTGGTAATAGCGATAGAGCGCCGGACGGCGGCAGGCGTAGCTTGGGTCGAGGAGGAAATACTCCATGTTGACCGCGACAAACTCCTTCGGGCTGGAAATCTCGTACAGATCCGGGCTGCGGGCCACCTGACGGTTGTGTTGTTCACGCTCGCCGCGGCGGCCGACGTACTGCTGCCAACCGGCGAGGTCGAGCAGGCGCGGGTCATCGCTGAGGGTGAAGCGTCGTTCAGTCTGGCCACGGCACTCGTCGGGAATACCGACCAGACCGGCGCTGTTGCTGCGGCGGGTGCAGCGCTGGATCAGCGTGCGCTCGGCGGCGGGCCACAGGCGCGCGCGATCATAAATGTGGGTGAGTTCATGCAGCACGGTAGCCAGCAGTTCCTGGCGCACGGTGCCGTGGGGGCGATTGGTTTTCTCTGTGGCTGCGCTGCCGTCGGTGAGGCCGGCGAGCAGTTTGCGATTCAGGTCGAGTTCGGCAACCAGGGTCGCCTGGCCGTAGGCGTTAGCGGGCATGTCGTCGGTCCAGCCGACATCGATACGCCGGTCCAGCTGTTCGACGAAGCTCGGCGGCAACTTGTGCATGGCTTCATCGAGCAGCGCCTGGCTGGCCTGCTGCTGGGCGGGGCTCAGGCCATCGGTCTTGAGCCGCAATTGCAGGCTGGCGTGAGCGCTGTTGCCAAGCAGCAACAACGCCCCGGCCAGTAGCCAGGCGCCGAGTGATTTCACAGGGCGAGGATGGCTTCGGCGAGCACCTGATCACTGGCGTCGCGGGCTTCCGGCACACGGGTGCGCAAAGTATTGAGGGCGGCTTCCAGGTGCGCACCGCGAATGTCGCCATTGCTGGCGACGAAGCTGGCGGCATCGTCATGGGCTTCGCGGATGATTTTCGAGTCGCGAATCGAGGTGGTGGTATCGGAGGTGAAATCGATGGTGCGCTGGGAGGCACGAACGATGATGTTACTGGTGGCTACCAGGGTGTGCGCCTGGGCCACATCGGCCAACAAAAACAGGCCAAGGGCGGCAGCAATCAGCGGGCTACGCATGGAACGACTCCGGAGGGGCAAGGATGACTAGGGATCAGGATAGCTATTGGACGAGAATTGCCTGTGCCAGTTCAAGGTCATCAACATGAAGTTTTGGCCGGGTCTTGCGCAGGTAATGCAGTGCGGATTCGAGCTGTGCGCCGCGCAATTGACCGTCACTGGCAACAAACGCCGCCGCATCGTCGTGAGCGGCGATGATCAGTTTACGGTCGAACGGCGCCGAAGACACCATGCCGGTCGCCCAAAGGCTGACCACGGTGTTTTGCGTGGAGACATCAAAGGCATCGACCGGAGTCGCCCAGCAGGCGCTGATCAACACAGAAGGGAAAAACAGTTTGAGTAAACGCATGGGGCTTGGTAACGGTTAACGAGCCTGAAGGCTAGCGCAAATGCCCAGGCCAGAGCCAGTGGTGAAACATCGGGACACGACTGGCGTGTCCCGTGCGGCAACGGCAGATCAGATCGCCAGGATGGCTTGCGCCAGTTGGAAGTCGCTCGCGTTCAGTTGCGGGGCCTGATGGCGGATCAGGTCCAGGGCGCTTTCCAGTTTGACGCCGCGGATCTGGCCTTCACTGGCGACGAAGCTGGCAGCGTCGTCACGGGCGGCGATCACGACTTTGTTGTCACGCAGCGAAGAGCTGACGTCGGAAGTGGCGTCCGAGGAGGACTTCAGTGCGCCAACCACGGCATCGGTGGTCACGATAAAGCTGGATGCGCTGGCGTTGGCAGCCACGGCCAGCAAGGCGGCAGCGCTGAGCAGGCGAAGACGGGACATGGTGGATCTCCTGAAAGTAAACCGTATAGAGAGGTGGCTTGTGTCTGATGAGTCAGACGCGGGTTACAGAAGATTCGCCACGTTCTGGCGTGGATATTAGGCCTGCACGCGGGCTTCGGACAGTGGGCAGAATGCTAGCGCCAGAAGGGTTTATCCAGTTCATTGAGTCGTTCGGCATGGCTGAGACCCAGATCCGCGAGATCGCGGTGATCCAGCTGAGCCAACCAGCGCCGCGTCCTGGCGCGTTCCAGCCCTTGCCACAGGCTTCGAAACACGCGCCGCAGCGGGTGCCAGCGAACGCGAGGCTGAATGGAGATTGCCGAAACATCCTGTAAGTCTTTCATGGCATTTTCCTTAAGCCGAGAAGGGTTAAGGACATGCTGCGCCCGATGCATTTTGGCGGGCAGATACACTCATGAAGAATTGTACTGGTTCAGATTTAGTTTATTGAAAACTGTACCTGTTCTTTGCATAACCGGCTGTATAGGCATTTTTTGACCCTGAAACGACAAGACCCGTCGCGGTTTCCCGCGACGGGTCTTGTGTGTTCAATTCGGGTTGCTGGCGGTGGGTCTAACGACCAGAGCCAGCGACGCTACTTAGCGCCAGAACGGCTTGCTCAGCTCTTCGTAGCGTTGTGCTTCGCTGATACCGGCGTCAGCCAGCAGACGCGAATCCAGACGAGCCAGTTGGTGGCGGCTGGAGATGCGGCGCTGCCACAACATCAGGTTGGCGATAACGCGCAGAGGCAGGGAAGCCTGGTTTTTTGCAGCTTTGTCTTCGAAGAACAGTTCGGAACTGAGTGTACGTTCCATGGTTGACATCCTTCCGCTTGTGGCGGGATCAGGTAGTGGTTTGACTGGTGCCCATGATCCTCTCGTTTGCCTAGTCTCTCTAGATACAGTTCAGCTGTATTGTGAGTGACCAGTTAACTGTTTATAGGGGGTGTACGGGTCAAAATTGAGCAAACTGTACCTATCTGCACTTAACTGGTGCATTTTTGCTCGATTCGAGGGAGGGGGTAGGCAAAAGCTGTAGGAAATCACCGGTACAGCAGTACAGTTTTTGCCAGATCAGGCGGATTGAAAAGTCCGCTGATACAAACTGTGTTTGCATCAGCGGTTTGACTGTGCAAATTACACCGCCAGCATATGCCCGGTTTCTTCCAGGTTTATGTGCCAGCTCAGGGCGTCACGCAGAATATGTGGGGTGTGACCGCCGATGGCGCATGCTGCGTTGAAGTAGTCGTTCAGCGCTTGGCGATAGTCCGGGTGCACACAATTGTCGATGATCACCCGGGCGCGTTCGCGTGGGGCCAGCCCACGGAGGTCGGCCAGACCGACTTCGGTCACCAGAATGTCGACGTCATGTTCGGTGTGGTCAACGTGGCTGACCATCGGCACCACGCTGGAAATCGCCCCGCCCTTGGCGATCGACTTGGTCACGAACACCGCCAGGTGTGCGTTGCGCGCAAAGTCACCGGAGCCGCCGATACCGTTCATCATCCGTGTGCCACAGACGTGGGTAGAGTTGACGTTGCCGTAGATGTCGAACTCCAGCGCGGTGTTGATGCCGATGATGCCCAAACGCCGGACCACCTCCGGATGGTTGGAGATCTCTTGCGGCCGCAGCACCAGTTTGTCCTTGTACTTCTCCAGGTTGCCGAACACGTCGCTGTTGCGCCGCTCCGACAGGGTGATCGAGCTGCCCGAGGCGAAGCTCAGCTTGCCGGCGTCGATCAGGTCGAAGGTCGAGTCCTGGAGCACTTCGGAGTACATGGTCAGGTCCTCGAACGGCGAATCAATCAGGCCGCACATCACCGCGTTGGCGATGTTGCCGATCCCGGCCTGCAACGGGCCGAGTTTGTTGGTCATGCGCCCGGCGTCGACTTCCTGCTTGAAGAAGGTGATCAGGTGTTCGGCGATGGCGTTGGTGTCGACATCCGGGGTCGACACCGTGGACGGCGAATCCGCCTGTTGGGTGATGACGATGGCGACTATTTTCTCCGGCGGGATCGGGATCGCGGTGCTGCCGATGCGATCGTCGACTTTCACCAGCGGGATCGGCGTGCGCGTCGGGCGATAGGTCGGGATATAGATGTCATGCAGGCCTTCGAGGTTGGCGTTGTGCGCCAGGTTGATCTCGACGATCACCTGCTTGGCGAAAATCGCGAAGCTTGCCGAGTTGCCCACCGAGGTGGTCGGCACGATGTGGCCTTGCTCGGTGATGGCCACGGCTTCGATCACTGCGATGTCCGGCAGTTTCAGTTGCTGGTTGCGCAGTTGCTCGACGGTTTCCGACAGGTGCTGGTCGATGAACATCACTTCGCCGGCGTTGATCGCCTTGCGCAAAGTGCTGTCGACCTGGAACGGCATGCGGCGCGAGAGCACGCCGGCCTCGGTCAATTGCTTGTCGAGGTCGTTGCCCAGGCTGGCGCCGGTCATCAGGCTGATCTTCAGCGGCGTGACCTTGGCTCGCTCGGCCAGTGCATGAGGGACGGCTTTGGCTTCGCCTGCGCGGGTGAAGCCGCTCATGCCGACGGTCATGCCGTCTTCAATCAGCGCGGCAGCGTCGGCGGCGCTCATCACTTTATCCAACAACGAAGGCAGGCGAATACGGTCACGGTACATGGATTATTTTCTCGGGAAGCGAGTAGCAGGATGCGCAGTCTAGTGAATTTCGCGGGCGCCTGTCCCGCTACCAAGGTCGCAAACGAGGCGTCTATTTAGCGGGTTTGAAGTAAAACACCGTTACTCGATATGCAACAACGCGGCAAATTGTCCGACGTTTTGTGCAAACAAAAACGCCCCGACAAGTCGGGGCGTCTGGTACAGCAGCGGGGAATTACTCGACCGCTTTGACCATGTCTTCGATGACTTTCTTCGCGTCGCCGAAGACCATCATGGTCTTGTCCAGGTAGAACAGTTCGTTGTCCAGACCGGCATAACCGCTGGCCATCGAGCGCTTGTTGACGATGATGGTCTTGGCCTTGAATGCTTCGAGAATCGGCATGCCGGCAATCGGCGATTTCGGATCGTTCTTGGCGGCCGGGTTGACCACGTCGTTGGCGCCGAGCACCAGCACCACGTCGGCCTGGCCGAACTCGGAGTTGATGTCTTCCATCTCGAACACCTGGTCGTAAGGCACTTCGGCCTCGGCGAGCAGGACGTTCATGTGCCCCGGCATACGACCGGCCACCGGGTGGATCGCGTACTTCACGGTCACGCCACGGTGGGTCAGCTTCTCGGTCAGCTCTTTCAACGCATGCTGCGCGCGAGCCACCGCCAGGCCGTAACCCGGGACGATGATCACGGTGTCGGCGTTGGTCAGCAGGAAGGTCGCGTCGTCGGCCGAGCCGGATTTCACTGGACGGGCTTCTTTCGCACCGGCCGGGCCTGCGTCGGCCGTGTTGCCGAAACCGCCAAGCAGTACATTAAAGAAGGAACGGTTCATCGCCTTGCACATGATGTACGAGAGGATCGCACCGCTCGAACCCACCAGCGAACCGGCAATGATCAGCATCGAGTTGTTCAGCGAAAAGCCGATACCCGCTGCCGCCCAGCCCGAATAGCTGTTGAGCATCGACACCACCACCGGCATGTCGGCGCCGCCGATGGGGATGATGATCAACACGCCCATCACGAATGCCAGGGCCAACATCAGCGCGAACGCGGCAAGGTTGCCGGTGAGCATGAAGGTCACGCCGAGCACCAGTGTCGCCAGACCGAGTACCGCGTTCAGCTTGTGCTGACCGGTGAACTGTACCGGCGCGCCCTGGAACAGGCGGAACTTGTACTTGCCCGAGAGCTTGCCGAAGGCGATCACCGAACCGGAGAAGGTGATTGCACCAATCGCCGCGCCGAGGAACAGTTCCAGACGGTTACCCGCCGGGATCGAGTCGCCCAGTTGTTTGACGATACCCAGTGACTGCGGCTCGACAACGGCGGCAATGGCGATGAACACCGCGGCCAGACCGATCATGCTGTGCATGAACGCGACCAGCTCCGGCATCTTGGTCATTTCAACGCGCTTGGCCATGATCGAACCGGCAGTGCCGCCGATCAGCAGGCCGACGATCACATAACCGATACCGGCAGTTGCCAGCTCAGCACCCAGCTTATAGATGAGGCCGATGGTGGTGAGGATGGCCAGCGCCATGCCGAGCATGCCGAACAGATTGCCGCGCCGCGAGGTGGTCGGGTGCGACAGGCCTTTGAGGGCCTGGATGAAACAGATCGACGCGATCAGGTAGAGCGTCGTGACGAGATTCATGCTCATTACTTCGGCGCCTCTTCTTTTACTTTCGGGGCTTTCTTCTTGAACATTTCAAGCATGCGGCGGGTGACCAGGAAGCCACCGAACACGTTGACCGCCGCGAGTGCCACGGCGAGGGTGCCCATGGTCTTGCCCAGCGGCGTGACGGTCAGCGCAGCAGCGAGCATGGCGCCGACGATCACGATCGCCGAAATGGCGTTGGTCACCGCCATCAATGGCGTGTGCAGCGCAGGTGTTACGTTCCAGACCACGTGGTAACCGACATAAATCGCCAGCACGAAGATGATCAGGTTGTAGATACCGGGGGAGATAAGCTCTTCCATCGTCTGAATCCCTGCTTAGGCGTTTTTGCGGATGACTTGGCCGTCGCGGCACATCAGGCACGCGGCGACGATGTCGTCTTCGAGGTTGACGTCGAACTGGCCTTCTTTGGTGAACACCAGCTTGAGGAAGTCCAGCAGGTTGCGGGCGTACAGGGCCGAGGCGTCTGCAGCGACTTCACCGGCGAGGTTGGTCGGGCCGACGATGGTCACGCCGTTCTCCACCACTACCTGATCGGCGACGGTCAGCGGGCAGTTGCCGCCCTGGGCGGCCGCGAGGTCGATGACCACCGAGCCGGGCTTCATCTGCGCCACGGTTTCCGCGCTGAGCAGCGTCGGCGCCTTGCGGCCTGGGATCAATGCGGTGGTGATGACGATGTCGGCCTGCTTGGCGCGCTCGTGCACAGCCTGGGCCTGACGCTGCATCCAGCTCGCCGGCATCGGGCGGGCGTAACCGCCGACACCGACCGCGCATTCACGCTCTTCGTCAGTCTCGTAAGGCACGTCGACGAACTTGGCGCCGAGGGATTCGATCTGTTCCTTCACCGCCGGACGCACGTCAGACGCTTCGATCACCGCACCCAGACGTTTCGCCGTGGCAATCGCCTGCAACCCGGCCACACCGGCGCCCAGAATCAGCACGCGCGCCGCTTTCACGGTGCCCGCAGCGGTCATCAGCATTGGCATGAAGCGCGGATAGTAGTGCGCAGCCAGCAACACAGCCTTGTAGCCGGCAATGTTCGCCTGCGACGACAGCACGTCGAGACTCTGCGCCCGAGAGGTGCGCGGCGCCGCTTCCAGGGCGAACGCGGTAATCCCGCACTCGGCCATTTTGGCGATGGTGTCGTTATTGAAGGGGTTGAGCATGCCCACCAGCACCGTGCCGCGCTTGATCAGCGCCAGTTCGGCGTCGCTGGGGGCGACCACTTTGAGAATCAGCTCGGCAGCGAAGGCATCGTTGGCACTGCCAATGGTTGCGCCCGCCGCTTCATAGGCACTGTCGACAACGCTGGCTTTGACGCCGGCGCCGGTTTGCACAGTGACCTTATGACCTTGGCTGATCAGCTTTTTAATGGTTTCCGGGGTTGCAGCAACCCGTGTTTCACCGGTCTGGGTTTCGAGAGGAACACACATGTGCACGTCAAATCTCCTGCGTGATCTTATTGAGTAAACCCAGGCACTGCGGATTGTGCGGC